>JAFHCF010000157.1:0-3158 GCA_048497495.1 Prosthecomicrobium sp.
GCCGCCGCTCGACCCGCCGGTCTGCTGCGAGCCGATGATGGTGTTGTAGGACATCGACGACGAGGTGTAGCCGTAGCTGTCGGTGCGCTCCATCATGCCGCCGTTGTCGAGCGCCCCCGGATAGCCGAGCTGGGTGACATGGGTGAGGTTGTTGTTGGCGACGCCCGACCCGGTGAAGCCGTAGCCGTCCCAGGCGTAGCCGTACCAGCCGGTGTTGGTGCCCGGATAGGCGCCGTTCTGCCCGTTGAGTTCGATGACCGCCACGTCGTTGGGGCAGATCACGCCCGTCTGGTAGCAGGTCTCGGTTCCGGCGTAGTAGGAGGTCATGAGCGTGACCCGGCGGGCCGTCCAGCTGCCGTAGGGCGCCGTGCCGTTGCGGTAGGCCGGGACGAAGGACCAGCTCGAATAGAGTTTCCTCTTGCCGAAGTCGGCGACGCAGTGCGCCGCCGTCACGACGATGCCGCGCTTGATCAGCGACGCCGAGCAGATGTAATTGCCGGTGCCGATCTTGAAGAACAGCTTGCCGGCCGCCCGATAGGGGTAGTAACTCGACGTGTAGTTGTTATAGGCATCGGCGCGTGCCGTGGTGAAGGGCTGCCTCGAGGTGCCGAACTGCTCCGGCGCAGCGAGCTCACTCTTGGCCAGGGCGCGGTTGACCGGCAGCTTGACCGGTTTCGTCTTGCCGTCACCGACGAAGCCGGAGACCGAACCCGGTGTGCCGGTGAAGGCCGGAGGCGCATTGAGCGCTTCGCTCAAGGAGGTCGGCGCCGATGCGGCGCGCGGCAACGCCAGCGGCTTGGCATTGGCGAAGTCGATCGGCCCGTTGCGGCTCGTGATCGTGGTCACGGCGTCCGCGCCGAATGCAGCCGACGCAGCCATGCAGCCGGCGATGAACGTTGTGGCGAGATATGCAGTTTTCATGATTTTCGCTCCCAGTAACAAATCCAGCGATGCTTCACTCTTGCCCTGCGAAGGTAGCCACTGGATCATTGATGTCATTGAACACGCTGAAAACCTGCGGTTCGATCAGCTTGCCGAGACGAGTCGGCGATGAATTCATCGCGCGACACGTCCCGACCGTCGCACCCGTAAGGTTGTTCGACGATGCAGGTGAACACCTTGCGGGAATAGTTAGATATGATGAATAAAGTACGACAGAGTGCTTGGCCCGAACGTGAAAATTCGACATATACGCTGAAATATGGCGAAATGACCAAGGGTCACCTCGCTATATGTCTTCGGATTTCGAACCGTATGCTGCTATCTCTCGATAGATTCGACCTCAAGAAACATTCAGATAAATTATAACACGTATTCGGCCGACCACAATACCAATGAAAGCGAGCATATATTGAATGAAATGCAATCTTTGGTAGTTGACGTATTCGGTACATATGAAATGTCAGTACGCCTCCGCGCCCTCCGCGTATACACGGCCGCGTAGAGATGTCGGTGGCAGATCGGTCCGATCGCCGTCGATGACGCCTTCCCTATAGCGACCGTCGCCTGCGGAGCGGAGAGGCGCGCGGTGCCGACGGACGATGGCGGCTCGATCGACCGCCCGGCCGATCGGCTCCCGTGATCGTCCGCGCCGGAGGCGTTCGCATGCAGACACCCTTCGCCTTCGAACCCGCCGGCCCGCCGCCGCGCCGTGCCGGCCGGTTTGCCCTGCGCTTCTGGTCGGTCGCCCATGCCCGTCTGATGGAGCGGGCCTATGCCGGTTTCGAGAAGGCGCTCGTCGGGCTCGCCCCGCTCGCCGCCCGCATCGGCCTCGCCCGCCTGGAGCGTCCGGTCACAGCGGTCGAACGTAGCGTCAAGCGGGCGCTGTTCGATTGCCGCATGTGCGGCCAGTGCCTGTTGTCGTCGTCCGGCATGTCCTGCCCGATGAACTGCCCGAAGTCGTTGCGCAACGGTCCCTGCGGCGGGGTGCGGGCGAACGGCAACTGCGAGGTCCACGCCGAGATGCCCTGCGTCTGGGTCGAGGCGTGGCGGGGCAGCCGCGCCATGGCCGGCGGCGACGCCATCCTGGTGCCGGCCCCGCCGATCGACCATCGCCTCAAGGGCGGCTCGACCTGGCTCGCGGCGATCCGCGCCGCCTTGCCGCCCGCGCCGACCGAGAAGACCGGAGCCTGACATGGTCCTGCCGCACGTCCACGACTTCGGCCCCAACCCTTGGGATCCCTTGCCGGATCTGCCGGGCCACACCTCGCGCGGCCGGCTCGAGCGGGTGCTCAGGCGCGGCGAATTCGCCGTCACCGCCGAATTGAACCCGCCCGACAGCGCCGACCCGGAAGAGGTCCACAAGCGCGTCGCGGTGTTCGAGGGCTGGGTCGACGGCGTCAACGCCACCGACGGTTCGGGCGCCAACTGCCACATGTCGTCGGTCGCCATCTGCGCCCTTCTGACCCGCATCGGCCATTCGCCGGTGTTGCAGATCTCCTGCCGCGACTACAACCGCATCGCCATTCAGGGCAACGTCCTCGGCGCCGCCGCGCTCGGCGTCTGCAACGTCCTGTGCCTGTCCGGCGACGGTGTCCAGTCCGGCGACCAGCCCGGCGCCAAGCCGGTGTTCGACCTCGACAGCACCTCGCTGCTCACCACCATCCGCACCATGCGCGACGAGCAGAAGTTCCTCTCCGGCCGCAAGATCACCGCGCCGCCGCGCCTCTTCATGGGCGCCGCCGAGAACCCCTTCGCCCCGCCTCACGATTTCCGCCCCGAGCGCCTCGCCAAGAAGGTCGCCGCCGGCGCCCAGTTCATCCAGACCCAATATTGCTACGACGTGCCCCTGCTCGAGCGCTTCATGGCCCGGGTCCGCGACCTGGGCCTCGACGAGAAGGTCTTCATCCTGGTCGGCGTCGGCCCGCTCGCCTCCGCCCGGACCGCCCGCTGGATGCGGGCCAACGTCGCCGGCGTCCACATCCCCGATGCGGTGATCGCTCGGCTCGAGGGCGCCGCCGACCAGAAGGCCGAGGGCAAGCGCCTCTGCGTCGAACTGATCCAGCGGATCCGCGAAATCCGGGGCGTCTCCGGCATCCACGTCATGGCCTATCGCCAGGAGGAATACGTTGCCGAGATGGTCCACGACTCCGGCGTCCTCAAGGGTCGCCGGCCGTGGAGCCGCGATCTCGAGCCGCCGATCGATCTCGACGCGCGGC
>JAFHCF010000158.1:0-25479 GCA_048497495.1 Prosthecomicrobium sp.
CCAGACCCCTCATCCGACCCTTCGGGCCACCTTCTCCCGCAAGGGGAGAAGGAAGGGCGCGCATGCGCGCGCCGCCTGAACCGGACAGCCGTGGGCTCGACCCGGCAACCCAGCGGCATATCCCCGAGTGGTGAAGCACATGGGTTGCCGGGTCGAGCCCGGCAATGACGAGGAGGAGAGGCGGGAGCAAGACCTCGGGCGCCGCAGCTCCGACACGGATCCCGCCCCGCGCGAAGATCTCCACTCCGAGGCATTTGAATTTGTTTCGAAAACCCCCAGACTCCTCATGCTGAGGAGGCGTCCGAAGGACGCCGTCTCGAAGCATCGCGCGCAGGGTCCGGAGTTCCGACCGAACAGACCCGCAGAGCCATCGGACGACACGGGCGCCCCCGCCTCACCCCTCCGCCGCCATCACCGCCAGTTCCATGCCCTCGGCGACGGCGTCGCCGACCGCCACGTCGACCCGTTCGACCACGCCGTCGTGGGGGGCGCGGATGACGTGTTCCATCTTCATCGCCTCGACCACCACCAGCGCCTCGCCCTTGACGACGGCACGGCCCGCCTCGACCAGTACCTGCACCACCGAGCCCGGCATCGGCGCGACCAGCCGGTCGGCGTGATGGTGGGCGGCATCGTCGCCGGCATGCGGATCGACCAGGGTGAAGGTCGCCTGGGCGCGGCCGGTGAAGATCGCGACGGCCGAGCCGACGAAGACGGCGCGGGCGGCGAGCCGGGTGCCGCCGAGATACGCGGTGAGCCGGCCGTCGGCGTCGAGCCGCGCCGCCACCTCGATCGGGCCGTCGGCGCCGAGATGCACCGATCGGCCGGCGAAGCGCTCGAAGGCCAGCGCGCGGACATCCGTCCCGTCGCGAAAGCCCACCTCGGCGCGCGAGGCGAGGTTCATGCACCAGGCCCCCGCCGTCGCCCAGGGCGAATGGGGATCGCTCGGCGCCGTCGACGCCGTCGACGCGGCCACCGCCGCCTCCCGTTCCAACACCGCGAGCCCGGCCATCAGCGCCAGCCGTTCGTCGGGCGCCGGCGGGGCGAACAGTGCCTCGGCGTTGCGGGCGATGAAGCCGGTGTCGTGGGCGGCCGCGACGAATTCGGGATGGGTGACGATCCGCTCCAGGAAGGCGCGGTTGGTGGTGAGCCCGACCACTTCCGTCGCCGCAAGCGCGTCGGCGAGCCGCGCCAGCGCCTCTTGCCGCGTCGCCCCATGGGCGATCAGCTTGGCGATCATCGGGTCGTAGTGATGGGAGACCGCGTCGCCGGTCTCGACCCCGGCATCGGCGCGAATGCCGGCCGGAAACGTGAGATGATCGAGCCGCCCGGTCTGGGGCAGGAAGTCGCGGGACGCGTCCTCGGCATAGAGCCGCGCCTCGACGGCGTGGCCGGTGATGGTGAGATCGCCCTGCGCGCGGGGCAAGGCCTCGCCGCGCGCCACCCGGATCTGCCACTCGACCAGATCTTGGCCCGTGATCGCCTCGGTCACCGGATGCTCGACCTGGAGCCGGGTGTTCATCTCCATGAAGAAGAAGTCGGATCCTTCCGCGATGAACTCCACCGTGCCGGCACCGACGTAGGCCACGGCGCGCGCCGCCTCCACCGCCGCCTCGCCCATGGCGGCGCGCCGTTCCGCCGTCATGCCCGGCGCCGGGGCCTCCTCGATCACCTTCTGGTGGCGACGCTGCACCGAGCAGTCGCGCTCGAAGAGATGGACGGTCTGCCCGTGCCCGTCGGCAAAGACCTGGACCTCGATGTGGCGCGGCCGGGTGAGATAACGCTCGATCAACACCCGGTCGTCGCCGAAGGAGGACAGCGCCTCGCGCTTGGCCGACGCCAGCGTCGCGGCGAAGTCTTCCGCGCGCTCGACCACCTTCATGCCCTTGCCGCCGCCGCCCGCCGAGGCCTTGATCAGCACCGGGAAACCGATGCGCGCAGCTTCCGCCGCCAGCAGCTCCTCCGACTGGTCGTCGCCGTGATAGCCCGGCACCAGCGGCACACCGGCCTTCTCCATCAGCGTCTTGGCGGCGCTCTTCGAGCCCATCGCGCGGATCGCCGAGGCCGGCGGGCCGACGAAGATCATCCCCGCCGCCGCGACCTTGTCGGCGAAGTCGGCGTTCTCCGAGAGGAAGCCGTAGCCGGGGTGGATGGCGTCGGCGCCCGAGGCTCGCGCCACCTCGAGGATGCGGTCGATCCTGAGATAGCTGTCGCGCGCCGGCGCCGGGCCGATGAGGTGCGCCTCGTCGGCGGCGCGCACATGGGCGGCGTTCGCATCGGCTTCCGAGAACACCGCGACGGTGCGGATCCCCATCCGCCGGGCGGTGCGGAAGATGCGGATGGCGATCTCGCCCCGGTTGGCGACGAGCAGGGTGCGGATCGGGCGGATGACGGGAGAGTTCATGGGGACGCCCCTCGGGCTCGAATGGGATCGGCGGCGGATCGGCGCGGCATGCGCGCCGTCACATGCGGAAGACGCCGAAGCGGGTCTCGCGCGGCGCCGCGTTGAAGGCGGCCGACAGCGACAGGGCGAGAACGAGGCGGGTGTCGGCGGGATCGATGACGCCGTCGTCCCAGATCCGCGCCGAGGAGTACCAAGCCGAGCCCTGCTCCTCGTATTGCGCCCGGATCGGCGCCTTGAACGCCTCCTCGGCCTCGACCGACCAGCTCTGGCCCCGCCCCTCCATCTGGTCGCGCTTGACCTGCGCCAACACGCCCGCCGCCTGTTCGCCGCCCATCACCGAGATGCGGGCATTCGGCCACATGAACAGGAAGTTCGGATCGTAGGCGCGGCCGCACATGCCGTAGTTGCCGGCGCCGAAGGAGTTGCCGACCACCACGGTGATCTTCGGCACCGCCGCGCAGGCGACGGCGGTGACCAGCTTGGCGCCGTCCTTGGCGATGCCGCCGGCCTCGTATTTACGGCCGACCATGAAGCCGGTGATGTTCTGCAGGAAGATCAAGGGAATGCCGCGCTGGGCGCAGAGCTCGACGAAATGCGCCCCCTTCAGCGCGCTCTCGGAGAACAGAATGCCGTTGTTGGCGACGATGCCGACCGGATAGCCCCAGATGTGGGCGAAGCCGGTGATCAGCGTCTGGCCGTAGAGCGGCTTGAACTCCTCGAACTCGGACCCGTCGACGATGCGGCCGATGATCTGGCGGATGTCGAAGGGCTTCTTCGGATCGGCGGAGACCACCGCGTAGAGATCGGCCGGATCGAGCACCGGCTCGCGGGGCGCGCGCAGCCGCGGCCCGGCGGGCTTGACCCGCGCCAGGTTCCTCACCGCCTGCCGGGCGAGGCCGAGCGCATGGGCATCGTCCTCGGCCATCAGGTCCGAGACGCCCGAGGTGCGGGTGTGGACGTCGGCGCCGCCGAGATCCTCGGCCGTGACGATCTCGCCGGTCGCCGCCTTCACCAGGGGCGGGCCGCCGAGGAAGATCGTCGCCTGCTCGCGCACCATGATCGACTGATCCGACATCGCCGGCACATAGGCGCCGCCGGCGGTGCACGAGCCCATCACCACGGCGATCTGCGGAATGCCGCGCGCCGACATGTTGGCCTGGTTGTAGAAGATCCGGCCGAAGTGGTCGCGGTCGGGGAAGACCTCGTCCTGATTGGGCAGGTTGGCGCCGCCCGAATCGACCAAGTAGACGCAGGGCAGTTCGTTCTTCGCCGCGATCTCTTGGGCCCGCAGGTGCTTCTTCACCGTCATCGGATAGTAGGTGCCGCCCTTGACCGTCGCGTCGTTGGCGACGATCAGGCACTCGCGCCCCTCGATCCGGCCGATCCCGGTGATGATGCCGGCGGCCGGCACCTCGTCGCCATGCATCCCCGCGGCCGCGAGCTGGGAGAACTCCAGGAACGGCGAGCCGCGATCGACCAGCAGGCGGATGCGATCGCGCGGCAGGAGCTTGCCGCGCGCCGCGTGCCGGGCGCGGGCCACCTCGCCGCCGCCTTCCGCCGCGCGGGCGGCGCGGGCGCGGAGCTCGGCCACCTTTTCGGCGAGCGCCGCGTGATTTTCGGCATAGCTCGCCGAGCGGCGGTCGAGTTCGTCTTCGATCCTGGCCATGGGGTGTCTTCCGTCCCTGTCTCGTCGAGTTCCGGATCGAGCGCCCGGATTGCCGTTATATGAACAAACGTTCGTTTTTCTTGATGGCGAAGTCAAGATGGCCCCGGCGCGCCCGAGACGAAGGTTCGAGAGCCGAACGCCGTCGCGCCACGACCGAGATCCGCGACCTCCCCGCAGGGCGAGAGCATGGCGGAGCCGTGGGCGATCGGCAAGCCGGTCGCGGAGGAGCTTCGGCGAGAGCGCGGAGGAAGTGCGCGTTCACCGCTGTGCGCGATGCTTCGAGACGCGCTCGTTTCGAGCGCTCCTCGACATGAGGCTCTTCGGGGCCGTTTGCTCGAAAGCCTCATCCTGAGGAGGGCCGAAGGCCCGTCTCGAAGGATCGCGCGCGGAAATCGGCCAACGGGTCTCCCGAATTCGCGGAAGCCCCGAAAAGGGAGAAGGCGATCCGCCCCACCCCCCTCAGGCGATCTTCACCGCCGTCGTCTCCTTGATCCGCTTCACCGGGATGATCGTCCTGGTGTTGGAGACCCCGTCGATGCGGGTCAGCACCTGGGTGAGGAAACGGTGGAACTCGTCGAGGTCGGCGACCGCCACCTCGAGCAGATAGTCGAAATCGCCGGTGACGAAGGAACAGCGCGTCACCTCGGCGCGCGCCAGGACCGCCGCCTCGAAGCGGTTCGAATAGGCCTCCGACTGCTTCTCCAACCGCACCTCGACGAAGGCGACGAAGCCGGCGCCGACCGCCTTGCCGTCGACCAACGCCACATAACGGCGGATGACGCCCGCCGCCTCCAGCGCCTTCACCCGCCTCAGACAGGGCGAGGGCGACAGGCCGACACGGGCGGCGAGCCCCTGATTCGGCACCGAGGCATCCTCCTGGAGAATGCGCAGGATCTTGCGGTCGATTTCATCCATGAGCAATTTTCGATCTCTATCTCTCAAAACCAAGCTATCAGATTGCTTCATCTCGCGCGAGCCCGCCCGAATTCGCCCGACAATTTCGCCGCGACGGCCCTAGTCTTCGAGGAGATCCCGACGAGGAGACCGTCATGACCCGCCGCGCCGCCGACATCCTGCTCGACATCCTTCGCGACGAGGGCATCACCCACGTCTTCGGCAATCCCGGCTCGACCGAGATGCCGCTGATGGACGCCCTCGTCGACGCCCCCGACATCACCTATGTCCTCGGCCTGCAGGAGGCGACCGCCGTCGGCATGGCCGACGGATGGGCGCTGACCTCGGGCAAGACCGGTTTCGTCAACCTCCACGCCATGGGCGGCCTCGGCAACGCCATGGGCGTGCTCGTCGCCAGCCGCGCCAGCGAGACGCCTCTGGTGGTCACCGCCGGCCAACAGGACACCCGCCATCTCGCCACCGAGCCCTGGCTCTCCGGCGACCTGGTGGCGCTCGCCGCCCCGGTGACCAAATGGGCCCAGGAGGTCCATCGCGGCGAGGACGTCGGCAAGGCGCTGCGCCGCGCCTTCTCGATCGCCCGCACCGCCCCGTGCGGCCCGGTGTTCCTGTCGCTGCCGATGGACATCCTCGACCAGCCGGTCGCGGGCCCGACCCCACCGGCCTCCGCCCTGCCCCGCCTCGGTCCCTCGCCGGATTCGGCGATGCTCGCCGAGAAGCTCGCCGCCCACGATCCCGACAAGGTCATCGTGTTGCTCGGCGACGACCTGCCGGCGATCGCCGCGCCCGGCATCGTCGCCTTCGCCGAGGCGGGCGGCTACGCCGTGTGGGGCACCCAGCTCACCTCGCGCTCCGCCTTCCCCTCCGCTCATCCCTGCTGGGCCGGCGTCCTGAAGCCCGACTTCGCGGTGATGCGCGAGCATCTCGAGACGGCGGAGGCGATCGTGCTGGTCGGCGGCCGCGCCTTCGTCGCCTACCCCTATCGCGACGTCCGGCCGATCCCCGAAGGGGTCGCCGTCCACCACGTCGCCGACAATCCGGAGGCCTTCGGCCGCGAGCATCCGGCCGACACCTCGCTCCTCGGCGACATCGGCGCGACGCTCCACGCCGTCGCCGAGGCGCTGACCGGTCGTCTCGACCGCGCCGCGATCGACGCCCGCCTCGCCACCCGCCACGCCGCCAAGACCGCCCACGTTGCGGCGATCCGCGCCGAGATCGCCGCCGACGCCTCGACGCCGCTCACCCCCGACCTGGCGGTGATGACCGTCTCCGACGCCCTGCCGGAGAACACGCTGCTCGCCAACGATTCCGCCGCCACCTTCGGCAAGGTGCAGGAGCTGCTGATGACCCGGCCGGGTCGCTATTTCTTCGCCCGTGGCGGGGTGCTGGGTTGCAACATGCCGGCGGCGGTCGGCGCGGCGCTGCTCCACGACGGACCGGTGGCGAGCTTCGTCGGCGACGGCGGAGCGATGTATTCGCCCCAGGCGCTGTGGAGCGCGGCGCGCTACCGCACCAAGGTGTTGTTCTTCGTCTTCAACAACCGCCGCTACGGCGTGTTGCAGAACATCGCCAAGCAACTCGGCTGCGTGAACGCCGTCGCCGGCCGCTTCGTCGGCATGGACATCGACGATCCGGCGATCGACTTCCAGGCGCTCGCCGCTTCGATGGGCGTGCCCTCGGTCCGCGCCGACGATCCCGACGCCATCCGCGCCGCCATCGCCGAGGCGCTCGACCGCGACGGCCCGTCGCTGATCGAGATCGCGGTGAGGTGACGCCGCCTCGCCGCCCCGGCCGCCTTCGCCACGGATCCGCCGCGTCTCGGCCACGATCCCGCCGCGGTCCGGGCGACACTCCCGATCGACTTCGGCGACGGCGTTTCGACGGTTCGGTGACCCCGACCGAGGAACGACCGGCGACGCCGAAGCCCCGGACGCGCTGCCCTACGGTCGGCAGTCGAACCGGTCCGGAGTTGCCTCTCGAAGACAGGATCGCGGACCATGAAACGTCTCGCCCTCGCCACTCTCCTTCTCGCCATCCCCCTCGCCCAGGCCTGGGCTCAGGCGCCGGCGGCCGCCCCGGCCAAGCCGGAGAACATCTGGCAGACCTGTCGCGCCGAAGCGCTCGCCAAGGGGCTGAAGGCCAAGGCCTTGATCGATGCCCAGGAAGACTGCGTGCTCGCGGCGCGCCCGAATCTCGCCGCCGACGTCCAGTGCCGTCGCGACGCCCGGACGCAGGGCCTGAAGGGCGCCGCCCTCAAGACCTCGATCGCGGCCTGCGTCGACAAAGCCCACCCCGAACTCGTGGCCGCCCGCAAGTGCCGCGCCGATGGCATGGCCCAGGGCCTCGCCGGCCCGAAACTCGGCGCCTTCGTCAGGAAGTGCCGGGCGGCTGCGAACTGAGGACGACCGACCGCCGAAGGCGACGGGCGCGACGCCCCGACGAACGCGCGCGTCTCGTCGACGAGGGGCTGTCCGATTCGGGCATGTCCGAGAAGAAAGGTGGCGCTCCCTAGGGGACTCGAACCCCTGTTTTCGCCGTGAGAGGGCGACGTCCTGGGCCACTAGACGAAGGGAGCAGCGGGCGGCGGTGCCGCCGGACCGGGTGGATATACCGAGCCCCATCCCCCCTGGCAAGAGCGAAAGCGACGAAGGCACGACGGTCGTCGCTCGATCTCGAAAAAGCTCTGGAAAATGCTCGCCCGACCCGGAGTGGCGGCGCTCTCCGGCCGGTACCGGATCCGGTGCGAGCCCGAAGAAGAGCCCGCCCCGTTGCCGAAAGGCGGCTCTGCGCCGCCGCGCCCGAACGCCGAAGGGCGGCTCGCGCCGCCCTTCCTCGCCTTCGCCGACGAAATAGCCCGGAGGCCTCAGATGCCGCCGATGCAGACGTATTTGACGTCGAGATAGTCGTCGAGGCCGTATTTCGAGCCCTCGCGGCCGAAGCCCGAATCCTTGACGCCGCCGAACGGCGCCACCTCGGTGGTGAGCACCGCCTCGTTGACGCCGACCTGACCGAACTTCAGCCTCTCGGCGACGCGGAAGGCGCGGCCGAGGTCGCGGCTGTAGAAATAGCCGGCGAGCCCGAAGGGCGAGCCGTTGGCGATGGCGATCGCCTCCTCCTCCGTCTCGAAACGGAAGAGCGGCGCCACCGGGCCGAAGATCTCTTCCTGGGCGAACTTCATGTCGACGGTGGCGTCGCAGATCACCGTCGGCTGGAAGAAGCCGTGGCCGAGCTCGTGGCGCCCCCCGCCGACCGTCACCTTGCCGCCCTTGGCGAGCGCGTCGGCGACGAAGCTCTCGACCTTGGCGACCGCCTTCTCCTCGATCAGCGGTCCCTGCACCGTGCCCGCCTCGAGCCCGTCGCCGACCTTCAGCGCCGCCACGGCGGAAGCGAACTTCTCGGCGAACTCGTCATAGACCCCGGCCTGGACGATGAAGCGGTTGGTGCACACGCAGGTCTGGCCGGAGTTGCGGAACTTGGAGGCGATGGCCCCGGCGACCGCCCGGTCGATGTCGGCGTCGTCGAAGACGATCAGCGGCGCGTTGCCGCCGAGTTCCATCGAGACCCGCTTCAAGGCCTGCGCCCCGCGCCCGGCGAGCATCCGGCCGACCGCCGTCGACCCGGTGAAGGTGATCTTGCGCACCGCCGGATTTTCCAGGAACTCGTCGCCGATCGGCGCCGGCTTCCCCGTCACGATGTTGACGACGCCGGCCGGCACCCCGGCTTCTTCGGCCAGCATGCCCCAGGCGAGGCCGGAATAGGGGGTGAGCTCGGCCGGCTTGATCACCGCCGTGCAGCCGGCGGCGAGCGCCGCGCCGAGCTTGCGGGAGATCATCGAGGACGGGAAGTTCCACGGCGTGATCGCCGCGACGACGCCCACCGGCTCCTTCTGCACGATGATGCGGCGATCGGCCCAGGGCGACGGGATGGTGTCGCCGTAGACCCGGCGCGCTTCTTCCGCGAACCATTGGACATAGGCCGCCGAGCCCAGCACCTCGCCCTTGGCTTCCGCCAGCGGCTTGCCCTGCTCGAGCGTGAGGAGTTCGCCGAGCGCGTCGACGTTTGAGCGGATCAGGCCGGCGAGGCGGTGCAGGATCGTCGCCCGCTCGGCCGCCGTCTTGGCCGCCCAGGCGGGAAAGGCCGCCGCGGCCGCGACGATGGCGCGCGCCACTTCGGCGCGACCGACGTCGGGGATGGTGCCGAGCACCTCGCCGGTGGCCGGATTGGTGACGGTGATGGTGGCGCCGCCGTCGGCTCCCACCCAAGCGCCGCCGATCAGATTGGCCTCTCTGAGCCAGGGGTTCCTCGCCGCCGACATGCGCGTCCTCCATCGAAGGGATTGATCTGGAGTGGCGATTGGTGGGAAACCGACCCTCGCCGTCAAGAGGCGGCGGCGCCGGGGAGGCCCGCGCCGCCGTTTCCCCGGAGGGTGATTTGGGGCGGAATCATCCGCAATGACCCGAGGCGAACCGGCGCGGTAGGCTTGCGAGCGAGAATCGGCGCAAATTGCCGCGCGCCGAAAATTTTCCGAGGGACCTGCCCCGTGCAACGCCTGACCGTCACCTTCGACGACGACCTCACCGCCGAGATCGACCGCTTCATGACGGCGCGCGGCTATTCCAACCGTTCCGAGGCGCTGCGCGATCTGGTGCGCTCCG
The DNA here is from genome assembly GCA_048497495.1 of Prosthecomicrobium sp. Taxonomy (GTDB): domain Bacteria; phylum Pseudomonadota; class Alphaproteobacteria; order Rhizobiales; family Ancalomicrobiaceae; genus JAFHCF01. Next base: position 9,638 of record JAFHCF010000158.1, read on the forward strand.
GCCTCGCCCACGACGTCGAGACCGTCGGCGAGACCCGCGACTGCATCGCCGCGCTGACCTTCGTCTACGACGTCGACACTCGCAGCCTGCCGGAACGCCTGGCCCGGGCGCTCACCGAACGCCGCGACCTCGCCGTCGCCATCCTCGCCCGCCCGCTCGGAGCGACGAGCCTCTTCGAAGTGGCGCTGCTCGAGGGCGAGACGACGGAGGTCCGCGCCTTCGCCGAACGCATCGGCGCCGAGCGCGGCGTCCGCAACGCCCGCCTGACCATGGTTCCGAAGGTGGTGTGAAGCCGCCACCACGAGGGTCCGATCTCTTCGGAACCTCGTGCGCGAAGACGGGCGACGTCCCGAGCGAGAGGGCCTCCGGCCCTCAGGCCTGGTCGTGGCTCGGGCAGCAACGCGTCGCCCAGGCGGCGCCGAGATCGGCGAGCCCGGCTTCGAGGCACTCGACCTCGACGCGCAACACCCCGCCGCCGGCGAAGATCGCCTCGACCACGCCGCTCGGCGCGTCGGTCGGGGTGAAGCGCAGGGCGAGGAGTTCGAGCACCGTGTCGGGCGCGTCGCGCGGGATGCGGGTCGAGGCGACGCGGGTGACGCGGTCGAAATGCAGCACGGCGCGACGGCGTTCGAAGGAGCGCTGGCGCTTGCCCGCCACCGTCTCCCAGGCGAATCGATTGACCGCCAGGACCAGACGCTTCTCGTCGGCGCGCCAATGGACGTCACCGACCTTGAGGACGGCGTCCTGGAGGTGGGCGGAGAGGATCTCGAGATCTTCCTCGTCGAGGGCGAGGAGTTTCAGGTCGGCCATGGCTCACTCGGCGTGGTCGCGGACCGGACGCCGATGGGCGCCCGCGTCGTCTCCCCCCACATAGGAAGTCGCCGACGCCGAGACAACCGGGAAACCCCTCGAGTTCAACGCATGCCTTCGCCGGAGATGCGCTCGATCACCGCGCCGCAGCGCGACAGCTTCTCCTCCAGCCGCTCGAAACCACGGTCGAGGTGATAGACGCGGGAGACGATGGTCTCGCCGTCGGCCACCAGCCCGCCGATCACCAGCGACACGGAGGCGCGCAGATCGGTCGCCATCACCGGCGCGCCGACCAGCCGGTCGACGCCTTCCACCTGGGCGGTGCGGCCGTCGATGGAGATGTGGGCGCCGAGCCGGGCGAGTTCGGCGACGTGCATGAAGCGGTTCTCGAAGATCGTCTCGGTGATCCGCGAGACGCCCGAGGCCCGGGCCATCAGCGCCATGAACTGGGCCTGGAGATCGGTCGGGAAGCCGGGATAGGGCTCGGTGACGACGTCGACCGGAAGGATCGGCGCACCCGGCGCCCGCGCCACCCGAATGCCGTCGGCGACGGTCTCCACCGTGGTGCCGGTGGCGGCGAGCACGGCGAGGACGTTCTCGAGCAGGGCGGTCGAGGTGTTCTGCAGCACCACGTCGCCGCCGGTCATCGCCACGGCGAAGGCATAGGTGCCGGTCTCGATGCGGTCGGGCAGCACCCGGTGGGTGGCGCCGTGCAGGCGATCGACGCCCTCGATGCGGATGGTCGAGGTGCCGGCGCCCTCGATCCTCGCGCCCATGGCGACGAGGCACTTGGCGAGATCGACCACCTCGGGCTCGCGGGCGGCGTTTTCGAGCACGGTCTCGCCGCGCGCCAGCGTCGCCGCCATCATCAGCGTGTGGGTGGCGCCGACCGACACCTTGGGGAAGGCGTAGCGCGCGCCGATCAGCCCACCGGGGGCATCGGCCACCACATAGCCGGCCTCGATCGCGATCCGGGCGCCGAGCGCCTCGAGCCCGGCGATGAACAGATCCACCGGCCGGGTGCCGATGGCGCAGCCGCCGGGCAGCGACACCCGCGCCTGATGGCAGCGGGCGAGCAACGGCCCGATCACCCAGAACGACGCCCGCATCTGGCTGACCAGATCGTAGGGCGCGCGGGTGTCGACGATCTCGCGCGCCGTCAGATGGATGGTCTGGCCGGTCAGGTGATCCTCGCCGGGGCGCTTGCCGTTCAGCGAATAGTCGACGCCGTGGTTCGACAGGATGCGGGTGAGCAGCGAGACGTCGCGCAGGCGCGGCATGTTCTCGAGCGTCAGCCGTTCGTCGGTGAGCAGTGAGGCGATGATCAGCGGCAGCGCCGCGTTCTTGGCGCCGGAGATGGGTATGATACCGTGGAGGGCATTGCCGCCGACGATCCGGATCTTGTCCATCGATCCTGCCTTCTTGCCGAGTTGTTCGCCGGGAATGCCGGGCGTCGCCGTTCACGGCGCCCGCCGCCGATCCCGGCTCGAGGAATACCAACATGCCGGTCGTCGACCGACGGTCGCGTCGAACCCGCCGACGCCACCGGCGTCGTCTCACGCTTCGGCCGCCCGGCGAAGTGTCGCGCTCCCTTAAACGGTCGAACGGGATGGGGCAAGTGCGAGGGCGGGCGGCGACGGTGACGCGAGCCCGGAGAGATCAGCCCGGCATGGCCGAAACGTGGCGGCCGCGCGGTTCCCCGAGAGTAGCCGGGCGGCGGGTCGTCGCGGCCCCGGCCTGCGGCCGTCCCCCGCCCCGACCGCCGCCGGGACGCCCCTGTGCGCTCTGCCGCAAACGCGTCTTCCCTGAGACGCAAGCTCGCGCCCCGGCTTCGCCCTAGTGTGTCGGAGACGAGATGCGGCGCCCTCGCGGCGCGACGCGGCGGACGGCCGCGGCGGATCGTCCAACCAGAGAACACCAGAGGAGGACTCGCCGTGAGCGCCATCGAGATCAAGCACAAGGTGAAGGAAGAATACGCCCAGATCGACCAGATGCCGTGGGCGCCGTTCCCGGACGCCTTTTCCGCCGGCGGCATCCGCTGGAAGTTCCTGCATGCCTCGCCGGAGATGGGGGCCTGGACGGCGCTGTTCGACTGCCCGGCCGGCTCCTCCTTCGCCGCCCACATCCACATCGGCCCCGGCGAATATCTTCTGACCAAGGGCAAGATGGACGTGCGCGGCGGCAAGGCGGCCGGCGGCGACACGGCGTTGGCGCCCGGCTACGGCTACGAGTCGGCCAACGCCCGTCACGACCGCACCAACTTCCCCGTGGACAGCGAGTTCTACATGACCTTCCTCGGCCCGCTCGTCTTCATCACGCCGGACGCGACGCCGATCGCCGTCGTCGGCTGGGAGGAAGCGCAGGGCGCCTGGAACGCCTTCCTGCAGAGCCGGATCGGGCAGGCGGCGGAGTGAGGCATGAGATGGCGAAACGAACCCCAACGATCGGCTTCGGCCGACGCCTTCTCGGCGCGGTCTTCGCGGTGGCGGTCATGAGTGCGGCGGCGGACCGGGCCCACGCCGAGGGGCCGCGCGGCACGCAGGCGGTGTTCGAGCACCATCTGGGCGCCTTCGCCCAGGGGATCGACGCGATCCTGTCCGATTATTCGGAAAGCTCGGTGGTGGTGACGCCGGGCAGGACCTATCGCGGTCTCGCCGAGATCCGCGGCTTCTTCCAGGCCTTCCTGGCGGGTGCGACGCCCGAGTTCTGGAAGAGCTTCCGGATCGAGACCCGATCGGTCGACGGCGACATCGCCTATCTGGTGTGGTCGGCGGCGCCGGCCGTGCCGAAGGCGACCGACACGCTGCTGGTCAGGGACGGCAAGATCGTCGTCCAGACCTTCACACCCTTCGGCGGCTGAGCCGAAGCGCGACCGAAGCCGAAGCAGGGAAGGCCCGATCGATGAACCACGGTCCCACGGCTGAGCCTGCTTCGGCTTTCGCCCTCAATCAGACGATGCTGCGGATCCGTGATCCGGAGCAGTCGATCCCCTTCTATCGCGACGTGCTCGGCATGACGCTGCTCGAGCGGCTCGATTTCCCGGAGATGCGGTTCACCCTCTATTTCCTCGGCTACGCCGGCCGCCTGGAGGGGAAGAGGCCGGAGGGCCGACGCGCCGGCGTCGAATGGGTGTTCCGGCAACAGGCCTTGTTGGAACTGACCCACAATTGGGGAACGGAGACGGATCCCGACTTTCCCGGTCATCACGACGGCAACCGGGATCCGCGCGGCTTCGGCCACATCGGCCTGACCGTGCCGGACGTCCGCGCCGCCTGCGAGCGCTTCGAGCGCGCCGGCGTCTCCTTCGTCAAGCGGCCCGACGAGGGCAAGATGAAGGGCCTCGCCTTCATCCGCGATCCCGACGGCTACTGGATCGAGATCCTCTCGGCCGTCGGCCTGGCCGACATCGTCTGTGGCGACGCCGAGGGCTGAGGCAAGCGGTTCCGCCGGATGTGAAAGCGAGGAATGGTTCTGAATTGCGATTGACACTAATCGATTCGTATCCACTCTGTGCGCAAAGGCGGCATGTTGCGGCTCGGGTTCGGTCGGCCCCCGGGCGTTTCGTCCCTCGAGGAGGAAGTCGATGTCAGGGAGCGGTGCGACGTCCCTCTGGTGGTCGTCGGACGAGGTTGCTCCGTCCGACCGCACGGAGGCGTGGGGCGCGGCGCTGAGCGAGAGCTATCGCCTCTGGCGCCCGCGCAACCGGGTCGCGCCGGACTTCTCGGCGCGCCTGCGGCGGAGCGATCTCGCCGGCGCCGAACTCGTCGAATGCCTCTGCGGTCCGTGCGACGGTCGGCGCGATCTGGGCCAGATCCGGCAGGACGACCGCCGTTATCTCGGGATCCAGATCGTCCTGTCCGGGCGCGAGCGGTTCCGCGTCGGCGACGACACGATCTCGGTCGGGGTCGGCGACGCCCTGGTCTGGGCGAGCGACCGGCAGGCCGAATTCGAGGTGCTCGAGCGCCTGCACAAGGTCACCTTGATGCTGCCGCTGGACTGGATCGCCGATCGCCTGCCGCGCGGCGGCGGCGGCGTGCGCTGCGGCCTGATGGATGGCCGCCGGGGGCTCGGCGCCCTGCTCTTCGGCCAGTTGAACGTGCTGCGCAACGAGGCGGAGCGTTTCGACGCGGCGCAGGCGGCGACGGCGAAGCGGGTCCTCCTCGACCTCGCCGCCGCCTGCATGTTCGACGCCGCGCGACCGGCCGGGCCGGGGCTGGCGGATCTCTACCTGCGCAACGTCCAGGCCTATCTCCTCGATCACCTTCACGACGAGGACCTGACGCTCGCCGACGCGGCGCGCGCCTGCCGGATCTCCCTGCGCTATCTGCACATGCTGTTCGAGCGGACGGGATCGAGCGCCTCGAGCTGGATCCAGGAGCAGCGGCTGCAGCGCTGTCGCGACGAACTCGACGACGGCGCCTTCGACGGACTTCAACTGTCGGAGATCGGTTGGCGCTGGGGGTTCCGCGACGCCTCGCAGTTCAGCCGCGCCTTCCGCGCCCGATTCGGCGAGAGCCCGAGCGCCTGGCGCGCCTCCCGCCCCTCGCGCGAGCCCGGTCGCGCCGGAGTGATCGTCCGCCCGTCGTGATCGAGCCGACGGCCTCAGTCCTCACCAGGCCGCTCGGGCTCGGCGGGGGCGTTCTCGGCGCCGTCGCGGCCGCGCGCCTGCGCCTTGCGGCGGCGCAGGTTGGCGCGCAACTCGACGGCGAGACGCTCGGCGCGTTCGTCCTTGGCGCTCTTCGGCGCGGGCTTCGTGCCGGCGCGGGCGGCGTCCGGTGGCGATTCGGGAGATGTCGTCATGGCCGCCATCATGCCAGAGCCGGCGGCACCAGCGAAAGCCCCGTGCCCCACGGGACGAGGACGTCGCGCGACCCCGGCCGGACAGAACGCCCCGGCCGAACGCCGGGCCGAGCCGGCGAGGCGCTCGAACAAGACGAACGACGGATCGAGCGACCCGCCGGCGGCGCAGAAGCCACGCCCTTCGCCCCGCGCATGATTTAGCCTCGGGTCGAGGCTTGCGCTGACCGGGCGACTGTGGCACATAGCGGGCCGCGCGAGGCACCCCGGCCCACCGGCCCGCGATCGACCACCCGTCGATCCCGCCTCGCCCGCTGTTCGTGCCCCGGCGCGAAAGGCGCAAGCTGTGGTAGCTCAGTGGTAGAGCACTCCCTTGGTAAGGGAGAGGTCGAGAGTTCAATCCTCTCTCACAGCACCATTCCTCACGTCATCCCCCTGCCCTCCGCCGCGCACGCCTTCGATGCGCCGGGATCTCGCGCCTTCGCCGCGCTCCCGCGCCTCAGCGTTCCGAGCGGCGCAGGTCGGCGAGACGGCCGGCGAGTTCGACCGCCGAGCGCACCGCGAACTTCTCCAGGATGCGGGCGCGATGGACCTCGACGGTGCGCATGGCGATGCCGAGGTCGTCGGCGATCTGCTTGTTGAGGAGCCCGTCGAGCATCTTCTCCATCACCTCGCGTTCGCGCGGCGACAGGCTGGCGAGCCGTTCCTCCAGCGCCCGCGAGGTGGTGGCGGCGGCATGGCGGCGGACCTCGAGATCGAGCGCGGCGATCACCCGGTCGACCAGCTCGCCGCCGTCGAAGGGCTTCTCCAGGAAGTCGATCGCCCCCTTCTTCAGGGACTGCACCGCCACCGGCACGTCGCCGTGGCCGGTCAGCACGATCACCGGCAGCACCGAGCCGAGTTCCTCCAGCCGATCGAGCACGTCGAGGCCGGAGAGCCCACCCATCCGCACGTCGAGGACGACACAGCCGCGCGTCGTCGGCGCCCAGGCCGCCAGGAAGGCCTCGCCCGAGATCCACGACGTCACCGGCAGGCCGCGCGAGCCCATCAGCCATTCCAGGCTGTCGCGGATCGCCGGATCGTCGTCGACCACATGGACGCCGACGAGGAACGGGACGGCGCGGCTCATCGGCTCGCCTTTCGCGGATTTGGCCCGGCGCCGTCCGAGGCATGAACCGGCAGGGCGACGGCGAATACCGTACCGCCTCCGTCGCGGGCGTGAAACTCGAGACGCCCCTGGTGCAACTCGACGATGGTGCGGCAGATGTTGAGCCCCATCCCCATGCCCTCCGGCTTGGTCGAGAAGAACGGCGAGAACAGCCGCTCGGCGACGTCCGGCGCGATGCCAGGCCCGCGATCGGCGACCTCGACGACGACCCGGTCGGCCTCGCCCGCCTCCGGATGCGGCTCCAGTCGCGCCGAGACGTCGAGGCGGCGCCGACCCGCGGGCGTCGACGCCATCGCCTCGATGGCGTTGCGCACCAGATTGTACAGCACCTGTTCGAGGAGGATGCGGTCGGCCTCGACGATCACCGGGCCCTCGGGAAGCGCCAGTTCGAGGTCGACCTCGGCCTTGCGCGCGTCGGGGGCGACGAAGGTGGCGAGATCGCCGATCAGCGCCACCACGTCGACCGGCCCGAAGCGCGGCTCGCGCTTGCGCACGAAGTCGTGGACCCGGCGGATGATGCGCCCCGCCCGCTGGGCCTGGACCTCGAGCTTCTCCAACGCCCCGACCAGATCGCCGGCGCCGTGACCGGCGCGGATGTGGTTGAGGCAGCCGGTGGCGTAGGAGGAGATGGCGGCGAGCGGCTGATTGAGTTCGTGCGAGATGGTCGAGGCCATCTCGCCCATCGAGATCAGCCGGCCGGTGCGGGTCATGGTTTCGGCCTGGAGCCGTTCCAACGCGTCGGCGCGCTTGCGGTCGGTGATGTCGATGATCGAGCCCATCCAGCCGCGATGGACGCCGCGTCCGTCGATCAGCGGCGCCTCGTAGACCAGCACGTCGAAGACGGTGCCGTCGCGGCGGCGGAAGCGGGTCTCGAAGGAGATCGACTCCAACGCCTTGTGGGCGAGGGTGTGATGGCGGGCGAGCGTCTCGTCGACCAGATCCGGCAACCAATAGGGCAAGGGCGGCGTGCGGCCGACGATCTCCTCGGCCCGCCACCCGACCATCCGGCAGAAGGCCGGATTGACGTAGATGATGCGGTCGGCGAGATCGCGGGCGCGCATGCCCACCGTCAGGCTCTCCTCCATGGCGCGGCGCAGCGCCTGCGCCTCGCCCAGGCTCTCCTCGGCGACGAGACGCCGGCGATAGTGGCGCATCAGGGCGAAGATCGAGACCACGGCGACGAACGCCAGGCCGAAGATCGCCGCCACCAGGGCGTTGCCGGTGAGGCTCGACGGCCCGCGATGGGCGGCGAGTGACAGCACCACGCCCGGCAGCGGCGGATCGAAGCTCAGATCGTGGCGCAGCGTCTCCGGATCGCGCTTCAGCGACGACTTGCGGGCGAGTTCGTTGCCGTCGCGATCGACCAGGGCGACGAGATTGTTCTGGGTGATCCACCAGGGCACGTGTTCGGCGACCAGCCGTTCGAGGCTGAGGTGGGCGGTGAGCGAGCCGACACGGATACCGGTCTCGAACACCGGCACCACCAGATCGGTGATCGCCCCCCGCCCCGCCTCCAGGCGCGGCGCGGTGAAGCCGTGCTCGAGCCGCGGCAGGGCGGCCGACGATCCCGGCACCGACTGCGCGTCCGGCGGCACCACCGCCCTCAGCGACCCGATGTCGTCGCGCCATTACAGCGCGACGATTTACGGATGGGTCGAGGCGAGCGCCCTGAGCCGCGCCACCACCACGGTCTCGCTCGGTCGCGTCGCCATGTCGAAGGCCATCCGTTCGACCGCGTCCTGGTCGGCCTCGATCTGGAAGCGCAGCGCCTGCTCGACCCACAGCGCGTCGCGGATCAGCGCCAGCCCCGCCTCCTCGCGCTCGGCCCGGTCGGCGAACCAGACGAGGAAGCCGAGCAGCGCCGCGATCAACGCCACCGCGATCAGCGGCGTCGCCTCGACGATGCCGTCGACGCGGCGCCGTTCGGACGATCCGAGATCGGGAAACACCGTCGCGCCGGCGGCGGCCGGCGGGGCCGAGGGCGCGGCGGCGGATGCGGTCGTGGCGGCGGGATCGGTCACCGGCGCGGCCTCTCGAGGTATGATACCGAGCCCGAACGGGCGTCGGGCCGCGACGCGCGCGAAAATGCGGACGAGCCGGCATTTCGCGCGTCTGGTGCGAGACGCGACGCCGACAGCGCCGCGGACCGCGCGAGCAGACTACGGAAATCCACAATAGCGCAAGAGGCCGGACGCCTCTACGCATGGGGCAAGCCCCGAAGAGGGCTCACTTCAGCGCAACAGGGAGGTTTCGCGCATGAACCGTCTATTTGCCACCGTCGCCGCCGTCGCCGTCGCCGCCGTGCTCTCCGGCCCCGCCTTCGCGCAGGAAGTGGTGATCAAGTTCTCCCACGTCGTCGCCCCCAACACGCCGAAGGGCAAGGGCGCCGAGCGCTTCAAGGAACTCGCCGAGAAGGCCACCAAGGGCCGGGTCAAGGTCGAGGTCTATCCGAACTCGCAGCTCTACAAGGACAAGGAAGAGCTCGAGGCGCTCCAACTCGGCGCCGTCCAGATGCTCGCCCCGTCGCTGGCCAAGTTCGGCCCGCTCGGCGTCAAGGAATTCGAGGTCTTCGATCTGCCCTTCATCTTCCCCTCCAAGGAGGCGCTGGTGAAGGTGACCAAGGGCCCGATCGGCAAGGCGCTGTTCAAGAAGCTCGAGAGCAAGGGCATCACCGGCCTCGGCTTCTGGGACAACGGCTTCAAGATCATGAGCGCCAACAAGAAGATCGCGATGCCGGACGACTTCCTCGGCCTGAAGATGCGCATCCAGTCCTCCAAGGTGCTGGAAGCCCAGATGAAGGCGCTCGGCGCCCTGCCGCAGGTCATGGCCTTCTCGGAAGTCTACCAGGGTCTGCAGACCGGCGTCGTCGACGGCACCGAGAACCCGCCGTCGAACATGTACACCCAGAAGATGTATGAGGTTCAAAAGCACGCCTCGCTCTCCAATCACGGCTATCTCGGCTATGCGGTGATCGTGAACAAGAAATTCTGGGACGGCCTGCCGGCCGACATTCGCACCGCGCTCGACACGTCGATGGCGGAGGCCACCGACTACGCCAACGCCATCGCCCAGGAAGAGAACGACAAGGCCCTCGCCGCGATGAAGGCCGCCGGCAAGACCGAGTTCCACGAGCTCACCGCCACCGAGAAGGCGGCGTGGATGAAGGCGTTGAAGCCGGTCCACGAGCAGATGGCCGACCGCATCGGCAAGGACCTCCTCGCCGAGATCTACAAGGAGACCGGCGCCACCAAGTGACGCCTTCCCCCGCCGCGCGTCGCGCGAGGGGGATCCCATGACCTCGCCTCCCGTCGCGCCCCGAGGGCGTGACGGGATCGGCGGTCTCCACGGCGAACCGAGGGGCGGGCCCCTCCCGCGCTCGGCGCGACGCGACCGGGGCCGGCGCCCGGCCGCACCTCTTCTCTATTCAGACAGATGTCCAGGCCGACCCGACCGCGGCGCGGCGGGCGACGCGTGAGGTTCCGTCATGCTCCGAATACTCGACCGGCTCGAGGAGACGATCATCGCCTTCCTCATCGGAGCCGCGACCCTGATCATCTTCGTGGCGGTGGTCCACCGCTACGGATTGGGTTTCCTCGCCTCCGTGGTCGGCCACGCCAACGACTGGGGCCTGCCGGCGGTGGCCGGCGCCGCCCGCTCGCTCTACAAGACGATGGCCGGCATCAGCATGACCTGGGCCCAGGAACTCACCATCTACCTGTTCGTGTGGATGGCCAAGTTCGGCGCCGCCTACGGCGTGCGCACCGGCATCCATGTCGGCGTCGACGTCCTGATCAACCAGATGCAGACCCGCGCCCGCGTCGCCTTCATCCTCTTCGGCCTTCTCGCCGGCGCCTTCTTCACCGGCATCGTCGGCACGCTCGGCGCCAACTTCGTCTGGGAGATGGCCCACACCGAGCAGACCTCGGCCGACCTCGAGGTGCCGATGTGGCTGGTCTATCTGTGCGTGCCCTTCGGCTCCTACCTGATGAGCTTCCGCTTCCTCCAGGTGGCGGTCAGCTACTGGCGGACCGGTGAACTGCCCAAGCACGACCACGGTCATGTCGCCGGTCTCGACGAGGAAGGAGCCTCGGTATGAGTGCGCTCATCATCTTCGCCCTCCTCATCACCCTGATGTTGACGGGCATGCCGATCTCCATCTCGCTCGGCCTCACGGTGTTGACCTTCCTCTTCACCATGACGACCGTGCCGATCGAGAGCGTCGCGCTGAAGCTCTTCACCGGCATCGAGAAGTTCGAGATCATGGCGATCCCGTTCTTCATCCTCGCCGGCAACTTCCTCACCCACGGCGGCGTGGCGCGACGAATGATCCGCTTCGCCTCCTCGATGGTCGGCCACTGGTACGGCGGCCTCGGCCTCGCCGGCGTCATGGCCTGCGCCCTGTTCGCCGCGGTGTCGGGCTCCTCGCCGGCCACCGTGGTGGCGATCGGCTCGATCATCCTGCCGGCCATGGCCAAGCAGGGCTTTCCGACCCGCTTCGGCGCCGGCGTCATCACCACCTCCGGCGCGCTGGGCATCCTGATCCCGCCGTCGATCGTCATGGTGATGTACGCGGTGGCGACCTCCGGGCAGATGGCGCTCGGTCCCGACGGCCAGCCGGTGTCGTCGGCCTCGGTCGGTCAACTGTTCATCGCCGGCGTCATCCCCGGCCTGATGCTCGCCACCCTGCTCGGCCTCACCACCTTCTACCGCGCCTGGAAGTACGACTATCCGCGTCTGCCCAAGGCGAATTGGACGGAACGGATGAAGGCGCTGTCGGAGAGCTTCTGGGGCCTGTTCCTGATCGTCATCGTCATCGGCGGCATCTACACCGGCGCCTTCACCCCGACCGAGGCCGCCGCGATGAGCGCGGTCTACGCCTTCGTCGTCGCCGTCTTCGTCTACAAGGACATGCGGCTCAGGGACGTCGGCAAGGTGCTGCTCGACAGCGCCTCGATGTCGGCGATGCTGCTCTACATCATCACCAACGCGGTGCTGTTCTCGTTCCTGATGACGAGCGAGCACATCCCCCAGGCGATGGCCGGCTGGATGGTCGACCAGGGCCTCGGCTGGATCGGCTTCCTGCTCTTCGTCAACGTGCTGTTGCTGCTCGCCGGCAACGTCATGGAGCCCTCGTCGATCGTCTTGATCATGGCGCCGATCCTGTTCCCGGTCGCCGTCCGTCTCGGCATCGACCCGGTCCACTTCGGCATCCTGATCGTCGTCAACATGGAGGTCGGCATGTGCCACCCGCCGGTCGGCCTCAACCTCTACGTGGCGAGCGGCATCACCAAGATGGGGATAACCGAACTGACGGTGGCGGTGTGGCCGTGGCTGATGACCATGCTCGGCTTCTTGATCCTGGTCACCTATTGGCCCGACCTGTCGCTGTTCCTGCCGCGCATGCTCGGCATGCTCTGACCCCCCTCGGGATCGCGAGCGATTCGACGGCGCCGGAGGGCAACCTCCGGCGCCGTCGCGCATTCCGAGAGCGCGACACGACGTCGCGCCACGACCCCGGCGCCCGGAATTTTTCACGATTAACCTCAACGACAGCCGGTCGACGCGAGCGCTGCTGGAATTCTTCCGAATGGGTATATAAATCCTTTCCGAAAGCACCATGTACGGCGTAACAAATCGTCTCCGGAAGCCACAATGTAAGGCGTAACGGTGTAAGGCATGTCGCAGCTCGAGCAGAGCCATTTCACGGCCGGAATCTGGCAAGGAGCGGAAAGAGGCGGTCGCCGACTCCGTTGGACGCCAGAGGTTCTTCAGGCCAGTGCGATCCTTCTCGACGCCCTGTTGGTTCTCGGGACCGCCATTCTCACCCGCCTCGCCTATCGCGACGACAGTCCGCTGGACTGGTCCTATTTCGAAGGCACCGCCTTCATCGGGATCCTGGCGACGGTCCTCTTCGTCGGCTTCCTCCTGGCGCGGCGCGGTTATGCCGTGACGACGCTGTCCAGCCTCGATCGTCAGACGATCCTGGTGACGCAAGGCTGGGTCTTCACCTTCTTCTGGCTGGGCTGGATCGCCTTCCTCACCAAGACGAGCGACACCTATTCGCGTGGCGCCGTGTCGATCTGGTTCTTCACCGGCCTCGCCGCGGTCATCCTCTTCCACGCCGTCGGCGCCCGTTGGCTCGCCCACCGCTTCGCCCGTGGCGCCATGTCGGTGCGCCGCGTCGCCGTGGTGGCGGTGGCCGACGAGACCGGCCTCGACCGCATCGGCCGCCGGCTCGCCGCGCGCGGCATCGAAGTGGTGGCGATGACCGCCATCGCGCCCACCCGCGTCGGCCATGCCGGTTTCGTCGGCGCGGCGCGCATCGCGGTCGGCAACGTCCGCCACGCGCTCGCCGCCCGCAAGCTCGACGCCGTCTACCTCTTCCTGTCGTGGCGCGACCGCCGCCACATCGAGGAAATGAAGGCGGCGATGGCGCACCTGCCGGTGCCGGTGTTCCTCTTCGCCGACAGCGAGATCGAGTGGCTTCTCACCCGGGGCCGCGAGCAGGTCGGCGATCTCGTCGGCTTCGAATTGCAGCGCGCGCCGCTGAGCCGCACCGATCGCGCCCTGAAGCGCCTGCTCGACCTCGCCGTCGCCACCACCGGGCTGATCGTGCTGTCGCCGCTCTTCGCCCTCACCGCCCTCGCCATCCTGATGGAGACCGGGCGGCCGGTGTTCTTCCGCCAGAACCGCAAGGGCTTCGGCGCCAGACCCTTCGCCATCCTCAAGTTCCGCTCGATGAGCGTGCTGGAGAACGGTAGCGAGGTGACCCAGGTGACCAAGGCCGATCCGCGCGTCACCCGCCTCGGACGCGTGCTCAGGCGGACCTCGATCGACGAGTTGCCGCAACTGATCAACGTGCTCAGGGGCGACATGTCGATCGTCGGCCCCCGCCCCCACGCCGTCGCCCACGACGACCTCTACGACGGCCTGATCGCCTCCTACGCCTTCCGCCAGCACGTCAAGCCGGGGATCACCGGCTGGGCCCAGGTCAACGGCTGGCGCGGCGAGACCCGTGAGGTCGATCAGATGAAGGCGCGGGTCGAGCACGACATCTGGTACATCAACAACTGGTCGATCTGGCTCGACATCAAGATCATCGCCATGACGGCGCTCAAGATCCTGTTCGACGAACAGGCCTATTGAGCCGCGCTTCACGGACGTTCCGAACCGATCGGACCTCCGGAGGCACGTATCGCTCTCCACATCGAGACATCCCCCGGCCGGCGCGCGCGCGACCCCCGCCGGCTGGCGCCCGCGTCGGATTTTCCACCCCTCCGACGCCTTTTCGACAGGCTCCGTCGAAATCGCGCTATCTTCTGTTGAAACGACATAAAGATATCTTTATATCGTTTTCTCAGAACCGAGGGATCCATGGCCTTTCCCATCTTTCCAGGCACCAGAATGTCGAGCGACGCGCTCGTCGGCGTGTTGCGCGCCGGCGGCGAGCCGACGCGGCTGCGCGTTCTGGCGCTGCTCGCCGCCGGCGACCTGACGGTGAAGGATCTGACCGCCATCCTCGGCCAGAGCCAGCCGCGCATCTCCCGCCACCTGAAGCTCCTGGTCGAGGCCGGTCTGGTCGATCGCTTCCCCGAGGGCTCGTGGGTCTACTATCGCCTGCGCGACGACGGCGCCGCGGTCGAGTTGGTGCGCCTGATGCTCGCCGCCCTCGACGGCGAGGATCTGGCGGTGCGCCGCGACCGCGAGCGTCTCGACCAGGTCAAGCGCGACCACGCCGAGGAGGCCGCCCGCTACTTCGCCGGCAACGCCTCGAGCTGGGCCGCCCTGCGCTCGCTCCACGTCGAGGAGCGGGAGGTCGAGGCGGCGATCCTCGAGGCGGTCGGCCCGGCCCGCTTCGGCGCGCTGCTCGACCTCGGCACCGGCACCGGCCGCCTGATCGAACTCCTCGCCGGACGTTTCGACCGCGCCGTCGGCATCGACTCCTCGCACGACATGCTCGCCATCGCCCGCGCCGAGCTCGATCGCGCCGGCGCGACCAACGCCCGGGTCCAGCAGGGCGACGTCTATTCGCTGAACCTGCCGCGCGACGGCTTCGATCTCGTCACCATCCATCAGGTGCTGCACTACCTCGACGACCCGGCCCGCGCCGTGCGCGAGGCGGCCCGCACCCTGCGGCCCGGCGGACGCATGCTGATCGTCGACTTCGCCCCCCACGGGCTCGAGTTCCTGCGCGACGCCCATGCCCATCGCCGTCTCGGCTTCGGCCATCACGAGATCGCCCGCGCCCTCGAGAGCGCCGGGCTCGAACTCGTCTCGGTCCGCGATCTCGCCCCCCCCGCCGCCTCCGACGACACCGGCGAGGCCAAGCTCACCGTCACCCTCTGGCTCGCCCGCGATCCGCGCCTGCTGATCGCCGGACCCGCAACCGGGGAAATCCTCGCATGACCTCCGCCGAGACGCTCCGCCCGACCATCTCCTTCGAATTCTTCCCGCCCAAGACGGAGAAGATGGAGGCCGCCCTGTGGACGGCGATCGAGAAGCTGGCGCCGCTCCATCCCGCCTTCGTCTCCGTCACCTACGGGGCCGGCGGATCGACCCGCGAGCGTACCCACGGCACCGTCGCCCGCCTCGTCCGCGAGACCGATCTGAAGCCGGCGGCGCATCTGACCTGCGTCGCGGCGACCCACGACGAGGTCGACGCGGTGATCCACGCCTACGCGGCGGCCGGCGTGCGCCACATCGTCGCCCTGCGCGGCGACCCCTCCGAAGGCGTCGGCTCGGCCTACGCGCCGCACCCCGGCGGCTACGCCTATGCCTCCGATCTGGTCGCCGGCATCGCCCGCATCGGCGGCTTCGAGATCTCGGTCGGCGCCTATCCCGAGCGCCATCCCGAAAGCCGGACCTGGGGCGAGGAAATCGACAACCTGAAGCGCAAGGTCGATGCCGGCGCCACCCGCGCCATCACCCAGTTCTTCTTCGACAACGACGTCTACGAAGCCTTCCTCGACCGGGCGCGGGCGGCGGGGATCTCGATCCCGATCGTCCCCGGCATCATCCCGATCCACAACATCACCGCCGTCGCCGGCTTCGCCCGCAAGACCCGCGC
>JAFHCF010000159.1:0-84517 GCA_048497495.1 Prosthecomicrobium sp.
ATTTTCAAACTGAGACACTACGGATCATTCGGCCCCCTTCGCTTCCTTTGAACGCGCCTCGGTTTCTGCAATTCGGATAAGGTAGGCTAGAAAATACAATTCGGCTTCGTCGGCGCGTCGAGCAACGGCCGCGAGGATGCGGCCGATCTCTTGTGCAGTCTCCTTTTTTTCAATGCCTGACATCTGAACCGCAACTTTATGCATCAGGTAATCAAAGTCCGTCACGAAATATCGCCCAACAGATGCAGCGACAACGGCCATACCAGTGGCAATCAGTTCTTCGCCGGTGCCGATGAATTGCACCTCTTGCTCTGAATCGCGGCCTCGATCGCGTTGACCTTGCCCTTGCTCACAGCAACCAAGCCCTCCTTGTCGCCACCGAATGTGCTCGACACCGGAACGCCGACTAGGAACACCCCAACGGCATCACCTGTTGCCGCACTGTTTTGCTGTTCCGAGAGGGACGCGAGCACGGTGTTCTCTCGGATGATTTCTTGGGCGAGGTCGTGACAGTTCATGTTCTGATAGGCGGCCATCGGAATCGCCACCGGGACAATGGCGTCCGTCCTTTTCGCGCACGATGCCGACAACACGGCCAACCCGGTGACCACAATTAACTTGGCGATCTGCATTGAACCCCTCCCCTGATAGAGGGCGATCCAACCACGCCCCCGAGGTTGCGTCGAGTCAGTAACTCGCCCAGAAGGGTGCCAAAATCTCGACAACGCCCCAGATCACAGCGGACACCGATTTGGAATCAGTATCCGGATCGAGCGCAATTCGCCGCCTCCTAAAGCCGAAACTGAGAGCACGGCCGCAGGGTAGGCATGAGCGATCAGGCGAAGTCGCGAGGCATAAGTGCCCCGTCCACCGGGCGCTCGTTTCCACTGCGGTTAACACCGCAGAGGCGGTTGCGCGCCGCAAAGCCGGCTGCTCGGATTAGTTACGAGGTAGGCATCCCCGACGCAAAAATGATGTCGGAGGTTTCACGCTGGTTTCAGGACCCAATACGCGCGCGAATTCGGTGGCCGGTCGCTAGTTGCGGTCCCTTCGCCGATTTCGCGGCATCCTCTTCGCTAACGACGTGCGAGGGCAACGACAACGCTTTCCAACCTCGGAATCGTCCGCCTTCGTCCGTGCCGAGTTACCCCGGTCCATGTCGCGATGATGGGCAGGATGATGGGTTTTGAAAATGCTGTCAACAAAAAACGGCGGAAAACCGCCGTTAATGTGGTGTGATTTGGTGGCGGGGGGCGGGATCGAACCGCCGACCTGAGGGTTATGAATCCTCCGCTCTAACCATCTGAGCTACCCAGCCGACCGGGGCGGTTTTTAGGGTCGCCCCGCCTCGCTGTCAAGCGATGGAAACGGCGCGGGCGCGATCGACCCACACGGGATCGCTCGCCGTCTCCACCTGACGACCGGATCGCGACGGCGCGGGTGCCCGCCCGGCCGGCGGGTCCGCCTCTCGCGAGACGGGCCGAACGAGCCCCGTTCCCGCCGCCTCCCATCCCGGTCGACGGTGCCCGGCGAGCCCGGCCACCCCGGTCGACGGTGCCCGGCGAGCCCGGCCATCCCGGCGCCGAGCCCGCCCGCCGAGCGCATCCGGCGTGGCCGCCGCGCGGGATCGCTCAGTCGACCTTGCGGCGGAGCCGCGCCACGGTGAAGATGCCGAAGAGGCCGAGGCGCTTGACCTCGACGGTCTCGAAGCCGGGCCGGCCGAGGATGCGGGAGATCGGGAAGTCCGGCCGCCAGCCGAGCTTCTTGGTGAAGGGGGTGAAGGCGTCCTCGATCGCCCGCCGCCAGCCGCTGTCGGAGGCGAAGTGGGAGACGAAGATCGCCTCGCCGCCCGGCGCGGTGACGCGCTCGACCTCGGCCATCACCGCCTCCGGGTGCGGGACGACGGTGATCGTGTACATCACCGCCACGGTCTCGAACGCGCCGTCGGCGAAGGCGAGGCGGGTGGCGTCCATCTCGTGGAGCGCCTCGACGGTGGCGATCCGGCCGTCCTCGACGCGTCTCCGCGCCACCGCCAGCATGTCGGGCGACAGGTCGATGCCGGTGACCTTGAGATGATCGCGATAGCGCGGCAGGGTCAGGCCGGTGCCGACCCCGACCTCGAGCAGGCTGCCCTTGCGTTGGTTGATGATCTCCACCGCCGCCTTGCGGCCGGCGTCGAAGACCCGGCCGAAGACCCAGTCGTAGATCGGCGCCCAGCGCGAATAGGCGGCGAGAACCGCCTTCTCGTCGAGCAGCGGCGCCTCGTAGACGGTGTGGTCCGCCACCTCGTCCTGATCGTCGATCGAGGCCACGGCCGCGCCGCGCCTCTGCCCCTCGGAACTTCTGCCGATCATCCCTGCCGAAACCTTCATTCTGCGGCCGCGACCGCCGATCCTCGACCGTCTTCCGCCCCGGCGCCGTCGTGTCCCGCGCCGTCCTGGCCCGCGCCGCGCCACACTCGCGCGATGGTGCCGCCGCCCAGCACCCGCGAGGCGCCCTCGCCGGCGTCGTAGAACACCGCTGCCTGACCCGGCGCGATGCCGTGCTCGCCCTCCACCAGCTCGACCATGACGCCATCGACGTCGCGGAAGAGCAGGGCCGGCTGCGGCGACCGGGTCGAGCGCACCTTGGCCCAGATCTCCAGACCGTCCGGCCCGATCTCCTCGAGCGGTCCGTCGCCGAGCCAGTTGACCTCACGCAGATGAAGCCTGCGTGTCATCAGCGCCTCGCGCGGACCGACGACGACCCGGCGCCGATCGGCGTCGAGGTGGACGACGTAGAGCGGCTCGCCGACCGACACGCCGATGCCGCGACGCTGGCCGACGGTGAAGCGGATGATGCCCTCGTGAGTGCCCAGCACCCGGCCGTCGAGATGGACGATCTCGCCGGGCTCGACCGCGTCCGGCTTCAGCCGCTCGATCACGTCGGCGTAGCGGCCCTGCGGCACGAAGCAGATGTCCTGGCTGTCGTGCTTGTCGGCGACCGGCAGGCCCAGCGAGCGGGCGATCTCGCGCGTCTCGCTCTTCGGCAGGTGGCCGAGCGGGAAGCGCAGGAAGTCGAGCTGGTCCTGGGTGGTGGCGAAGAGGAAGTAGCTCTGGTCGCGATCGAGGTCGGCGGGGCGGAACAGGCCGCGATGGCCCGAGGCGAGCGGCCGGTTCTCGACGTAGTGGCCGGTCGCCAGCGCCTGCGCGCCGAGCGAACGCGCCGTGTCGAGCAGATCGTGGAACTTGACCGTCTGATTGCACGAGACGCAGGGGACCGGGGTCTCGCCGGCGAGATAGCTCTCGGCGAAACGGTCGATCACCTCGCGGCGGAAGCGGTCCTCGTAATCGAGGACGTAATGGGGAATGCCGATGGCCTCGGCCACCCGGCGCGCGTCGAGGATGTCCTGGCCGGCGCAGCACGCCCCCTTGCGGTGGGTCGCCTCGCCGTGGTCGTAGAGCTGCAGGGTCACGCCGACGACGTCGTAGCCCTCGCGCTTCAGAAGCGCGGCGACGACCGAGGAATCCACACCGCCGGACATCGCGACGACGACACGAGTGTCCTCGGGGCGACCAGGCAGGTCGAGGGAATTCGTCATCTGCTCCAGAAACCTCGGCGACGATCGATGGGCGAACGGATGCGGCTTCAAGTAGGGCGGCGACGCGGATGCGGCAATCGGCATGCGGCGAGAAGACAGGCGAAGGCCGTTCACGGCACGGGCCGCTCGGATCCCGGATCCCTCGGCCTTGCGCGCGCCGCCTTTGGACCACAGCCTTTCGACCACCGTCCGTCGCCGGCTTCCGCCGTGCCGCCGCGACGGCAATTCGGGCCGTCGACGGTGGCCTCCAGACTATAGCCGACCCTTCGGCGCGGCGGAACCCGCGATCGGCAGCTCTTGCCCGCCTCGGCAGACCCTGCCGGGTGCCGCGGCTCCACGCCGGCGCCCGTCCCCCGGATCCCGCCGGAGCCGACCCGGCGTCGCGGCGCGATCCGGGGGTTTCCCCGGTTCGAAGGCGGTTCGACGCCGGCGGCGGCCCTCCTGGCCTCGGTCTTGCAATCTCGTCGGCAGAGGAGCCGCCCATCCGGGTTCGGGAGGAAGAGTTTGCCCAGCGTCGACACCATCGCCACGGCCTCGGCCGGTCTCGTGCCCGGCACGTCCGGCGCCTCCGCCACGCCGGCCGGCGGCCTCTTCGCCCAACTGATGAACGCCGCGGCCGACGGCCTCGGCGGCCTCGTCGGCACCCCGCGACAGCCGAACCCCACCAGCGCCACGGCCCCCACCGCCGTCGCCACGGCCGCCGCGAACGCCGCCTCGGCGACCCCGTCCACCCCCACCCGCAAGAAGACCTCCGACGAGGAGGCGACCGCTTCCGCCTCTACAGCCTCCACCCTCCCCACAGTCGCCGGCGATCTCGCCGGAGCCTTCGCGACCCTCGCCCAGACCATCGTCCAGACGCCGGCCGCCGGCGGCGAACTCGCCTCTCCCGCCTCGCTCGGCGCGGCCGGTGACACACGGTCCCACACCGCCGATGCGAGCGCCGGGATCGGCTCCGACTCCGACGCCGCCAAACCCGCCGGATCGACCCCGTCGCCGACGTCGACCACCATCGCTTCCACGGCCTCCGCCTCCGCCGACACCGCCGCCGCCGCCGCTTCGGCGGGCACGACGTCGGCCTCGACCGCCGCCGCCCCAGCGGCCGGCACACCCACGCCCACGCTCACGCCGTCGATCACCCCCACGATCACGGCCGACACCACCGCGCGCCAATCCACACCGCCCAACCCGGCAACCACCCTGCCGCCGGCCTTCCTCGCCGCGATCGCCCGCGCCGACGCCGGCGTCGCCACGCCCGATGCCCTGCGCCGCCTCTCCGGCACCGTCGTGGCGCCCGCCGCGACCACGACCGCCGGCGAGGGTTCGACGGAAGGGTCCACCGGCACGACCGCCTCCACCATCACGACGGCGCCGATCACGACAGTCTCGCCGCCGACCGATCCGATTCCCATGTCCAAGACCGTCGACGGCCCCGGCAGCCCCGCGCCGTCGCCGGTGCCCCCGAAGGCCGACGCGCCGCTCGACGGCGCCGAGCCCAACCTCCGGACCGGCGACGCGTCCCAGGGCACGACGAGCACCAAGACCGCCGCGACCACCGCCGGCTCCGCCGAACCGCTGCTCTACGCCAAGCCCGAGGGTCATCGCGGTTCCGCCTCCCGGCCCGCTGCCGCGACGCCCGCCGGCGCGGACCAGACCAGCCGGGTCGCGGCCGCCGGAGGCCCGGGCGCCACCGCCGACGCGTCCCCCGCCGCGCCGAGCGACGCCGCCGCCCCGCCCGCCGCCGCGCGGACGCCCGGTGGTCGCGAAACCGTCGCCGACACCAAGACCGATGCCGCCACGACCGCCACCGCCGATCTCGGCGGCGCGCCGAAAGGCGACGCCACCGTCCGCCTGCCCGAGACGGGCGTGGCCCGTGTCGAGACCGCCGCGGGCGCCGCCGCGACCGACGCCGCCCGCGCCGTGCCGCTCGCCGCCGTCGCCCAGACCATCGCCACCCGCGCCCACACCGGACACAGCCGCTTCGACATCCGCCTCGATCCGGCCGAACTCGGCGGCGTCGACGTCCGTGTCGAGATCCGTTCCAACGGCGAGGTCCGCGCCCATCTGGTGGTCGAGCGCACCGAGACGCTCGATCTGATGTTGCGTGATCAGAAGAATCTCGAGCGTTCGCTCACCGACGCGGGTCTCGACGTCGGTTCCTCCGGACTGCAGTTCTCGCTGAAGGAACAGACGACCGGTCAGGGCGGCCAGGGTTGGCGCACCTACGACGAGGCCGCGACCCGGCGCGATCCCGTCGTCGATCCGGAGGCCGAGGCCGCGGCCGCGGCCCAGACCGCCGCCCTCGCCTATCGGCCGTCGCGCGGCGGCGGCGTCGACCTCAGGGTCTGAACGAATGACGCGCCGGCGTTCGCGCCGGTGTCCCGAATCTGTGGTGCGTCGTAAGACGAGGAGCCCGATCATGGCGATCAGCGGCGTATCGAACCAGAGCAGCTCGGCCTCGTCGGCCAGCGACATGTCGGCGCTCTCCGGTAACTATGAGATGTTTCTGCAACTCCTGGTCACCCAGATGCAGAACCAGAGCCCGCTCGACCCGATGGACAGCTCCAAATTCACCGAGCAGCTGGTGCAGTATTCCTCGGTCGAGCAGCAGATCAAGGCCAACCAGAGCCTCACCGACCTGAAGACCATGTTCGCCATCCAGAGCGCCATGTCCTTCGTCGGTTACGTCGGCAAGACGGTGACCGTCGACAGCTCGACCACTCAGTTGAAGGACGGTGTCGCCACCTGGAACTTCAACGGATCGGCGGCCAGCGAAGAGGCCAAGATCGAAATCATGGATGCCTACGGCAACGTCGTCTACACCACGACCAAGAAACTCGCCGCCGGCGACGGCAAGTTCGAGTGGAAGGGCGAGACCGACGCCGGCGGCACCGCCCCGGCCGGCGACTACACCATAGCCATCTCCGGCAAGGACGCCTCCGGCAAGGCGGTCAAATACAAGTCGGAGACCACCGGCGTCGTCGACTCTCTCGACTTCTCCGGCTCGGTGCCGATGTTGTCGATCGGCGGCCAGCTGATCAGCGCCTATCTGGTGAAATCGGTGAAGGCGTCCACCTGAAATCGCGCCACAGCGCCGGGCCGAGGCCTCCAACCGCCGGATCGGGTGACACCGATTCCGGCGGTTTTCCGCGCGCTCATCGCGGTTCGAACGGCTTCGGCACGAAAAGAATCAACTGGACGACGGCGTTTAGCCATATTTTAAGGCGGCGCCCGTAATCTCATTTTCGATGTGATCGCATCGAATGTGTGAGAGTACGATGACCGATCAGTTTAGACAGCGTGTGAAATACGTCATCGGCCCGGACGGAAGTCCACTGACGATCGCCGACCTGCCACCGCAGGGCACGAAGCGTTGGGTCATCCGCCGCAAGGCGGAAGTTGTCGCAGCCGTTCGCGGGGGGCTCTTGTCTCTCGAGGAAGCCTGCAACCGATATACTTTGACCGTCGAAGAATTCCTGGCCTGGCAGCATTCCATCGACCGCCACGGTCTCGCCGGTCTCAGGACGACGCGCATCCAGCAGTACCGTCAATAGGCGGCTCGAAGCAGAGATGTCTTTCGAAAAACGGGTCGACCTCGCGGTCGGCCCGTTTTCGTCGCGAGCACCGACCCTGACGGGTCCGACGGGCGCCCCGGCAACGCCCGGTTACCGGCACTCGGCAATTTTCGCCGGGTCCGCGACCCTTCATTCATCGATTTTCAGACTTTTTCCCGCCTCGAGTGACGATGCGTGCCATCTCGGCACCCGGCATTAACCTCTCGTTTACCATGGACTGGGAAATTCTTGCCGAGCGGTTCGCCGAGAGGATTCTCCCGTCCCCACCGGGAACTCCCGTCGCCCGCTCCGATGTCGCCCTTCGACCGGATCCCCTCTCCCCGCGAGGTCCCGATCGAATCCCGAACCGAAGGGCCGAGCTCCACCCCGGGCTCGCCCCCTCACCGAACCGAGGAATCGGCCGCAGTGAACGGTGCTCTGGAGTTCCTTCAGAAACTCGGTCCGGCTCGCCTCGCCGCCATGGGCGTCGTGGCGGCGATGATGCTCGGCTTCTTCGGCTTCATCGCCCTGAAGGTGTCGCAGCCGGTTCTCGCTCCCCTCTATTCCGACCTCTCGGTTCAGGACTCCGCCGCGATCGTCAAGGATCTGGAGGCCCAGGCGATCCAATACGAGCTGCGCCAGGACGGCGGCCAGATCATGGTGCCCAAGGACAACGTCCTGCGCCTGCGCATGAAACTCGCCGAGAAGGGCGTTCCCTCCGGGGGCTCCGTCGGTTGGGAGATCTTCGACAAGTCCGATGGCCTCGGCACCACCTCCTACGTCCAGAACATCAACCACCTGCGCGCCCTCGAGGGCGAATTGATGCGCACCATCCGCACCATCGACCGCGTCCAGGCCGCCCGCGTCCACCTCGTCATCCCCGAACGCCAGATCTTCCAGAAGGACAAGCGCGAGCCCACCGCCTCGATCGCCCTCAAGCTGCGCGGCCAACTCGACCCCGCCCAGATCCGCGCCGTCCAGCACCTCGTCGCCTCCGCCGTCGAAGGCATGAAACCGTCGCGTGTCTCCGTCGTCGACGAGAGCGGCCGCCTCCTCGCCTCCGGCCAGGGCGAGGATCCCGAAGGCCTGGTGTCGGCCACCCTGCAGGAGCGCACCACCACCTTCGAGCAGCGGCTCGAGACCCAGATCGAATCGATCGTCGCCTCGGTGGTCGGCCAGGGCCGCGCCCGCGTCCGCGTCTCCGCCGCCCTCGACTACAATCGCGTCACCCAGACCTCCGACACCTTCGATCCCAACGGCCAGGTCGTCCGCTCCACCCAGACCAAGGAGGAGAACTCCTCCAACGTCTCCGGCGACAAGACGGTGACCGTCGCCAATCAGGTCCCGGCCGGTGGCCAGGATCAGGCCAAGGACGCCAACAAGGAGGCCTCCAACACCTCCGAGGAGACGGTCAACTACGAGATCTCGCGCACCAGCCGCACCGAGGTTCTGGAAGCCGGCCGCATCAAGCGCCTCTCCGTCGCCCTGCTGGTCGACGGCATCTACGCCACCAGCGTCGGTGGCGAGGTCTCCTACCAGCCCCGCCCCAAGGAGGAACTCGACCGCATCGCCGCCCTGGTGCGTTCCGCCGTCGGCTTCGACGAGAAGCGCGGCGATCAGGTCGAGGTGGTCAACCTGCGCTTCGCCGACGCGCCCGCCTCCCTGCCGCTCGAGATCCAGAAGGCCGGTGTCGCCGCCCTCTTCGACTTCACCCGCGCCGACATGATGCGCCTGATCGAACTCGGCGCGCTGGTGGTGATGACGCTGCTCGTCCTGCTCTTCGCCGTCCGTCCGCTGGTCAACCGCATGATGGCGCCGGAACTGGCGATCGCCGGCGCCGGCGGCCTGCTCGCCCCCGGCGGCTCGACCCTCGAGGGTCTGCTCGCCGGCGTCGGCGGCGGCGGCGGCCAGGGCGAGGGTGTCGCCGCGGCGGCGGGAGGCGACCACGCCAAGCCCAACGACGAACCCCCGGGCGTCCACCCGACCCACATGCGGCTCGAGGAGGCCAAGGCGGCGGGCGCCGTCCAGGCCGGATCGATCCTGAAGATCGGCGAAATGATCCAGCAGAGCCCCAACGAGGCGGCGCAGATCATTCGCGGTTGGCTCAACGACGCGGCTTGAGGACGAAACATGGCGCTTCCGGCACGCAATACCGCACCCGCACCCGCCAAGGCCGGCCCCGCCGGCCTGCAGATCAGTACCGGCGAGACCTATCGCGAGTTGGTCGGGGCCGAGCGCGCCGCGGTGCTCCTGCTGGCGCTCGGCGAGGAGCACGGCCGCGAGGTCTGGCAGCGGCTCGACGAACTCGAGGTCCGCCAGATCTCGCTCGCCATGGCCAAGCTCGGCCCGGTCAGCCCGGAGATGCTCGAGCATCTCTTCGTCGATTTCGTCACCAAGCTCTCGTCGAAGGGCTCGCTCACCGGCAACTTCGACAGTACCGAGCGCATCCTGATGTCGTTCCTGTCGCCCGAGCGGGTCAACGTCATCATGGAGGAGATCCGCGGCCCCGCCGGCCGCAACATGTGGGAGAAACTGTCGAACGTTCAGGAAAACGTGCTGGCCAACTACCTCAAGAACGAATACCCCCAGACCGTCGCCCTGGTGCTCTCCAAGATCCGCTCCGACCACGCCGCCCGCGTGCTGGCCATCCTGCCGGAGGAATTCGCCCTCGAGGTGATCAACCGCATGCTGCGGATGGAGGCGGTGCAGAAGGACGTGCTCGACAAGGTCGAGCAGACGCTGCGCATCGAGTTCATGTCGAACCTGTCGCACACCTCGCGCCGCGACGCCCACGAGTTGATGGCCGACATCTTCAACTCCTTCGACCGGCAGACCGAGGCGCGCTTCATCACCGCCCTCGAGGAGGACAACCGCGAGAGCGCCGAGAAGATCAAGTCGTTGATGTTCACCTTCGAGGATCTCGGCAAGCTCGACTCCGGCGGCATGCAGACGCTGCTCAGGAACATCGAGAAGGACAAGCTCGCCATCGCCCTCAAGGGCGCTTCGGAGAGCTTGCGCGACTTCTTCTTCGCCAACATGTCGACACGTGCCGGCGCCATGCTCAAGGAAGACATGGAAACGCTCGGACCGGTTCGCCTGCGCGACGTCGACGAAGCGCAGGGCATTCTGGTCAACGTCACCAAGGATCTCGCCGCCAAGGGTGAGATCATGGTCTCCAAGTCGAAGGGAGAAGACGAACTCGTCTACTGACGCGGTTCGTGAAACACCATGGCAGCACCCGCCCGTTTCCTCTTCGATCTCGACTTCTCCCGGCCGGAGCCGCCTCCGGCGCCGGTCGAGCAGGCGCGTCCGCGCATCGATCTCGACCAGCACCTCGCCGAGATGGTGGCGCTCGAGGAACGGGTTCGCGCCGAGGCCTTCGAGGAAGGTCGCCAGGAAGGTTTCGTCGCCGGGCGCACCGACGCGGAGGCGCGCGCCGCCGAGCGTCTGGCCGACGAGGCCGCGGCGCTGGCCGACGCCGCCCGCGCCCTGCTCGGCGCCCTCGACGCCGATCGTCTCGCCATCGAACGCGCCGCCGTCGAGCTGGCGCTCGCCGCCGCCCGCCGCCTCGCCGGCACCCTGGTCGAGCGCGAACCGCTGGCCGAGATCCGCGCCCTCCTCGCCGATTGCCTCGGGCCGCTGCGCAAGGCCCCCCATCTCGTCGTCCGCCTCGCCGCGACCGACGCCGACGCGCTGAAGCCGCACGTCGACCGCATCGCCCGGGAGACCGGCTTCGAGGGCCGCATCGTCATCCTCGGCGAGGACGAGGTTCGCCGCGGCGATTGCCGCATCGAATGGGCCGACGGCGGCATCCTGCGCGACACCAGCCACCTCGATGGCGAGATCGACGCCGCCATCGAGCGATGGTTCCAGGCGCGCGCCGCCGAGGACCGCCGCGCGCGACACGACGACGACACCCTCGACGACGAAGCCCTCTCCCGGAGATCCACGCCATGACCGCACCCGCCGACGACCCGGCCCGCGCCGGTCTCGCCCTCGACGACATGAGCGCCGCCGCCAACGGCCGGCGTCTCGACGACGACGTCGCCGTCGCCCACGCCGCCGCCGAGCTCGAGGCGGTGTTCGACGTGCCGGTGAAGGTCTCCGCCGTGCTCGGCCAGGCCCGCATGCAGGTCTCCGATCTGCTCAAGCTCGGCCAGGGAACGGTGCTCGAGCTCGACCGCAAGGTCGGCGAGGCGATCGACATCTACGTCAACAACCGTCTGGTGGCGCGCGGCGAGGTCGTGCTGGTCGAGGATCGACTGGGGGTGACCATGACCGAGATCATCAAGTCGGACAAATGAGGAGGAAAGCATGAGGCTCCTCATCGTCGGAACCCTCGGCGGCCAACTCGCGGTCGCCTCCCGCATGGCGATGGATCGCAGCGCCGCGGTCACCCATGCCGACACGGTCGAGGTGGCGTTGAAGACGCTGCGCTCGGGCCGGGGCGCCGATCTGATCATGATCGACGTCGCCCTCGACATCGCCGAACTGATCGGCCGGCTGGAGAGCGAACTGATCCACGTGCCGGTGGTCGCCTGCGGCGTCGCCACCGACGCCCGCGCCGCCGTCGCCGCCATCCGCGCCGGCGCCAAGGAGTACATCCCCCTCCCCCCCGACCCCGACCTGATCGCCGCCGTGCTGGCGGCGGTGGCCGAGGACAGCCGCGACCTGATCGTGCGCGACGAATTGATGGCCCGCGTCGTCCGCCTCGCCGACCAGGTGGCGACCTCGGAGGCCTCGATCATGATCACCGGCGAGAGCGGCACCGGCAAGGAGGTGCTCGCCCGCCACATCCACAGGAAATCCAACCGGCGCGCCAAGGCCTTCATCGCCGTCAACTGCGCCGCCATTCCCGAGGCCCTGCTCGAGAGCGAGCTCTTCGGCCACGAGAAGGGCGCCTTCACCGGCGCCGTCGCCCGCCGCATCGGCAAGTTCGAGGAGGCCGACGGCGGCACGCTGCTGCTCGACGAAATCTCCGAAATGGATCTGCGCCTGCAGTCGAAGTTGCTGCGCGCCGTCCAGGAACGGGTGATCGACCGCGTCGGCGGCACCCGGCCGGTGCCGGTCGACATTCGGATTCTCGCGACCTCGAACCGCAACATGGCGGAAGAGGTGCGCAAGGGCACCTTCCGCGAGGACCTGCTCTACCGGCTCAACGTCGTCAACCTGAAGATCCCGCCGCTACGCGATCGCCCCGCCGACGTCCAGGCGCTGGCCGACCATTTCGTCGACCGCTACGCCAAGGCCAACGGCATGCAGCCCCGCCCGCTCGACCCCGAGGCGCGGCGCGAACTGGTGCGCGCCCGCTGGCCCGGCAACGTCCGCGAGCTCGAGAACTGCATGCACCGCGCCGTGCTGCTGGCGGTCGGCGACACCATCGGCCTCGAGGCCATCCGCACCCCCGACGGCCTGCGCCTCGACGAGGCCCACGCCGACGGCAGCGCCCCGACCCGGTCTGGCGCCGGCGATCCGACGGTGCGCCGCGCCACCGAGACGGCCGAGGCCGTCACCCGCGCCCTGGTCGGCCGCACCGTCGCCGACGTCGAGCGCGAACTGATCATCGAGACCCTCGGCTCGACGCTCGGCAACCGGACGCATGCCGCCACCATCCTCGGCATCTCGATCCGCACGCTGAGGAACAAGCTCAAGGAATACGGCGACGACGGCTTCGACATCCCACCGCCCGGCGGCGGCGTCGAGGCGGCGTGAGGGGGCGGCAGCACCGCCCCCTCTCCTCCTCGTCATTGTCGGGCTCGACCCACGGCTGTTCGTTTCGTTCGCTTGGGAATGCCGGTGGCGCTCTGATCGGACAGCGGTCCGGCGTTTCTCTCGGCCACCGGAACACGGCACGGCGCCCTCCCTTCTCCCGCAATGGGAACCTCCGCGTAATTCGGTCAAAGCCCTCTTCGACCTCCGTGCGCGATGGTTCGAGGCCCCGCGACGCGGTGCACCTCACCATGAAGCTCTTGTTTTCTTTGCAACAATCTCGGGCGCTTCATGGTGAGGTGCTCGCGAAGCGAGCCTCGAACCATCGCGCATCGACGTCACAGAGGAGATCCATCGCGGTACGCGGAGGTCTCGCAAGGGGGGATGGGGAAGCGCGCATCCGCGCGAGGGCGAACCATCGCGCCGGCGTCACCCTCCGCCCCCCCTCGACCGATCGTCGCGAACCCGCCGCGGTTAACCGTGCGTTAACCATGCACCGGGCAAATATTGCCGGTCGCCGTTAACCTTCTCGGCGATGCGGAACGCGCGAGCCTCGCTCGTCCGCCCGTCCACCCGTCCGCCCGTCGAGGCCGACGAGGGGATCGGAAGTCGTCGATCCGTTGCGTCGTCTGTCGCGTCCGTGGCGTCGAGGAGTGTGTCGTGAACGAGAGCCTGCAGATCCTCGCCACCCTCGCGGCCACCCAGGTCGTGCTCAACATGTCGCCCGGGCCGAACATGCTGTTGGTGATCCAGGCCGCCACCCACGACCGCCGCCTCGGCCTGGCGGTCGCCGCCGGCATCTGGCCGATCGGCATCCTCTGGGCCACGGCCGGCCTGACCGGGCTCGGCGCCGCCATCACCGCCGTGCCCGAGATCGGCCTCGCCATGCGGATCGCCTGCGGGCTCTATCTCGGTTGGCTCGGCGTCCAGGCGGTGCGCCGCTCTTTCGCCCCTCCCGCCGGGGCCACCGGGGCCGGGCCTCGACCGATGACCTACGCCCAGGCCTTCCGCGCCGGGGTGATCACCAACATCACCAACCCCAAGTCGACCGCCTATTACCTGTCGGTCTTCGCCGCCACCGGCGCCTTCGGCATGACCCCCTTCGAGCAGGTCGCCGCCGTGGTGATGATGCCGACCATCTCCTTCGCCTGGAATGTCGTCCTCGCCCTGGTGGTGGCGAGCGCGCCGGTCGCCGGTATCCTCGGTCGCGGCCGCCCGTGGTTCGACCGCCTCGCCGGCGGCGTGATGATCCTGTTCGGCCTGAAACTCCTCGCCGCCCGCGACTGAGACCGAACGGGCGTCGGCCGGTCGGACCGTGACCCTCATGACATTCGATCGCGCGGAACTACGGACGAAAATTCCGTGGTCCGGCCGTACCATGAGCACGTCGCCTCACATGCGCGCCGACGCGCCGAGGAGGGCGCCATGGACTTCATGTACACCTCGCTGCTGATCGAGTCGGTGCTCGCGGTGCTGGTCGTCGTCGCCCTGGTCCACGGCCTGCGCCTGCTGCGCCGAAGCATCGGCGGCGCCGGCGGCGGTTGGGCGGCGCTCGCCACCAGATATGCCGTCGCCGAGGCCCCGAGCACACCGATCGCCGCCCACGCCAGCGTGATGATCGGCCGGATTCTGTGGCGCAACTGCGTCGTGGTCGGGGTCGAACGCCGTGGCCTGCGCCTGGCGGTGAAGGTGCCCCTGCTCGGCGCCTTCGGCAAGCCGCCGCTGCTGATCCCCTGGGGCGACTTCGGCGCCCCCGAAGAGGCCCTGCTCCATTGGCAGCCGGCCGATCGCCATCCCGTCGGCCACCCGCCGATCACCACCCTCACCGTGCCGCGCGAACTGGAGCAGGCGATCGTCGCCTCCGGCCATCGCTTCGGCGTCGGCTGAGCCGCGTCGACGCGTATCGCCCCTCGCCGGCCCCCCGATCTTAACCACCCGTTAACCATGGTCTGGGCAAAAATTGCCCAGCCGTCGGGGTTCCTCCCGAGGGCGATTCTCGTTCAGCGTCGCAAGGCTCGCCCCGATGACCGACACCGCCGCCGACGCCGCCGCCTCGCCCAAACCCTTCGTCATGCCGCTCGGCCTGCCGAGCCCGAGCCAGCTCCTCGCCAACGCCCGGCGCGGCGACGTCGGGCTCGCCATCGGCGTCATGGCGATCCTCGTCGTCCTGGTGGTGCCGCTGCCCTCCTGGATGCTCGACGCCTTCCTGGCCATCAGCTTCACCCTGTCGGTGCTGATCCTGATGACCTCGCTGTTCATCCAGACGCCGCTGGAATTTTCGTCCTTCCCGACGTTGCTGTTGATCGCGACGATGTTGCGATTGTCGCTCAACCTCGCCTCGACCCGCCTGATCCTCGGCCACGGCCACGAGGGCACCGCCGCCGCCGGCCACGTCATCGAGGCCTTCGGCAATTTCGTGATGGGCGGCAACTTCGTCATCGGCATCATCGTCTTCGCCATCCTGCTGATCGTGAACTTCATCGTCATCACCAAGGGTTCGGGCCGCATCGCCGAAGTCGCGGCGCGCTTCACCCTCGACGCCATGCCGGGCAAGCAGATGGCGATCGACGCCGACCTCTCCGCCGGCCTGATCGACGAGAAGGAGGCCAAGCGTCGGCGCAAGGATCTGGAAGGCGAGAGCTCGTTCTTCGGCGCCATGGACGGCGCCTCGAAATTCGTGCGCGGCGACGCCATCGCCGGCCTGCTGATCACCTTCATCAACGTCATCGGCGGCATCATCATCGGCGTCGCCCAGCAGGGCATCACCTTCTCGGAAGCCGCCAACAGCTACACCACGCTGACCGTCGGCGACGGCCTCGTCACCCAGATCCCGGCGCTGATCGTCTCGACCGCCGCGGGCCTCCTGGTCTCCAAGGCCGGCGTCTCCGGCGCCGCCGACAAGGCGCTGCTCGGCCAGCTCTCCGGCTATCCCCGGGCGCTCGGCATGTCCTCGGCGGTGATGTTCGCCATGGCGATGCTGCCCGGCATGCCGACCCTGCCCTTCCTGGCGCTGGCGATCGGCGCCGGCGCCCTGGCTCTCTCCGCCGGCCGCCGCGACAAGGCCGCCGCCGCCGCCGTCCTCGCCGAGAAGACCGGCGCCGAGAAGATCGCCGCCGAGCCCAAGGAAGAGCCGATCAGCGAAGCCCTGAAGATGGACGATCTCAGGATCGAACTCGGCTACGCCCTGCTCACCCTGATCAACGCCCCCGACGGCTCCGATCGCCTGACCGACCAGATCAAGGCGCTACGCCGCCAGATCGCCGGGGACATGGGCTTCGTCATGCCGTCGTGCCGCCTGCTCGACAACGTCCAGCTCCAGCCCAACGAATATGTCGTCAAGATCAAGGAGGTCGAGGCCGGCCGCGGGCAGGTCTACCCCAACCAGTTCATGGTGATGGACCCCGAGGGCCGGCAGATCGACATGCCCGGCACGCATACCACCGAGCCGACCTTCGGCCTGCCGGCGACCTGGATCGATCCGGCGCTGAAGGAGGAGGCGGCGATTCGCGGCCTGACCGTGGTCGACCCCGCCACCGTGCTCTCCACCCACCTGACCGAGATCCTCAAGGCCAACGTCGCCGACCTGCTCTCCTACGCCGACGTCTCCAAGCTGATCGCCGACCTGCCCAAGGAACAGCACAAGCTCTTCGAGGACATCGTCCCCTCGCAGATCAACCTCTCCGGCATCCAACGGGTGCTCCAGGCGCTGCTCGCCGAGCGCATCTCGATCCGCGACCTCGGCACCATCCTGGAAGGCATCGCCGAGGCGGTCGCCTTCACCCGCTCGGTGCAGTCGATCACCGAACACGTGCGCGGCCGCCTCGCCCGCCAGATCTCGGCCGCCAACCTGTCGCCGATGGGCTACCTGCCGATCCTCGCCCTGTCGCCGGCCTGGGAAGTCGCCTTCGCCGAGGCGCTGGTCGGCGACGGCGAGATGAAGAGCCTCGCCATGGCGCCCTCCAAGCTCGGCGAGTTCGTCAACGCGGTGCGCGACGGCTTCGAGGACGCCGCTCGTCTCGGCGAGATCCCGGTGCTTCTGACCAGTCCCGGCATCCGTCCCCACGTTCGCTCGATCGTCGAGCGCTTCCGCGCCCACTCCGTGGTGATGAGCCAGGCCGAGGTGCATCCGCGCATGAGGCTGAAGACCGTCGGGTCGATCTGACGTTTCGATACGTTTCCCGAGCCCCTGTGACCTCCCTGCACTGGACGGCCGGTCACGAACGAGCAACCATTCCGGCCGTATCTCTTGAAGAGGGTCGGTCGCCTCCGATCGCCCCCGTGTACGGAAGCGTCCGATCATGCGTCATCTCCTCCTCGCCGCCCTTCTCGCGACGACCGCCGTCCTGCCGGCCGCCGCCCAGACCGCGCCGGCGAACGAGTACGACGCCATCCTGACGCTCGGCGCCGGCGCCCGCTTCCAGCCCGATTGGGACGGCTCCAAGAATTACACGCTGTCGCCCTTCCCGATCGTCGGGCTGAAGTTCATGCGCTCGCCCTTCACCGGCCAGCCGAGCTCGGACATCGGCTTCGGCATCCGCCCGGCGGTCCGCGTCCTGCAGAAGCGCGACTTCAAGGCCGGCGATCCGCTCTTCGGCCTCTCCAAGGTCGACATGGCGGTCGAGCTCGGCGTCGAGGTCGACTACACCGACACCTGGTTCCGCGTCTTCGCCGAGGCGCGCCAGGGCTTCGGCGGCCACTCGGGCCAGATCCTCGATCTCGGCGCCGACGCCATCTGGCGGCCGTTGCCGCAGCTGAGGCTCGCCGGCGGCCCGCGCCTGTCCTTCGCCTCGGCCGACTACATGGACACCTACCTCGGCATCTCCGCCGCCGACAGCCTCGCCACCGGCCTCGCCGTCTACAAGCCCGGCGGCGGCTTCCGCGGCGTCGGCCTCGGCGGCACCGCCACCTGGGACGTCGACCGCAACTGGTTCGTCCGCGCCGACGCCGGCTGGACCCACCTCTCCGACGCGGCGGCGAAATCGCCGATCATCAAGACCGACGGCTCGCGCGAGCAGTTCACCATCGGCCTCGGCGCCGCCTATCGCCTCGGCGTGAACTGGCGCTGAGCGGAAGCCCCGCGTGACGCTCCTCGACACCAGCCGCGACGGCTACACCGACCTGCCGCCGGGCAGGCTCGCCGCCGCCGTGGTCTATCTCGAGCAACGCGCCCGCCCCGCCGCGCGCCCCGATCCCGCCGTGCCCGGCCTCGCGCTGGCGCGGATGCGCGCCGCCGACATCGACCGCTACCTCGCCCTCTTCGCCGCCGTCGGCGAGCCCTGGTTGTGGTTCGGCCGGCGGGTGATGGCTCGCGCCGAGCTCGCCGCCATCCTCGACGACCCGGCGGTCGAAGCCCTGGCGCTGACCCGCGACGGCGTCGACATCGGCCTGCTCGAACTCGACGGTCGCGCCGCGGGCGAGATCGAACTCGCCTATTTCGGCCTGGTGCCGGAGGCCGTCGGCGGCGGCCTCGGCCGTTGGCTGATGAACCGGGCGATGGAGAAGGCCTGGGGCCACGCGCCGGCGCGCGTCTTCGTCCACACCTGCAACTTCGACCACCCCGCCGCCCTCGACTTCTACATCCGCTCCGGCTTCGTGCCCTACGGCCGCGCCGTCGAGATCGCCGACGACCCGCGCCTCACCGGTCGCCTGCCCCGCGCCGCCGCCCCGCACATCCCCTTGATCGAAGGCTGACGGGCGCGGCGGCCTGGAGCGCCACCCAGGGCGCCCGCGCGTGGCGGATGCCCGTACCCTACCGAAATGCGCGAGGCCGCCCTGAGGCGGCCCCGCGCGTCTTCGGTAAGGTCTCGTCGTCTCGATGGCGAACCCCCGGGTCGGGGGAGTGGACCCGGTCGGTCGCGGCCGCGCTCAGTGCCCGAAGGCGTGGCGGCGCCCGGCCATCTCGTCGAGGGTTTCCTGCTCGGTGGCGTCGCGCTCGGCGCGCTCGCGCATCTGGTCGCGTTCCTCGATCAGTTCGATCTTCTTCAGATCCTCGACCGCCACGGCCAATTCCTCGCGCGCCGCTTCCATCTTCACGTCGAGATCGTGGATCGACACCTTGAGATTGTCGCGCCGCTGAATCGCCGCCTTGGCGAAGGTCGGATAGGCGAAATGGGTGATGTCGCGAATGCCGACGCGGTTCTGCTCGGAGACGATCTGATCGTCGAGATCGGTGACCATCCGATTGAAGTCGGCGATCATCATTTCGATCTGCGACACCTGGCGTCGTTTCTCGTCGACCTGGAACCTCTTGAGGCGAATGAGACTGTCTCGGGACTTCATGACTCGGTACTCCCCCTGTCTGAGGAGGGATCATACGCGACACTGGTTGCCGAAAAGTGAGTCGCCTGCGCCTTCATGACAGGATCGTCCTGAGCTTCGCGTAACAGGCGGCGAGCGAGGTCGATTCCTCCTTGCCCTGCTTGAGGAAGGCCTCGAAGGCCGGATTGAGCCGGATCGCCTCGTCGACCTCGGGGCTCGAGCCCGCCCGATAGGCGCCGAGCCGGATCAACTCCTCCATGTCGCCGTAGGTCGCCATCAGCCGCTTGGCCTCGAGGATCATCGGCCGCTCGGCCGTCGGGATGGCGCGCGGCATGGTCCGCGACACGCTCTTCAACACGTTGATCGCCGGATAACGGCCGCGTTCGGCGATCTGCCGCTCCATCACGATGTGGCCGTCGAGAATGCCTCTGACCGCGTCGGCGACCGGTTCGTTGTGGTTGTCGCCCTCCACCAGCACGGTGAAGAGCCCGGTGATCGATCCCTGCCCGACGCGCCCCGGTCCGGCACGCTCGAGCAGGCGCGGCAATTCGGTGAAGACCGTCGGCGTATAGCCCTTGGAGGCCGGCGGCTCGCCGGCGGCGAGCCCGATCTCACGCTGCGCCATGGCGAAACGGGTCACCGAATCCATCATGCACAGCACGTCGGACCCCTGGTCGCGGAAGAATTCGGCGATGGCGAAGGTCAGATAGGCGGCCTGACGACGCATCAACGCCGGCTCGTCCGACGTCGCGACCACCACCACCGAGCGCGCCAAACCGTCCTCGCCGAGATCGTCCTCGATGAATTCCTGCACCTCGCGACCGCGCTCGCCGACCAGCCCGATCACCGCCACGTCGGTCGAGGTGTAGCGGGCGAGCATCGACAGGAGCACCGACTTGCCGACGCCGGAGCCGGCGAAGATGCCCATGCGCTGCCCCCGGCAACAGGTGACGAAGGTGTTCAACGCCCGGATGCCGAGATCGATCGGCCCGCCGACTCGGGCCCTTTCGCCGGCCGGCGGCGGAGATGCGCGCAAATGCCGCGCCTCCGACCCCTGCGGCAACGGCCCCTTGCCGTCGAGCGGCTCGCCGAGCGCGTTGACCACCCGACCGAGCCACGCCGTCGACGGGCGAACCGAGCCGTCCGCCGCCGTCACCACGGCGCGGCAGCCCATCCGCACCCCCTCGAGCGGCCCGAAAGGCAGGCAGAGAGCCTTCGATCCCTCGAAACCGATGACCTCCGCCGGCACCTCGCGCCCCGACGTCGCCTCGATGGCGAGGCGCGAGCCGACGCTCATCTCGTGCACCGGACCGGCGACCTCGATCATCAGGCCACGCACCCCCACCACCCGACCGAAAATGGTCTGGCCGGGCAGATCGGCGATCTCTCGGATCAGCGACTCCATGGCGACGAATCCGTTTCCCTCGAAGGTGACGACGCGGCGCCGTCAGTAACGCGTTGTTAACGCCCTTCGTCAAACAATATGAACGAGCGGGCGATGTGGGGTCGCGCGCGAGGCGATGCGAGAGACCTCGAAGAGGTGATTCCAGAGAGTCGGTTAGAGGCAGATCCTAAAGTGCCGTCTCAACTCCGATTCTTCCAGATTTATCTTTTCAAACAGGGATCTGGCGGGATTTGACGACCAGACTCGAGACGACACTTGCCCATGCGAATCAGATTCTGTTAACCATTGTCCGGTACGCTACCGAGTCGGGGTTGATGGGTGTCGATCGCAGCGGTTTGTCGGGGGCCGATGCGCCAAGCCCGGGGTGAAGGCGACAAAGGGGATTGGCATGCGCGTACTGCTCATCGAAGACGACAGCGCCACCGCGCAGAGCATCGAATTGATGCTCAAGTCCGAGAATTTCAACGTCTACACGACGGATCTGGGCGAAGAGGGCATCGACCTCGGCAAGCTCTATGATTACGACATCATTCTTCTGGATCTCAACCTGCCCGACATGTCGGGCTACGAGGTCCTCAGGACGCTCCGCGTCTCGAAGGTGAAGACGCCGATCCTGATTCTCTCCGGCCTCGCCGGCATCGAGGACAAGGTCCGCGGTCTGGGCTTCGGCGCCGACGACTACATGACCAAGCCGTTCCACAAGGACGAGTTGGTCGCCCGCATCCACGCCATCGTCCGTCGTTCCAAGGGCCACGCCCAGTCGGTGATCACCACCGGCGACCTGGTGGTGAACCTCGACACCAAGACGGTGGAAGTGAACACCCAGCGCGTGCATCTGACCGGCAAGGAATATCAGATGCTGGAGCTGCTCTCGCTGCGCAAGGGCACCACCCTGACCAAGGAGATGTTCCTCAATCATCTCTATGGCGGCATGGACGAGCCCGAACTGAAGATCATCGACGTCTTCATCTGCAAGCTCCGCAAGAAGCTCGCCTCGGCGACCGGCGGCAAGAACTACATCGAGACCGTCTGGGGTCGCGGCTACGTGCTGCGCGAGCCCGACGAGCACGAAGTCTACGCCGAAATCGCCTGATCCCCGCGCCTCCCCCCACGCACCCCGAATTCCCCGCCTGCGGAAAGGCCCCGTCGAACACCGACGGGGCCTTTCGCCGTTTCGAGCCGGTGAGATCACGATCGCGGCCGACGATGTCCGTCACGGGGAACGCCGGGTGGCGATCGCTCCGATCAGGAGCATGACGAGGCGACGAACCTGCGAGCGTTGAACTCGTCATACTCAGCCTCCATCCGCTTGCCGCCGCCATACGAGGAAAGGCGCGGGATCTCTCCCACGCCTTTGATGTCTCGAATCTTTCGCTGTTCGAATGCCGATCAGCGCCCGACCACGGCGAAGCGCGAGGCCGCGATCGCCGGCGCGGGCGCCGACGCGCCGGTGGTGCCGAAACGCGGTGCCGGGGCGGCGACCGAGGCGGCCGCGATCTGGTAGAGGCCGCGTCGCTCGCTCATCGGCTTGAACGCATCGGTGAGCCCCACCACGGTCTCGGCGGCGCCGAGCACCAGAAAACCGTCGCTCGGCATCATCTTCGAGATACGCCCGAGAATGTCGATCTTCGTCGGATTATCGAAGTAGATCAGCACGTTTCGGCAGAAGACGATGTCGAACTGACCGAGAGAGGAGAAATTCTCCAGGAGGTTCAGCTTGCGATAGCTGACCATCGACCGGAGGGTGGAGGAGATCTGCCAGGTATCGCCGTTCTGGGTGAAGTGCTTGAGCAGGTAGTTGATCGGCAGGCCGCGCTGCACCTCGAACTGCGAGTAGACGCCGGCCTTGGCCTTGTCCAACACCTCGTTGGAGAGGTCGGTGCCGACGATCTCGATGCGCCACCCGGCGAGCCTGGCCTCCTGATCCTTCAGACACATCGCCAGCGAATAGGGCTCCTGGCCGGTCGAGGCGGCGGCGCACCAGATGCGGAGCCGGCGTTCGCGCGACCGTGCCTCCATCATCTTCGGCAGCATCGTGTCGTTGAAATGATCGAAGGGCGTCTTGTCGCGGAAGAAGAAGGACTCGTTGGTGGTCATCGCCTCGACCACCGCCTCGCAGATCCTCGCCTGTCCCGGTTCCTTCATCTTGGCGACCAGCGCCGAGATCGAGGCGAGACCGGCCTTGCGCACCACCGGCTGGAGCCGGCTCTCGATCAGATACTGCTTCTCCGCCGTCAGAACGAGCCCGGACTGCTGCTTCAGATAGCCCCTGAGATAGTCGTACTCGATCGGCGTCATCGACGTCCCCCCAGGATGCGCATGATCTTGCCGCCGATCTGCTCGAGGGGCAGTATCTCGGACGCGGCCCCCGCCTGCGCCACGGCGCCCGGCATGCCCCAGACCACACTCGATTCCTCGTCCTGCGCGATCACGCTGCCGCCACCGTCGGCGATGCGCTTGGCGCCCGCCGCTCCGTCGTGACCCATACCGGTCAGCACGCAGGCGAGGATCGCCGAGCCGAACAGCGGCACGACGCTCTCGAACAGCGGATCGACCGCCGGCTTGCAGAAGTTGACCGGGGGCTGATCGTTGAGCAGCACCACCGTCTCGCTCCCCTGCTTGCCGATCACCATGTGCTTGCCGCCCGGCGCCACGTAGATGCGCCCGGGCATCAGGGGTTCACCATGCGTGCCCTCTGCGGCGCGGCGGCCGGCGGCCTTGGTGATGTGCTCGGCCAGGATCGCGGTGAAGGTCGCCGGCATGTGCTGAGTGATCAGGACCGGCAGATTGCCGATCGCCGGCCCGATTTCCCCGAAGAGCCGGGTCAGCGCCTGCGGCCCGCCGGTCGACGAGCCGATCAGCAGGATGCGCGGGGTCACCGAGGAATAGGGGCGCAGCTGATAGGTGGCGGCCGGCGCGGCGGCGCGCGGTTGCGACGGCGCGAAGGAGCGCGCCGGCGCCGCCGGGTTCGCCGTCGGCGTCGAGGACACGGGCTGCGCGGACGGCACGAAGGCGGTGCGACCGCCGCGCGCCTGCGCCCGCAGGCCCAGCGCCTTCACCCTCTGGATCACTTCGTTGCGGAAGTCGGCGGAGGTGGTGACGCCGCTGTTGGACTCCGGCTTCGGCACATAGTCGGCGGCGCCGAGCGACAGGCACTTCAGCGAAATCTCGGCATTGCGGCGGGTCAGCGTCGAGGCCATCACCACGACGAGACCGGGCTTGGCCTTGAGCAGCAGCGGCAGCGCGGTGATGCCGTCCATTTCCGGCATCTCGACGTCGAGCACCACCACGTCCGGGTTCGAACGAGCGACGTCGTCGACCGCCAACTTGCCGTTGCGATGGCTCGCAACCACGGCGAGCGCCGGATCCTCGTCGATCCACCGACCGATCAATCCACGCACCACGACGGAGTCGTCGACGACCATGACGCGGACCGGGTCCGTCACGATCTTGTTCGGCCGCTCGGTGGCCGCGCTCGAACCGAAAGCCATGTCGACCCCCTCAGATCAGGCCGACTTCAGCGAATTTCGCTTCCACGATCTCGCGATCGAACGGCTTCATGATGTACTCGTCGGCGCCGGCCCGCATCGCCTTGGCGATATGTCCGACGTCGTTTTCGGTGGTGCAGAACACCACCTTCGGCTTCTCGCCGCCGGGCTCGCGGCGCAGCTGCGCCAGGAACTCGAGCCCGTCCATGACCGGCATGTTCCAGTCGAGCAGGATGGCGTTCGGCATCTCCTTGCGGCACGCGTCGAGAGCCTTCATCCCGTCCTCGGCTTCCGTGATCTCGAAGGAGAGATCCTCGAGGATGCGGCGGGCGACCTTGCGGATGACGCTCGAGTCGTCGACGACCAGACAGTTCTTCATCGTGGGCACTCCAGGAGCGTTGGCATGTCAGGCGGCGATCGCCTCGGACATCCCGCCGAGCACGCGGTCGACGTCGAGGATCACCATCAGTTGGCCGTTGAGCCGATGCACGCCGCCCGAGATCGCGGTCCACCGGGCATCGAGATTGACCGGGTTCGGCTCGCGACCGCTGGAGGGCAGATCGAGAACCTCGCCGACGTTGTCGATCAAGAGGCCGTAGCTCTCGCCCTTCGATTCGATGCCCACCGCCATCGCCGTGCCACCGTCGGTGCGCGCCGGCAGATGCAGGCGGCGGCGCATGTCGATCGCCGTGACGATGCGACCGCGCAGATTGAGCACGCCGGCGATTTCGGGCCGCGACAGCGGCACACGGGTGATCGATTCGGGCACGAAGACGTCGTGGACACGTTCGATCGGCAGGCCGAAGAGCTGTCCGCCGATCACCACGGTGACGTATTGGATGCTCTCGTTGAGGCCGTTGGCGTCGTCGCTCATGCCGCAACTCCGTATTCGTGGGTGGTCGTCACTTCCTTGAGCGCGGCGATCAGGCCGGGACGGTCGAACTTGGCGATGTAATCGTCGAAGCCCGACTGGCGGCCGCGTTCGATCGAGGCGGGCGTGCACATCGCCGACAGGGCCAGGATCGGGATCTGGCGCAGCTGCGGATGGCGCTTGACGTTCTCGGCGAACTCGAAGCCGTTCATCTCCGGCATCTCGATGTCGGAGACGATGACGTCGAACAGGCGGCCGTGCTCGAGCATGTCGAGCGCTTCCGGCGCCGAGGCGCACACCGTCACCTTGTAGCCCGCCGCCTTCAGCACCGGGCCGAGCATGTTGCGGAAGAATGCCGCGTCGTCGATGAAGAGCAGCGATCGGGTCAGGGATTCCGAGGAGAGCTCCTTGCGGCGGAACCAGTCCTCGAACGCCTGCGGCAGGAAGTGGCCGATGTCGACGACCTCGGTCGCCTTGCCCTTGATCACCGCCGAGCCGAGCACGCCGTCGCGTTCCGAACCGACCTCGATCTCCATGCGGTCCTCGACGATGTCGATGATCTCGTCGACCACCAGGCCCATCGACCGACCGGCATCCGAGAACACCAGCATCGGCAGGCTGCCCTCGGTCTTGCGCTGGGCGTATTCGTCGAAATAGACCAGCGGCATCAGCGAACCGCGGTACTGAACCAGGTCACGGCCGTTGGAGCGCTCGACCTTGTCGACCGAGAACTCCTCGAGCCGGGTGACCAGGGACAGCGGCACCGCCTTCGGCTGTTCGGTGCCGGCGCGGAAGAGCAGCAGCGAGATCATCTGCACCGCGTCGCGGGCGCGATCGTCCTCGCGCTCGACTTCTTCGTTGGTGCCCGCCACCTGGGAGGGGCCGACCGACTGGGCGATGCCGTTGGGATCGATGATCATGATGACGGACCCGTCCCCGAGGATGGTGTTGCCCGAGAACATGTTGATGTGCCGGAGCATGGTCGACATCGGCTTGACGACGATTTCCTCGGTGTGGAACACCGCGTCGACCACCACGCCGAAGGTCTGCTGACCGATCTGCATGACGACGATGAAGCCGTCCTCCTCGGACACCGGCGGCTTGTCGGCGGCCTCGCCGATGGCGGTGATGCCGAGCAGGCGGGAGAGGTGGACGAGCGGCAGGAGCTTGTTCCTGAGCCGCAGCACCGGGGTGTCGCGGATCCGCTCGATGCGATGCTCGGAATTCTGTTGAGCCCGCACCAGTTCCACCACCGACAATTGCGGGATGGCGAAGCGGTCGCCGGCCGACTCGACGATCAGCGTCGAGACGATGGCGAGCGTCAGCGGGATCTTGATGGTGAAGGTGGTGCCCTTGCCCGGCACGCTCTTCAGATCGACGGTGCCGCCGATCGCGTCGATGTTGGTCTTGACCACGTCCATGCCGACGCCGCGGCCGGAGACGTTGGTGACCTTGGTGGCGGTGGAGAAGCCGGGCGCGAAGACGTATTTGTAGATCTGCGCTTCGGTCATCTTCTCGAGTTCGAACTCGGTGACGAGCCCGTTGTCGACGATCTTGTTGCGGATCTTTTCGAGATCGAGCCCACGGCCGTCGTCGGCGATTTCGATGATGATGTGGCCGCCCTCGTGGAAGGCGGAGAGCTTGATCGTGCCCTTTTCCGGCTTGCCGGCGGCCTTGCGCTGCTCGCCGGTCTCGAGCCCGTGATCGGCCGAATTGCGCACCATGTGGGTGAGCGGATCCTTGATCAGCTCGAGCACCTGGCGATCGAGCTCGGTCTCCTGACCGACCATCTCGAGTTCGATCTGCTTGCCGAGTTCGTTGGAGAGGTCGCGCACCACCCGCGGCAGCTTCTGCCAAGCGTTGCCGATCGGCTGCATGCGGGTCTTCATCACCCCTTCCTG
This sequence comes from Prosthecomicrobium sp., assembly GCA_048497495.1. Lineage (GTDB taxonomy): Bacteria > Pseudomonadota > Alphaproteobacteria > Rhizobiales > Ancalomicrobiaceae > JAFHCF01. The sequence continues at coordinate 26,764 of JAFHCF010000159.1, forward strand.
CAGCTCGGCGGTGACGTTCGACAGCCGCTGCAGCGGCACCTTGAACTCGCTGTCCTCGTGACGGCGCACGATCTCCAGGAGCTGGTTGCGGGTCAGCACCAGTTCCGAGACCATGGTCATCAGATGTTCGAGCGTATCGACCGCGACGCGGATGGTCTGCGCCGAGACGCTGCCGGCCTTGTGCTCGCCATCGCCGTCCTTGGCGTCCGGCTTGGGCGCGGCGGCCTTGGCGGGGCGCGGCGCGGGCGTCTTTTCCACGGCGACGGGCGCCGGCTCGGCGGCGGCCGGAGCCTCCTCGGCCACGGTCTCGCGGAAGGCGCGTTCGAGTTCGTCGAGCGACACTTCACCGGGGCGCAGCTGCCGTTCGAGGATCTGATAGACGAGCTCTCCCTCGGTATGGGAGGTCACCTCGGCCACCTTCGCCGGCTTGCCGGCCTCGGACATCCTTTCGAGCTGCGAGATCAGGTCGGTATCAGACCCGGTCGGCTCCTGCTCGGTGGTCTCGAGATCGGCGACGATCTGCTTGATCCGGTCGATCGACTGCAGGACCAGCGTCACCGCGGCCTCCGTCACCGGCACGCCGTCGCGGAACTTGCCCATCAGCGTTTCCGCAGCGTGAGCGATCGCCTCGAGCCTGGGCAAGCCGAGGAACCCGCAGGTTCCCTTGATCGTATGGACCAGCCGGAAGATGTTCCCGAGGATCTTTTCGTTGTTGGGGTCTTGTTCGAACTTGACGAGCTCGACGTCGACGACGTCGAGGCTCTCGTTCGTCTCCGTGAGGAATTCGCGCAGCAGATCGTCCATGGCCCCTACCTTGTCATTCGGTCGTCGCCGGGGTCGTTGTGCGGGGGATACCCCCCGGTCATGAACGCAGTATCGAGTCAAAGCGTTAAGAGAGGATTGCCGGAAAGCCCGCGATCCGAGGCGTTCGGAAAGAACTCGTCAGGACTCCGCGCTCGCACCGCAGCACAGAGCGTCGGGAAGTTGTTCTACTTATAGGCGGGGCTGCCGGTCTGGTGTGTTTCGACGATCCCGAGCACCAGAAGAAGCCACCGGAGGCGAGGCCGTCCGGGCGGATTATTCGGCGTCTTTCGCGGTGACATCACCACCGAGGGTGGATGCAGCGCGGAATCGCTCGCCGACCTCGCGAAGTCTCAGGCGGGATCGCCGGCGGAGCCGGGGCCGGCGAGCACGGTGGCCTCGACCTTGGGACTGGCGCGGAACACCACCGAATCGCCGTCCTTGTCCACCGTGACGGTCACGCCCGCCGCCTTGGCCAGGAGACCGGCGTAGATCGGCTGGATCATGTGGGCGTCGGGCGCATGATCGCCGAGCCCGCCGCCGAGGAAGGTCTCGGCATTGGCCGGGATGCGCGCGTTGGTGCCCTCGCAGGTGAGGGTGAAGGTCGGCGCTTCCGCCTCTCCCGTCACCACCACCTTGATCACCCCGCCGCGCGGTATGGCGTGGCCCGCCATCAGGATCAGATTGAGCAGCAGCTTGACCAGGTTCTTCGGCATCAGCACGCGGGTGGCGGTCCACTCGAGCGATGCCTTCTCGCCCGCCATGAAGCCCTTGGCCACCATCTCGGCGTCGCCGAGGTCGATCGACGCGCCGGCCGACCCGGCGGCGCCGAAGGCGAGGCGGGCGAATTGCAGCTTGGCCGAGGCCTGACGCGCGCTCTTGCGGATCAGGTCCATGGCGAAGGCGCGCATCTCCTCGTTGTTGTCCTCCTCGAGAACCTCGAGGCCGTTGGTGATCGCCCCGACCGGCGAGATGATGTCGTGGCACACTCGGCTGGCGATGAGGGCGGCGAGATCGAGAGCGGCGATGTCCGACGTGTCGGCCATGGGGGAGAGGCTCCTCGGGCAGAGGGTCGTGAATGGGGACGCGAAAGGACGCCGAAGGGCGCGAATCGGCTCTGTCGGTATTCCCCAAGGGTTACAGGCGTCGTCGGTGCATTTCAAACGGAGGATGGAATCGGTGACGTCCCGGTCCGGGCGTGAACCCTATCGTCCCGCCACGCGGGGCTTCACCGCCGGCCGGGCACAACCGACCTCGCGGCGTCGCCGACTCGAGGTGCCACGATGTCGCCAGCCATGACCGTTCGTCCTCGTGATCGCACGGCGCCGGGGCGCCAGCCTTCGGCAGAAGGCCCCGTCCGGCGGCGGAGTGGACCTGGAGGATTTCGTGATCACGCCACGGCGCGGCGCGGCGCCGCCGCTTCCGTCGGGCACCGGTCGCGCTCGGCCGTGCTCAGCCACGCCCCCGCGAGCCGCCCGGCGTCTTCTGGCCGGCGGCCCGCACCGCGCGGATCCGGTCGGCGAGGCTCGGGCGCGGCCCCTCGCCGCTCTCCGGCGCGGCCAGCAGCCGGCCGAGGGGCGACCCGGCGCCTTCGACCGCGCCGGTCAGGCGAACCATCTCGGCGGCGAGATCGGCGATCTGTTCGCGCAGCTCGGCCCTCGTCGTCGCCCCGTCGCTCTCGCCCCCCGAGCGCCGCCGTTCGGCGAGGGTCGCGGCGAGGCGGTCGCGCTCCGCCTCGCTCGTCTCCAGGCGGCTCTCGAGTTCGCGCAGCTGCTGCTCCAGCAACTCGACGCTACGCTCGACATTGTCGCCGAGCCGCGGCGCCCCGTCGGTGCCGTCGACCTTGCGGGTCAGGCTCGAGATACGGGCATTGGCCGAGGTCAACGCCTGGCGCGACCGTTCCAGCTCGCGATGGCGGCGATCGGCGATCTCCTCGCGATCGGCGACGTCGGCGACCAGACGCTCGATCCGCCGGTCGAGGCGATCGGCGCGATCCTTCTGCTGCGCCACCACCGTCTCGGCGAGGCCCAGCGTCTTGCGCAATTCCTCGATACGCAGCTTCTTCTCGGCGATCTCGGCCTTCAGCGCCTCGATCTGGATCGCGCCGGCATCGATCTCGGTCTTGCGCGTGGCGATCTCGACGTCGCGTGTCTCGACCGCCTGCTCGAGCGTGGCGATGGTGGCCTCGTGATCGGCGATGGTCTCGAGGTGGTGGGCGATTTCGGCGCGCGCGGCGGCGAGTTCGGCGGCGCGCGTCGCCAGTTCGCGGTCGCGCCCGGCGATCTCCTCGGCGAGACCGGCCTCGCGCGCCAACCCTTCCGCGACCCGCGCCGTCTCGGCGTCGCGGGCGACCCGCATCTCGTCGAGTGCGATGGTCTGGCGGCCGACGGCGACCCGCTCCTCGACGTTGCGCCGGCGCAGATCGGAGAGCGACAATTCATAACGGCGGACGTCGCGGGCGAAACGCGCCGCCTGGAGATCCTTGTCGGCGAGCGCCGCGTGGGCGTCGGCCGGAACGCTGCCGGCGACCCGCCGGGTGGTCAGCCGCACCGCCCGTCGCCACAGCGACACCATCACGACGAGCGCCAGGATGGCCGCCGCCAGAAAGCCGAGCGCGAACCACATCGCCCACTCGATCACCATCGGCCCCCTCGCCCCGCTCGCTCCCAACCCTCGCCGCCGGTTTCGATACCACCTTCCGCGCGCTCGCGCGACCTCCGCCACGCGGGCGTCGGAAGTCGCGCGTTCAAACTCGAAATCGTCTCGATCAGAAGGGATTCCAGGTCGCGGTCGGCGTGAACTTGAGATAGCCGAGATTGACGCCGAGGCGCACGCCGAGGCCGGAGCGCACCGGCACCACGTAGATGCGGTCGGCGACCAGCGCCGTCATGCCGAAGCCGCCGATGAAATAGGCCGACCCGTCGACGCCGCCGAAGCGCTGATAGAGCGCGTCGACCGCCGGCAGGTTGTAGACCAGCATCATCGTGCGGGCGCCCTCGCCGCCGAAGTCCCAGCCGATCGACGGCCCCTGCCAATAGACCTTGGTGCTGCCGCGATCGCGGGTGTTGAGGTGGCCCTCGCCATAGCGCAGGCCGCCGATGATCGCCCCCGAGCCCTCCTCGCCGAGGATGTAGCCGTTGGGCTGGCCGTAGCGCGACACCGCCTGCTCGATCACCGTGGCGAGCCCGCCGGAGACCGTGCCGAAGAAATTGTGGCCGGTTCTGACCAGTTCCGGGGTGGAATAGGTTCCGCCGCGATCCTGGGCGGAGGCCGGCGGCACGGCGACGAAGGCCGCCACCAGAGCGGTGAGCGCGGCGACGGCGAGCCCGAATTTCATGACGACGATCTTGCGCATCTGGTCTCTTCCCAGCTCTTGTCGTCGGACGCATGGGCGCCCGCGATTCGGTTCGTTCCCCACGCGGGACGTCTCGCCTCGGCCAGGTGGCCGAGACGTGTCTCGCCGGGTTCCCTGCTCCGGGGCGAAGGCCTCGAGGGCGACGGAGGCGGCGACGGCGACGCGACGGATCGAATCGTACATGGATCAGTTTAGCGGAAATCGGGCGAAGACGCGGCGGAAGCGGGATCGCCTCCCCCACCGTCCGACGTCGCGGCGCGTCGGACGCCTCCTGGCCGCCCTGGCGCTCGCCGGGCTCCTCGCCCCCCATCCCGGCCTCGCCTCCGGCGGCCGCGAGCCGCCGCCGCCCGCCGCCGCGCCGACACCCCCTCCTTCGCCGCCGCCGCCGCCGCGCAAACCGCCGCCCGACGTCCGCCCGCCGATCGCCGGGCCGATCGCCGGCTCGGCGCCGAAGCCGCGTATCCACTATCTCGCCGACCCGATGAGCGGGATGGCGCTCGGCGGATTCGATCCGATTCTCTATTTCCTGGAGAACCGCCCCGGCCTCGGCGACGACCGCTGGCAGCTCGACTGGAGCGGGACCACCTGGCTCTTCCGCAACGAAGGCAATCTCGCCGCCTTTCGCGACACGCCGGAGGTCTACGCCCCACTGTTCGGCGGCCATTGCGCCTTCGCCATCGCCCAGGGCCGCCCGGCCGAAGGCTCGCCGCTCCATCATCTGATCTGGCGCGACCATCTGCTGCTCTTCGCCGACGCCACCACCCGCGTCGCCTTCCTGTCCGATCCGGATCGCCTCTTCGAGGAGGCACTGCGCCGCTGGCCCGGCATCCTCGCGAAACTGCCCTGATCGCGCCGCCCCTCGCGGCGGATGCGGCGCGGCGATTTCCCGGACGTTTCTCCGACCGAACGGAATCTCCACCGAAACCCGACGTGACCCGTTGCGCTGGTTCACGCATTGAGATTTGATCGCTCGCTCAGGAAGCGGTCGTTCGGTCCCCGACGGCGGCACATCCCGGATCGGTCTTCCCGTCATCGGGGCTCGTCCGGAAGTGTCGATGCGAGGAAGGCACGATGGGCGGAAGGATATTCCCCCCGCCGACCGTCGATCCGGGACGACGTATCGAAGCGGCTCACCTACACCAGATACGAGAAGGAGCATTCTCGATGAAACGGACCTTCACCACCGGCGCGGCCACGTTCCTGGCCATGTTCGCCCTCGGTGCCTCGGCGCTCGAGGCCAAGACGCTGGTCTACTGTTCGGAAGGCAGCCCCGAGAACTTCACGCCGGCGCTCAACACTACCGGCACCACCTTCGACGCCGCGCGCCCCGTGTTCAATCAGCTCGTCGCGTTCGAGCGCGGCACCACCACCGTGGTCGCCGGCCTGGCCGAGAAGTGGGAAATCGCCGACGGTGGCAAGACCATCACCTTCCACCTGCGCAAGGGTGTGAAGTGGCATTCCGGCATCAACAACTTCAAGCCGACCCGCGACTTCAACGCCGACGACGTGCTGTTCTCGTTCAATCGCCAGTGGAAGGACGATCACCCCTACCACAAGATCTCCGGCGGCAAGTACGACTACTTCGCCGACATGGACATGCCGAAGATGCTCGAGTCGATCGAGAAGAAGGACGCCTACACGGTCGTCATGAAGCTCAAGGAGCCGAATGCGCCGATCATGGCCAACCTCGCCATGGACTTCGGCACCATCCAGTCGGCCGAATACGCCGACTTCCTGCTCAAGGCCGGCAAGCCCGAGCAGTTCGACCAGATCCCGGTCGGCACCGGCCCGTTCCAGTTCGTCGCCTATCAGAAGGACGCGGTCATCCGCTACAAGGCCTTCCCCGGCTACTGGGGTGAGAAGGCCAAGATCGACGACCTCGTCTTCGCCATCACCGCCGATCCGACCGCCCGCCTCGCCAAGCTCAAGAAGGGCGAGTGCCACGTCATGATCGCCCCGCGTCCGGCCGACCTCGCCGAGATCAAGGCCGACGCCAACCTCAACCTGATGAGCGCCCCGGGCCTCAACATCGCCTACTGGGCCTTCAACGTCACCAAGCCGCCGATGGACAAGAAGGAGATCCGCCAGGCCTTCGCCATGGCCATCGACAAGGTGGCGATCCTCAAGGACGTCTATCAGGGCGCCGGCCAGTCGGCCAAGAACCTGATCCCGCCGACCATCTGGTCCTACAACGACAAGGTCCAGGACTACGTCTACGATGCGGCCAAGGCCAAGGAACTGATCGCCAAGTCGGGCATCGCCACCCCGATCAAGGTCGATCTGTGGTGGATGCCGGTGCAGCGCCCCTACAACCCCAACGCCAAGCGCATCGCCGAGATGATGCAGGCCGACCTCGCCAAGATCGGCGTCGAGGCCGAACTCAAGTCCTACGAGTGGGGCGAGTATCGCAAGCGTATGCAGGCGGGTGAGCACATCACCGGTCAGCTCGGGTGGACCGGCGACAACGGCGATCCGGACAACTTCTTCTTCCTGATCGGCTGCAACGACGGCAAGCCGGCGGGGCAGAACCTGTCGAAGTGGTGCGACAAGGACTTCAACGACAAGCTCGCCAAGGCCCGCACGCTCTCCGACGTCAAGGAGCGCACCAAGCTCTACGAGGAGATGCAGGTCATCGCCCGCGAGGAGGTGCCGCAGTTCACCATCGCCCATTCGGTGGTGTTCGAGCCGACCCGCAAGGAAGTCACCGGCTGGAAGATCTCGCCCTTCGGCCGCCACGAGTTCACCGGCGTCGGCCTGAAGTGATATCCTGACAATCCGAACACGATTGAGCCGGCGGAGCATGATGCCCCGCCGGCACTCCTTTGGGGGCACGGATGTTCCGCTTTTTCCTGAGACGCGCCGCGCTGACGTTGCCGACCTTCGTCGCGTTGATGTTCGTCACCTTCGCCGCCATCCGCCTGGTTCCGGGCGATCCCGTCGAGGTGCGGACCGGCGAACGCGGCATCTCGCCCGAGCGCCTCGCCCAGTTCCGCCATGAACTCGGCCTCGACCAATCGGTGTGGAAGCAGTTCGCCGACTATGTCTGGGCCCTGCTCCACGGCGACTTCGGCACCTCGATGGTCACCAACGAGAAGGTGCTGACCGAGTTCGCGACGCTGTTCCCCGCCACCATCGAACTGTCGCTGGCGGCGATGATCCTGGCGGTGATGATCGGCGTGCCGGCCGGCACCATCGCCGCGGTCAAGCGTGGCTCGGCCTTCGACCACACCGTGATGGGCGCCTCGGTGATAGGCTTCTCGATGCCGATCTTCTGGTGGGGCCTGCTCCTGATCATGCTGGTGTCCGAGCGCTGGGGCCTGACCCCGGTCTCCGGCCGCCTCGACCTGATCAAGTACTATTTCGAGCCGACCACCGGCTTCCTGCTGATCGACAGCCTGATGTCGGATCAGGAAGGCGCCTTCCTCTCGGCGCTGCATCACCTGGTGCTGCCGTCGATCGTGTTGGCGACCATCCCGCTCGCCGTCATCGCCCGCATCACCCGCTCCTCGATGCTCGAGGTGCTGAACGAGGACTACGTCCGCACCGCGCGCGCCAAGGGCCTGTCGCCGATGCGGGTGATCGGTCTGCACGCCCTGCGCAACGCCCTGATCCCGGTGATCACCTCGATCGGCCTGCAGATCGGCACCCTGCTCGCCGGCGCCGTCCTCACCGAGACGATCTTCTCCTGGCCCGGCATCGGCAAATGGCTGATCGAGGCCATCGGGCGGCGCGACTATCCGGCGCTGCAGGGCGGGATCATGCTGATCTCGTCGATCGTCATCATCGTCAACCTCGGCGTCGACGTGCTCTACGGCGCCATCAACCCGAGGCTGCGTCATGGTCGCTGAGGTCTCTCCCGTGGTTCCCGCCGGCGCCGGTCCGCGCGGCCGCTTCGCCGAGTTCTGGGATTCCTTCTCCGAGAACCGCGGCGCCGTCGCCGGCCTGGTGCTGCTCACCATCATCGCGTCGATGGCGATCTTCGCCGACTTCGTCGCGCCCTATTCGCCGATCGAGCAGTTCCGCGCATTCTCCAAGGCCCCCCCGGTGTGGGAGGACGGCGGCCACTGGCAGTTCATCCTGGGCACCGACGCGCTGGGCCGCGACATGCTCTCCCGGCTGATCCACGGCGCCCGGGTGTCGCTGTTCATCGGCCTGACCGTGATGGTGGTGTCGGTGTCGATCGGCATCGTCCTCGGCCTGGTCGCCGCCTTCGCCGGCGGCCTCGTCGACACCCTGATCATGCGCGTCATGGATCTGATCATCGCCGTGCCGAGCCTGGTGCTGGCCATCCTGATCGTCGCCATCCTCGGCCCCAGCCTGACCAACACCATCGTCGCGGTGACGATCGTCTACCTGCCGCGTTATGTCCGTCTGGTGCGCGCCTCGGCGCTCTCCGAGATCGGCAAGGACTACGTGGTGGCGTCGCGCACCATCGGCGTCGGCAAGCTGCGGCTGATGTTCATCACCGTGCTGCCGAACTGCCTCGCCCCCCTGATCGTCCAGGCCGCCCTCGGCGTCTCCGACGCCATCCTGGAGGCGGCGGCGCTCGGCTTCCTCGGTCTCGGCGCCCAGCCGCCGATCCCCGAATGGGGCTCGATGCTGGCCGACAGTCGCGAATTCATCCGCTCCAACCCGTGGATCGTCACCCTGCCCGGCCTCGCCATCCTCTTCACCGTGGTCTCCATCAACCTGATGGGCGACGGTCTGCGCGACGCCTTCGATCCCAAACTGAAGCGGAGCTGAGGCGTCCATGCCCCTTCTCGAAATCGAGAACCTCTCGGTCGACTTCGAAACCCGCTCCGGGTTGTTCCGCGCCGTCGACCGCTTCTCCCTCGCCGTCGATCCGCGCGAGATCGTCTCGATCGTCGGCGAGTCCGGCTCCGGCAAGTCGGTGGCGATGCTGGCCGTCATGGGCCTCCTGCCCAAGACCGCGCGCGTCACCGCCGATCGCCTGGAGTTCTGCGGCGAGAACCTGCTCGGCCTGAGCCCGCGCGCGCGGCGCAAGCTGGTCGGCAAGGACATCGCGATGATCTTCCAGGAGCCGATGTCGTCGCTGAATCCGTGCTTCACCGTCGGCTTCCAGATCGGCGAATCGCTCCAGACCCATCTCGGCCTCGGCCGCGCCGCCCGCCGCGCCCGCTCGATCGAACTGTTGGAACAGGTCGGCATACCCTCGCCGGAGAGCCGGCTGGCGGCCTTCCCCCACCAGCTCTCGGGCGGCATGAGCCAGCGCGTGATGATCGCCATCGCCATCGCCTGTTCGCCGAAGCTGCTGATCGCCGACGAGCCGACCACCGCCCTCGACGTCACCATCCAGGCCCAGATCCTCGATCTCCTGGTGCGGTTGCGCGACGAGAAGGACATGGGGCTGGTGCTGATCACCCACGACATGGGCGTCGTCGCCGAGACCGCCGAGCGCGTCGTGGTGCAGTATGCCGGCCAGCAGGTCGAGCTCGCCGAGACGGTGGCGCTGTTCGACGACCCCCACCATCCCTACACCGCCGCCCTGCTCGCGGCGCTGCCCGAGCGGGCGGTGGAGAAGCGCCTGCCCTCGATCCCCGGCATGGTGCCCGGCCAATGGGACCGCCCCGCCGGTTGCCTGTTCTCGCCGCGCTGCGCCCACGCCTTCGATCTCTGCCACCGCGAGCAACCCGAGCCCCAGTCCGCGGACCTCGGGCGCGCCCTGTGTCATACCCCGCTCGTCGGAGGAAGACCTCGCACCGGCCTCGAGCACAGCGGAGCCCCGCGATGAACCCGATCCTCGAAGCCCACGATCTCGTGAAGCACTACGAGGTCGGCCGCGGCATGTTCTCCGCCCCCGGCACGGTCAAGGCCGTCGCCGGCATCTCCTTCACCCTGGAGGAGCGCAAGACCCTGGCGGTCGTCGGCGAATCGGGATCGGGCAAGTCGACGCTCGCCCGCATGCTGACGCTGATCGAGCCGCCGACCTCCGGCCGCCTGTCGATCGCCGGAACCGACGTCACCGACGCTTCCGGCCATCGCCTCAAGCTCTTGCGCTCGACCGTGCAGATGGTGTTCCAGAACCCCTACGGCTCGCTCAATCCGCGCCAGACCATCCGTCGGACGCTGGAGGAGCCGCTGCTCGTCAACACCGACATGCCGGCCGCGCAACGGCGCGTCGAAGCCGAGAGCATGCTCGCCCGCGTCGGCCTGCGCCCCGAGCACGCCGACCGCTATCCCCACATGTTCTCCGGCGGCCAGCGCCAGCGCATCGCCATCGCCCGCGCCCTGATGCTGCGCCCCAAGATCATCATCCTCGACGAACCGGTCTCCGCCCTCGACGTGTCGGTGCGCGCCCAGGTGCTGAACCTGCTCTCCGACCTCCAGCAGGAGTTCGGCCTCGCCTATGTCTTCGTCAGCCACGACCTGTCGGTGGTGCGCCACATCGCCGACGAGGTGATGGTGATGTATCTCGGCGGCGTCGCCGAACACGCCACCAAGGAGGCGCTCTTCGCCGAACCGCGCCACCCCTACACGCGGGCGTTGCTGTCGGCGACGCCGATGGCCGATCCGGGCCACAAGAAGGAGCGCATCGTGCTCACCGGCGAACTGCCCTCGCCCTTCGATCCGCCGAGCGGCTGCTACTTCCATCCCCGCTGCCCGATCGCCTTCGATCGCTGCCGGGTGGAAAAGCCGGCCGTCACCGGCACCGCCGGGCATCTCGCCGCCTGCCACGCCGCCGAAGCGGCGGCGTGATACCCGCTCACGGCTCGGGGCGCTTCACCCGCGGGCCGATGTTGGCGACGATCTGGCGCGCCTCCAACGCCTCGGCCCTGTCCTCGGCCGGGGCATCCTTGGGCAGGAGGCGGATCATCAGATCCTCGCCCGGCTCCTTGCGCGTGCGCCCGAGGAGGCCGAAGCCGCCCTGTTCGGTGCCGCCGCCGAGCGCCAGCGTGCCGTAGAGGCCGCGCGAGGCGCCCTGCTTGCCGACGATGGCGAAATGGCTGCGTCCCGCCGCCAGCGTCGTCTCCGCCGCCTTGAGCAGCACGTAGTCCTGGATCGTCGCCGCCTCGGTGTGGAGATTGCCGCGCGCCGAGATCCGCCAGACGTCGTCGGTCACCGCCGCCGCGCCGACCCCGCCGGTCGCGCCCATCTCCTGGTAGCGGGTGGCGCATCCGGCGAGCGCCAGAACCACCACGACCCATCCGATCCGTCCGATCCGTCCCCCGGCCATCGCGCCATCCCACCCGTCGAGCGTGCATGATTGCATCTCAGGGTAGCATGACCTCCGTGGGAGTCGAGGGGGAGGCAGCGGCCCGAGGGCCGCCGCGACGCCCGCGCGACGGGCCGCGCGCCCTCAGCCGTAGCGCTCGATGTTCGCCCACTGGCCCGGAGCATAGCGCTCGCCGGCGGCGAAACCGGCCGGCAACACCCGCTCGAGTTCGCCGACCTGCGCGGCCGTCAGGGCGAGCGTGGCGGCGCCGGCGTCTTCCTCGAGATGGGCGGCGGTCCTGGTGCCGGGGATCGGCACGACGTGCGACCCCTTCGCCAGGGTCCAGGCGATGGCGAGCGCGCTCGGTGACAGGCCCCACGAGGCGGCGAGCGCCAGATAGGCGGCGCGGTAGTCGAGATTGCGCTGCCAATTGCGACCCTGGAACCGCGGATTGGAGGCCCGGAAGTCGGAGGACGGCAGCGCCGAGGGGTCCTCCAGGAGCCCGCTGAAATAGCCGCGCCCGAGCGGCGAGAAGGCGACGAAGAGCGCCCCGAGGTCCTCACAGGCCGAGATCAACCCGAGTTCCGGCGCCCGCGTCCACAGCGAATATTCCGATTGGACGGCGGCGATCGGATGAACCGCGTGAGCCCGCCGCAAGGTGTCGGGCGAGACCTCCGAGAGCCCGATCGCCCCGATCCGCCCGGCCTCGACCTCGCGCGCCATCGCCCCGACCGTCTCCTCGATCGGCACCTCGGGGTCGAAGCGATGGACATAGTAGAGATCGACATGGTCGGTGCCGAGGCGCCGCAGCGACGCCTCGAGGGAGGCGCGCATGTGCTCGGGGCTGTTGTCGATCCGCCGCTTGCCCTCCGGCGTCTGGGTGATGGCGAACTTGGTGGCGAGCATCACCTGCTCGCGCGCGCCGGGATGGTCGGCGAGGAAACGACCGATCCGGGTCTCGCTGACGCCGTTGCCGTAGATGTCGGCGGTGTCCCAGAAGGTGATGCCGAGATCGAGCGCCCGCGCCAGCGTCGCCGCGCTGTCGGCCGCGTCGGCCGGCCCGTACATGCCGCCGAAGCTCATGCATCCGAGCCCGATCGGCGAGGCGCCGCGCGCCCGCTGCGTGTGGAATCGTTCTGCGAGGGTCATGGGGTTTCCGGAGATCCGTGTCGTGGAACGTGGCGATCGAAGACCTTCGATGCCGGGGCGAAAGGCGGATCGACGGATCCTGCGGGAAGGATCGACCGTCGTCGCCGACCGATCATCGCTCACTCGCTCGGTTCGCGCCAGCACCGGCGGCCGGAGTGGCGAATTCCCTTGTGGCGAGACGCGGGAGCGACAGCGGCGGCGAGCACGGCGGCTGTTTGCTTCCTACGCGTTTCCGCCTAAGGTGCGGGCGAGTTCCACGGCAGCCGAGGTTCTTCCCAGTGCCCCACCCCGGTGAAGCAGCCATGGAGAGAATCGCCCCCCGGTTCGGCGGCCGCCCCTATGTGGTGGCGCAACTCGGGCTGTCCCTCGACGGACGCATCGCCACCCGCAACGGCGATTCGCGCGGCATCGGCGGCTCTCCCTCGCTCGACCATCTCCATGCCCTGCGCGCCCACGTCGATGCCGTCCTGGTCGGCATCGGCACCGTGCTGGCCGACGATCCGCAGCTCAACGTGCGCCGCTGCGCCGGCCGCAGTCCCGTCCGCGTGATGCTCGACGCCCGCGGCACGCTGCCGGCCACGGCGCGCTGCCTCGACGGCCGCGACGGCGCCCGCCGGATCGTCTTTCGCGGCGCCGAGCAGGGCGGCCCGGCGCTGCCCGACGGGGTGGAGATCGTCACGCTGCCGGCGCCGGACGGGCGCTTCGACATGAGCCGGGTCATGGAGACGCTCTCCGCCATGGGCTTCGGCACCGTGCTCATCGAAGGCGGACCGGCGATCGTGTCGCGGGCCATCGACACCGGATTGGTGGACCGGCTTCATCTGATGGTCTCGCCGATCATCCTCGGATCCGGGCGCAACGGCCTCGACCTCGCGCCGATCGAGCGGATCTGTGACGCCCGCCGCCCCCCGACCAACGTCATTCCGCTCGGCGACGGCGACGTGCTGTTCGATTGCGACCTGACGGTTTGAGAAGATGGAGGTTCCCATGGCAGAACGCCCCCTCGCCTATTCCGGCCTACAGAAGTTCGTCCATTGGCTCACCGCGCTCCTGGTCTTCGCCCTGCTCCCCGTCGGGTTCCTCATGGTCCGGCGCGGCGCGGCGACGAATTTCGACGAGATCACCGGCCAGCTCTACACCGCCCACAAGACCTTCGGCGCGATCGTCCTGCTGCTCGTGCTGTTGCGCGTGGCCCTGCGCCTCATCCACGGCACGCCGGCCCCCGAGGCGAGCCTCAACCGTCTCCAGGTGATCGCGGCGGAAGCCGTCCACGGCTTGCTCTATCTGGCGCTGCTCGCCGTGCCGATCCTCGGCTGGCTCGGCGCCTCGGCCTTCGGCGCGCGCGACCTCCTCGGCGGCTTCTCGCTCCCCGAGATCCTCGCCAAGAACGAGGGCCTCGCCAAGATGCTCCTCGCCTATCACGGCTATGTCGCCTTCGGCCTCGCCGCGCTGCTGGCGGCCCACATCGGCGCGGCTCTGATGCACCGTTTCGTCCTGAAGGACGGCGTGATGCGCCGCATGCTGCCCTAACCGGCGGACATCGCGAGGATGTCCGTGTGCCCGACGACGATGCGGGCGCCGGACCGCCCGCACGCCGCGCGTCGGAACTCGAGCCAGTCGTCGAGGCCGGCGGCTGGCACGCGCCCGGTCTCGCCGACCGCCGCCGCCATGCCGGCGAGAAGCTCCCGCGCCAGGGTCTCCTGCGCCGGGCCGAGCACCCACGGGCTGTCGCCCCGTTCCACGACATATCCCGCCGCGCCGAACCCTTCGGCCAGCACATCCGCCGCCGCCGGTCCGGCGGCGGTGCCGAAGCCCTTGTCGCGCTTCATGTGCGCGGCGAAGGCGGCGATCACGGCATCGTCGAGCGGGTGCGGCGGGACGAAGCCGTCGCGGCCATCGTAGGTCAGCACCCCGAGGAACGCCGCGCCGCGTGCGACGACCGCCTCGACCAGCCGCCCGATCCACGCCGCCGAGGTGAGATCGAACAGCGCCGAGGCGGTGACGAGGTCGCAATCCGCCAAGAGGTCGCCGTCGACGCCACGGGCGAGATCGCGCCGGTCGAAGGAGACGAGGATCTCCGCGCCGCCCTTGTCGAGCCACAGCGTCTCGCCCTCCGCCCGCGCCGCGTCGGCCCACTCGGCGAGCCGGCGCGCCGCCGCCTCGAGCAACGCCGGATCGTCGTCGACGAGCCGCCAGGATTGCCGGGGTCCGAGATGGGGCGCGGTGGCGCGCAGATTGGAGCCGGTCCCCGAGCCGAGGTCGACGACCCGCGGGACCCGGCCGTGCCCCAGATGACGCGTCAGTCGTTCCGCGAGGCCGGCGGCGCGGGCGCGGTGGTCCGCCGGTTCGCGCAAGCCCAGCCAATCCGCTGAAAACCCGCTCACGCCACGCCCTCCGATTGCGCCCGCAGACAGTCGGCGACGATCCGCGCGGTATCCTCCCAGCGCGGCAGGGCCTCGCCGGCGGCGAGGGCGGCGGCGGCGAGGGCGCGGCGCAGGGCCTCGTCCTCGATCGCCAGGTCGAGGGCGGCACGCAGCCCCTCGAGGTCGCCGGGCGCCACCTTGAGCCGCGCCCCTTCCGGCACCGTGTCGGCGGCGGCGCCTCCGGTGGTGGCGACGATCGGCAGGCCGCGCCGCAGGGCCTCGGCGAGCACCATGCCGTAGCCCTCGTAATGCGACGCCGAGACGAAGAGATCGGTCCGCCGGTAGAGATCGTCGAGGGTGTCGTCGCCGACCGCCCCGAGGAACCGCACCCGCTCACCGAGGCCGGCGGCGGCGATCTGCGCCTCGAGCGCCCGGCCGTGAGCCGGCGCGCGGTCGGCCCCGACGATCGACAGTCGCCAGTGGCGCGAGGCGAGCCCCGCCAAAGCGGCGATCAAGAGGTCGTAGCCCTTGCGCGGCACGACCGAGCCGACCGCCAGCAGCTCGAGCCGTGGCCCGCCCGATCCCGTCGCGCGGGGTTTCGGTGCCGTGCCGGGCACCGCCACGGTGATGCGTTCGGCCGGCACCGCGTAGTCGCGGGAGAGGAGACGTCCGGTCGCCGGCGACGTGACGATCACCGCCCCGGCCAGCGCCAGGGCCGCCGTCTCCGACGCCCGCAAGGCTTCCGCCCGCGCCGGGGAGATCCCGGTCTCGAGTGCCAGCGGATGGTGGCACAGGGCGACCACGGGGCGACTGAAGCGCCGCACCAGGTCGACCGGCATGGCGCCGTAGGCGAGCCCGTCGACGAGCAGCGGGCACCCTTCGGGAAGCCCCTCGACCAGCGCCGCGCAGGTCTCGAGATCCGCCACGGAAGGGTCCGGGAAGGAGCCCGGCAGCCTCACCGGGATCGGCCGCAGACCGAAGGTCGGCAACAGCGCCGCGACCGCGCGGTCATAGGCATAGCCGCCGGTGGGCAGATCCGGATCGCCGGGAATGAGGAACGCGACCTCGCGCATCAGCCGACCGGCCCCTCGAAGGCGGCGCGCGCGAGGTCGGTCTCGTGCAGCGTGACGCGGATGCGGGCGAGGCTCTCGCCGTCGGGCCCGAGCGCGCCGGCCCGGATCGCCGCCACGATCTCGGTGAAGACGTGGTGGGCGAGGAATTCCGTGGTGGTGAGTTGCCCCTCGAACGCCGGGACGGCGTCGAGATTGCGGTAGCGCAGCGGATCGAGCACCGCCTTCAACACGTCGAGCGCCCGACCGATGTCGACGACGACGTTCTTCGGCCCGAGCGTCTCGCGGAAGAAGGCGACGTCGACCACGAAGGTCGCGCCGTGCAGGCCCTGGGCCGGCCCGAAGAACGGGTCCGGTAGGGCATGGGCGATCATGATGCGGTCACGCACTTCGACGGAAAACATGCTCACTCCTCGTAATTCACCAGTGTCGCGACGCCCGGCGCCCCCGGCGCCAACAGGCGTGGGATCGCCTCGGCGAGATCGTCGAAGGCGACGGTCTCCGTGATCAGCCGGTCCAGCCGCTCGTCCGCGCTCAATCGCAATGCTGCGGCGAGACGGGACGCATGGGTCCAGCCGCGCGCCGCATGCCCCGGCGAGACCCGCCCGACCTGCGACGAGACGAGGCTGAGGCGCTCGCCATGGAAGGCGCCGCCGAGCTGCGCCGCCACCTCGCCCGCGCCGTACCAACTGAGTTCGATCACTTTGGCCTCCGGCCCGGCCGCGCCGAGCGCGGTGGCGAGCCCGGCCGCCGTCGCGCTCGTGTGGAAGACCACGTCCGCCCCGCCGGGCACCGCCTCCGGCGTCGCGAAATCCGCCCCGCCGAGCGACGCCTCCGGCGTCGCGAAATCCGCCCCGAAGCCGGCGGCGAGCGCGGCCCGCGCCGGATCGACGTCGACCAGCGTGACCCGCGCGCCGGGCAGGCCGGCGCAGAGCGCCGTGACCAGCAGCCCGACGAGCCCGCCGCCGACCACCACCACCCGGTCCGCGACGCTCACGCCCGAATCCCAGACGGCATTGAGCGCCGTCTCCATGTTGGCGGCGAGCGCCGCGCGCCGCGCCGGCACACCGTCCGGCACCGGCGTGAGCCGGTCGAGGGCCGCGACGAAGCGCTCCTGGTGGGGATGCAGCACGAAGACCCGCCGGCCGCGCCACGCCGCCGGCCCGTCCTCGACGATCCCCACCGCGCAGTAGCCGTATTTGACCGGAAACGGGAAATCGCCCTCCTGCATCGGACAGCGCATCCGCCGCTGCTCCGCCGCCGGCACCCCGCCCCGCGCGACGAGCCTCTCGGTGCCGCGCGAGATCGCCGAGATCTCGGTGCGCACCAGCGCCTCGTCGCGGCCGGGCGCGCCCAGCGTCAGGGCGCGCAACTCGGCCCGCATCGGAGCGACGTAGTAGAGGGCCCGCGTGGTGGTGGTCATCCGGTTCGCTTCGCTTCTCTTCACCACCGACCGCGTTCGGAGCGATCCGGGTTTCGATCCTGTCGGGTCGACTTCGCTCCCACGGCAGCCGGAGCGAATTCTTTTCGAGTCGGCTGATTCAGTCCGCTCGGAACATGTTCTAGGGTTGCCCGTCATGCGCCGGATTCGCAAGACGGCCGCGACGAGTTCCCGCAACAGACGATGGTGACGCGCCCATGCCCTCGGACGACGTGACGCCCCTCGACCGCGCCTCGTCGAGGACCGCGTCGACCCCGACCGGCACCCGGAGCACGGCGGTGCTGGCGCGACGCCGCGTCCTCGTGGCGGGGCTGAACGGCGCGCTGTACCTCGCCTTCGCCCTCTGGGCGGCCTCCATCCTGGGGGCGGGCGGCTGGACGGTGATCGATGTCCTCCTCCTCGTCTCCTTCCTCGGCATGCTGCCCTGGACGGTGCTGGGCGTCTGGAACGCGGTGATCGGCCTCTATCTGCTCCACGGCGTGAAGGACCATCTGCGCGAGGTCGCGCCCTTCGCCGCGCTCGACGAGCCCGAGGGCCCGATCGCGCTGAAGACCGCCATCGTCATGACGGTGCGCAACGAGGACCCGGCCCGCACCCTCGGACGCCTGAAGCTCATCGAGGCCGAACTCGCGGCGAGCGGGTATGGCGCCGCCTTCGCCTATTTCCTGCTCTCCGACACCGACCGGGACGACGTGGCGGCGCAGGAAGAGGCCGCCGTCGCGCGCTGGACCCGGGAGGTCGGCGACCGCGCCACCATCGTCTATCGCCGTCGCGACGACCGCACCGGCTTCAAGGCCGGAAACCTCCGCGACTTCCTCGTACGGTGGGGCGACGACCACGACCTGATGCTGCCGCTCGACGCCGACAGCCTGATGGACGCCGCGACGATCCTGCGGGCCGTGCGCCGCATGCAGGCCCATCCGAGGATCGGCATCCTCCAGACCCTGGTGGTCGGCCTGCCGTCGCGCAGCGCCTTCGCCCGGATCTTCCAATTCGGCATGCGCCAGGGCATGCGCACCTATATCAACGGCCAGGCCTGGTGGACCGGCGACTGCGGTCAGTTCTGGGGCCACAACGCGCTGGCGCGCATCGCGCCCTTCCGTGACGCCTGCCAGGTGCCGGTGCTGCCCGGCTCGCCCCCCTTCGGCGGGCAGATCCTCAGCCACGACCAGATCGAGGCGGCGCTGATGCGCCGCGCCGGCTTCGAGGTCTTGATCGTGCCGGAGGAATGCGGCTCCTGGGAGGAGAACCCACCGACGCTGCTCGACTACATGGCCCGCAACACCCGCTGGTGCCAAGGCAACCTGCAATACGTCAAGCTACTGGGCACCCCGGGGCTCCTGCCGGTGTCGCGCTTTCAGCTGATCTGGGCGATCGCGATGTTCGTGTCGATCCCCGGCACCACCGCGATGCTGCCGCTCGCCGCCCTCAAGCCCTTCGACGGCGAAGGCCTCGCCGGCTTTCCGGTCGCATCGGCGCTGGCGCTCCACTTGACCTTTCTCGCCCTCGGGCAGATGCCGAAACTCTGCGGCCTCGCCGACATCTTCCTGACCGAGGGGGGGGCGGCGAGCTATGGCGGCGCCGGCCGCGTGCTCATCGCCGGCCTGCTCGAGATGGTGCATTCCTGGTTTCTCGGCGCCGCGGATTCCTTCCGCATCACGATCTTCATCATCGGCCTCGTCTTCGGCCGGTCGATCGGATGGGGCGGGCAGGCTCGCGACGCCCATGGCGTCACCTGGGGAAACGCCGTCGCCGCCCTCTGGCCGCAGACGCTCTTCGGCGTCGTCGTCCTCGCCACGATGGCGGCGACCTCGCCCGCCTTCGCGGCCTGGTCGCTGCCGCTGACGCTGGGCTACGTCGTCGCCGTCCCCTTCTGCGTCCTCACCGCCGACCCCGCCGTCGGCGAGGCGCTGCGAATCCGCCGGCTCTTCGCCGTGCCCGAGGAGTTCGACACGCCGGCGATCGTCGCCGAACTCCAGGAAGGGCAGGACTGAACCCCGGTTCGTCCTTTCGCGAGAGGCCTCCGTCACATCACCAGATTGGGAAGCCAGAGAACCAGCCCCGGGGACAGGGCCAGGATCAGCACCACCGCGCAGATCGCCGCGATGAAGGGGATCGATTCCATCACGTATTCCTCGATCGGCGTATCGAGGATCGAGCACACCGTGTACATCGCCACGCCGACCGGCGGCGTCATCGAGCCGAGGGTGACGATCGTCATCATCAGGATGCCGAAATGTACCGGATCGACGCCGAGCTTGGTGACGATCGGCACGAAGATCGGGGTGAGCAGCAACACCAGCACCGTGCTCTCGACGAAGAAGCCGGCGACCAGCAGGAAGAACAGGACCATGCCCACGACGATCAGCGGATTGGAGGTGAGACCGAGCATCCACTCGGCCACCACCTGCGGCGCCTGCTCGAAGATCAGGGCGTAGCCGACCATGCCGGACATCAGGATGATCAGCATGATCACGCCGAGATCGAGCACGCCCTCGCCGAGCGCCTCGAGTGCCTTCTCGAAGGTCAGTTCCTTGTGCAGGAACACGCCGACGACGACCGCGTAGACCACCGCGAAGGCGCCGATCTCCGACGGCGTGAAGATGCCGCCGCGAATGCCGACCAGAAGCGCGAGCGGGAACAGCAGCGCCCATTTGGCATCGACCACGGCGCGCCAGATCTCCGCCCCCGTCGGCTTGGTGGCGCGCGCCTCGCGATAACCGCGCTTGCGGGCGACGACATAGACGACGCCCATCAGCGCCGCCATCATCATCAGGCCGGGGATGACGCCGGCGAGGAACAGCCGCCCGATCGAGACGTTGCCGACGAAGCCGTAGAGGATCAGGCCGAGGCTCGGCGGAATGGTCGCGGTGATGAGCGAGCCGACCGCGATCGAGGCGCAGGTGAAGCCCTTGGAATAGCCGCTCCTGATCATGTTCGGCCCGAGGATGCGCGCCTCCATCGCCGCGTCGGCCACCGCCGACCCGGAGACGCCGCCCATCAGGGTCGAGAGCAGGATGCAGACCTGGGCGAGACCGCCCGACATCCACGACACCAGCACGTTGGAACAGTTGATCAGCCGCGAGGTGATGCCGGTCTTGTTCATCATGTGGCCGGCCAGCACGAAGAACGGCACCGCCAGGAGCGGGAAGCTCTGCGACGCGGTGGCGATCTGCTGCACGCCGATCGACAGCGGAATCGTGCCGCTGAGCACGAAGAAGGAGAAGCCCGACAGGCCGATGGCGAAGGCGACGGGCATTCCGAGGAACATCAGGACGAAGAACAGGCCCCACAGCATCAACATCGGCGTTCACCCCAATTGGCTGTCGGTGCGGTCCGCCGCCCGTTCCGCGTAGAAGACGAGGCCGCGTCCGCGCCAGGCGCCGACGATGTGACCGACGAGGGTGATCGCCAGCATCGCCGCGCCGATCGGCACGGCGGCGGTGACCCAGGCGTAGGAGATGCCGCTGTCGCCGTAGACCCGCTGCCAGTTGAGCAGGGTCAGCCGTCCGCCGGAGATCATCAGGGCGACCAGGAAGGCGAGCGCCAGAAGGCCGAGCGCCAGGTCGATCCAATGGCGCAGGAAGAGTGGCAGCCGGCGCACGAAGAGATCGACGCCGATGTGGGTCTTCAACCGCAGCGCCCGATTGGCGCCGAGGAAGCAGACCCAGATGAAGAGCAGTTGCGCGACGTCGACCGACCAGATCAACGGATAGCCGAAGGACCGACCGACCGCGGCGACGAAGACCAGGACGACGATCACCGCCAGCAGGAATTTGGCGGCATGGAGTTCGAGACGAGCGATGTGTTGGGACATGACGACACCACGCGGGCTGTGAGGGCCTCGGGGCCGACGTCGCGAGGCCCGAGGGACGCCCTCGGCGGCGACGTCGAAGGAGCGTGAGCCGGCCGCTCGCGCCGATCGATTCTCGATCCGACGGGAGCGGCCTGCGACACGGGCCGCGGGTGGATTACTTCAGGTACTTCTCGACCTCGAGCCGAAGCTCACCGTAGCCGAGCTTGTCGTAGACGCCCTTGGTCGCCGCGATGAACGGCGCCTTGTCGACTTCCGAGACGGTCATGCCGTTCTTGCGCATCGTCTCCTCGGAACTCATCAGCGAGTCCTCGGTCAGCTTCGAGGCATAGTCGCCCGCCGCCAGCGATTCCTCACGCAGGATCTTCTGCAGCTCCGGCGAGAGCCCGTCGAACCAGGCGGCGCTGGTGACGATGCCGGTGATCAGGTTGATGTGACCGGTCTTGGTCACGTATTTGGCGACCTCGTAGAGCTTGGAGCCGACGATCGCCGGATCCTGCGCCTCGACCGCGTCGATCACCTTCTGCTGCATCGCCGGGTAGACCTCGCCCCAGGCCATCGGCGTCGGGGTGGCGCCCATGCCGCGGATCGTCTCCATCCACACCGGCGCGCCGGGCGTGCGCATGCGCACACCGGCGAGATCGGCGGGGACCTTCACCGGCTTGTTGGTGACGAGATGACGCTCGCCCTGCCACCAGTTGAAGGAGAGGATCTGATGGCCGGAGGTGGTGCGCAGCTTCTGGACCCAGGTCTCGAATACCGGCGAGGTGACGATCTTGCGGACGCCCTTGAAGCCGTCGGCGAGGAACGGCGCGCCGAGAATGCCGAATTCCTTGACGAAGACGGCCATGCGGCCGCCGTCGACGACGACGGCGACATTGGCGCCGGCGCGCGCCTGCTCGAGCACGTCCTCGTCCTTGCCGAGCTGTGAGCCGGGGAAGATGCGGATCTCGAGTTCGCCCTTGGAGCGCTCGGCGACCCGGTCGCGCATGTGCTCGAGACCCTTGTAGATCGGATCCGTCTGGGTGAGCGCGGTGTTGATGTTGAGCTGGGTCTTCGCCGCCGCGAGCCCGGTCGCCGATACCGAGACGCTCAAGAAGACCGCCAGGCCGGTGACCGCCGAACCGAGGATGGAGAATGACGTATGACTCATCTGTCTGGCCCTCCCTGAGGCTCTTTATGAGGCGTAGTACCTTGCGGTATGGCACCATACCGGTAAGCTACATCCAAGGAAGCAGAGAACGCAAGCCGCCATGTCGACCATTCCCGAGTTCAATCCCGCCCTCCCGATCGTGCCCCAACTCATCCAGGTGCTGCGCCAGTCGATCGTCGAGATGCGGTTGAAGCCCGGCGAGGCCATGTCCGAGAAGGAAGTGGCCGCGCACTACGGCGTCAGCCGCCAACCGGTTCGCGAGGCCTTCATCAAGCTGTCGGAGGCGGGGCTTCTGCAGGTCTTGCCGAGTCGAGGCACGTTCATCGTCAAGATCTCGGTCCGCGACGTCCTCAATGCCCGCTTCGTGCGCGAGGCGATCGAATGCGCGTTGGTGAAGACGGCGGCGGTTCTGGTCACGCCGCGAGACCTCGAGAGGCTCGACCGCTTGATCGCCGAGCAGATCGAGGCGGCGGGATCGTCCGATCCCGGGCGTTTCTACGACCTCGACGAGGCGTTCCACCGCACCATCGCCGAATGCTGCGAATGCGAGCCGGCGCTGCGCGTCATCGAGAGCGCCCGGGCGCAGATGGATCGCGTGCGGTTCCTGAGCCTGCCCGAGGCGACGCCGATCTCGGTCCTCATCGCCCAGCATCGCGCCATCGTCGAGGGGATGCGGCGGCACTCGGGCGAGATGGCCGAAGAGGCGATGCGGCTCCACATGCGTGAAATCCTGAGCGCGCTGCCGAGGCTCGCGCAACAGTTCCCCGACATGTTCGACCCGACCGACGCCCCCGCCCACGCCCGCCTCGTCGAGGACCACTGACCCCGATCACCCGCCGCGCCGACCCGAACGCCGGAACGCCACCTCGAAACACGATCGCCGTCGGGGAGAATTGGTGGAGCTGAGGACCACCAAACTATCGTCCGAAGCTGTTCCCATCAATCCAAAAATCCCCTTATTTTCTGCCGTTTTTCGTGGTCCCCCGTCTATCCCCGTTCACAACCATCCGCTATTATCCACGAATTGATGATGGGTGGGATGATGGGTGAAGGGGAGACGGCGCGATGCCGAAAGTGGTCGCCAAGCTCAACGATCGACAGGTGAAGGCCATCAAGGCCGATGGGCTCCACGCCTGCGGCGAAGGGCTCTATCTCCAAATCAAGGGCTCGGCGCGCGGCTGGATCTTCCGCTATCAGACGGCAGGCAAGCGCCGCGACATGGGCTTGGGCTCGGCTTCCGAAGTCGGCCTCAAGGAAGCCCGCGAAGCCATCGACGAGGCGAAGCGCGCCATTCGCGCCGGCCTTGATCCCGTCGACGCCCGCCGAGCCGAACGCCAGACGATCCCGACCTTCGGGAAATTCGCCGACGATCTCGTCGAGACCCTGGAAAAGGGCTTCCGCAACGACAAGCATCGGTATCAATGGAAGCAGACGCTCGGCGACGCCTATTGCGCGGCAATCCGGGGGAAGCTCGTCTCCGACATCACCACCGCCGACGTGCTCGAAGTGCTCAAACCCGTCTGGCAAACGAAACAGGAAACCGCCTCGCGCCTTCGCGGTCGGATCGAGAAGGTATTGGACGCGGCCAAGGCGTGCGGCTTCCGTTCGGGCGAGAATCCGGCGGCATGGCGCGGACACCTCGCGAACCTTCTCCCCAAACGCCAGAAGCTCGCACGCGGGCATCAACCGGCCCTGCCCTACGATGGCGTTCCGGCACTTGTCGCCCGTCTCAGGGCACGCGATGCGGTCGCGGCGCGTGCGCTCGAATTCCTCATTCTCACGGCGACGCGGGCAGGCGAGGTCTTCGGCGCGACATGGGGCGAGTTCGACACCGCCGCCGAGGTGTGGACCATCCCCGCGAACCGTATGAAAGCGGGCAAGGAACACCGCGTCCCCCTGACGACGCGCGCCCTGGCGATCGTCGCTGAGATGGCCGCGCTTCGGACGAAGGGCAACGATACCGCCACCTTCGTGTTCCCTGGCGGGCGGGCCGGTCGCCCCCTCTCGAATATGGCGTTCAAGCAATTGCTCGTCCGCATGGGCGAGACGGGCTTCGTCCCGCACGGTTTCCGCTCGTCGTTCCGCGACTGGTGCGGCGAATGCACACCGTTCCCGCGCGAGGTCGCGGAAGCCGCTCTCGCGCACATGGTCGGCGACGAGGTGGAACGAGCCTACCGGCGCGGCGATGCGTTGGAGAAGCGCCGGAAGCTCATGGACGCATGGGCCGGTTTCATCGAACCCAAGGCGGCGAACGTCGTGACGCTCAAGCCGCTACGGAAAACTCCGGTCTCGTGACCGGGACTGCTGGTCGAAGGCGGTGGTTTCGAGGCCACCGCCTTTCCCTCCGAAACCGCTCACGAATGTCCATCGGCGTCCGATGTCGTCCGAAAAGCCTTCAACCAATATGCCGAGTGTGATATATGGATCGCTGGACCATAGAGGTGACGATCGAAGCGCAGGCCGAATTGGCCGCTTGGCCGGTCGAGCTTCGCGCGTCACTGGCTCGGATCGTGGAGCGCGTCGAGCAAGTCGGCCTCGAACGGTTGGGCGAGCCCTTCGTGAAGCATCTCGAAGGCAAGCTCTGGGAAATGCGACCCTCGGGCCGGCGGATCGAAGGGCGGGCGCTCTACGTGACCGCGACCGGTCGACGAGTTGTGATCCTGCTGGCGTTCGAGAAGAAGACGCAGAAGACGCCCCGCCGGTTCATCGAACGAGCCTTGGACAGAGCGAAGGACGTGAAGCCGTGACCGAAATCGTTCCCTTCTCGAAGCTTTCCGACGAATGGAAGAAGGACGCCGCCTTCGTCGCCGAATACGAGCGCATCGGCCCCGACATGGATCTCGCCTTCGCGCTCTCCGAGGCGCGCCGGGAAGTCGGCCTCACACAGACCGAGGTGGCACGGCGCATGGGAACCTCTCAGGCGGCCGTGGCGCGCATGGAAGGCGGCAAGGTCAAGCCGACATGGGAGACCGTGGAGCGCTACGCCCGCGCCCTCGGACGGCGGGCGGTGGTGGCGCTGGTGGCTGCGGAGTGATCATGAGCAAGTTCGGCAAGGAAATGATCGAAAGCGCGGGGGAAGCCCTGGCCATGGCGGGCGGCGGTTCCGAGCGTGCTCGCCTCGCACCCTTCGATGCCGCCGACTATCTCGACAGCGACGAGACCGCCGCCGAATACCTCGCCGTGAGCATCGAAGACGGCGATCCGGCAGTGGTTGCGAACGCGGTTCGGACCATCATGCGAGCACGCGGCGAGGCGATGACCGACGTTCTCGACCGGCTAATCGTCATCGCCGAGGATCGGCATGCTGCCGGGGAACGCGCTCGCCAAGTCGAGCGTGACCACTCGGGGTCAGCCGGCCATCAGGCGACGGCCTCGGCCTTTGGACCTTGCTCGGCAAGGATTCGCATGACATCCGCTGCCGGCTTGGGCCGACTGTAAAGGTAGCCTTGGGCTTCGGTGCAGCCTTCCGCCGTCACGCTCGCGAGCTGCTCGCCCGTCTCCACCCCTTCGGCGGTCGTCGTGATCCCCAGGCTGCTGCTCAACCCGACGACGGCGCGCACGATCGCCAAGCTGTCCTGCTTTCCAGGCAAATCGCGGATGAAAGACTGGTCGATTTTGATCTTGTCGAACGGGAAGCTGCGAAGATAGCCGAGCGACGAATATCCGGTGCCGAAATCGTCCATCGCAATCTTGATGCCGAGATCGCGGAGTTGATGAAGAATGGCGAAAGCCCCCTCATTCTCCTGCACCAGCACCATTTCAGTGATCTCCAGCTCCAGCCGGGTCGCCGGCAGACCGGAGGTCGCCAGCGCATTGATGACCATCGGCACCAGATTCCGGCTCTTGAACTGGGCTGGGGAGAGGTTCACCGCGATCGTCACATGCGTCGGCCAGCGCGCGGCTTCGGTACAGGCCTGCCGCAACACCCATTCGCCTATCTGCACGATGAGACCGGTTTCTTCCGCGACCGGAATGAATTCGAGCGGCGGAATCATGCCGCGCTCTGGATGATGCCAGCGGATGAGCGCTTCGAAGCTGGTGATTTGACTGCTTTTGACGTCGATGATGGGTTGATAGTAAAGCTCGAACTCGCCATTCACGATTGCCTTGCGAAGATCGAGTTCGAGGGCGCGGCGCGTCTGCATGCGGGCGTCCATTGCGATTTCGAAGAAGCGGTAGACGCCGCCGCCATCGGCTTTGGCGCGGTAGAGCGCCAAATCCGCGTTCTTCATGAGCACATCCGGCTCGCTACTGTCGTTCGGCGCGATCGCGATACCGACGCTTGCCCCGACCACCACCTGATGGCCATCCAGATCATACGGCGCTCCAACGACCTCGATGAGACGCATAGCAAGCGCCGTGGCATCCGCCGCCTGCTCCGACGGCACCTGCACGATGGCGAATTCGTCGCCGCCTAACCGGGCCACAATGTCTTCGCCTCGAACGCAACTGCGCATTCGCTCGGCAGCCGCCTTCAGCAAACGATCGCCGATCGGATGACCGAGCGTATCGTTGACGGCCTTGAAATGATCGAGATCGAGGCTGTGAACCGCGATGGTTTCGGAGCGACGCAAATGGCTGAGGGACGCCTCCACCCGCTCATAGAACGTCACGCGGTTCGGCAAGTCCGTGAGCGCATCGTAATGCGCCAGATGCCTGATCCGTTCCTCGGCCTTCAGGCGTTCGGTGATATCCTCGAAGGTGGCGACGAAGCCGCCTTCCTGCATAGGCCGAAATGAAATCGCGATGTTGCGGCCGTCGGTCAGACGCTGGATGAACGAGCCTGCCTTGCGCTCGCGAAAAATCAGCTCGCGCAACGCAAGCGTATTCTCTGGTTCCGCATCCTTGCTCTTGCTGGAGGATTGCAACCGCGCCATTAACTGCTGGGTGGTCATGCCCGGTACGATACTTTCAACCGGCAGACCGTACATCTCCGTAAAGCGCCGATTGCAAATGACGAGCTTGCCATAAGCGTCGAACATGCAAAGGCCCTGCGACATGTTCATCAGCGCGGAGTCGAAACGCTCATTCTGCACATTCAATTGCGCGTTTCTGGACTCGATCGTCTCCTTGGCTGCCTCCAGCGCGCCCACGGTGCTATCCAGCACCTTGAGCGGAAACACGCGCACGGCGAAGTAGACGCCGACGCCGAAGATGGCGCTCAACAACGCGGCGAAACCCGTTTCCAACAGCAGCGGATGAAGGCTGCTCGAGCCTTCGACCCGGCCGATCACAGAACCCGATACGACAATCGGATTGGCGCGGGTCATCACCGGCGCGGTCAAGGCCGGCCCGGCGGCGGCGATGACGGCGGTATCGTCACGGACACTGAGGGAGAAGTTTTTGCCATCGGCGGCGCCGAGTTCGATCAGTTCGGCGATGCGGGGCGCCTGATACTGCCAAAGCGACTGATGCATATAGATGTATTTGGCGACACGCGCGGCGGCCAGCTTGGATTTGTAATCCACCTCATGCGAGAGGTTCGCATACGCCACATAAAAATAGCCACAGGGAATCGCTATAAAAATCGTCAGGGTTACGATCATGCCGATCGTGCCGACGAGCGTGCGCAGGCGAAAATTCCACATGGCTCGTCTCCTATTCGCCAACAGGAAGGTTGCCGGTCGCCAGCAAAGCCTGGCGCCCAGCGTCCGAGCGCAGGAATGTCAGGAACTTCTCGGCGCCCGCGTTGCGACCGCGCGGAAACACCAGGTAGAAGCTCTTTTCGTGCCGGTAGGTCCCGTCGGCCAAAGTCTTGAGACTGGGCTCCACGCCGTCAATCGCAACGAAGCGCAGATTACATTTCTCGGCGACGATCTGCCCGAAGCCCGCCAGACCAATCGATCCGGGAAGGCGCTCGGCCAGATCGACATTGTCCTGATCGGTCGCCGCCACGGGAACCTCGGAGCGTTGCCGCGCCCGCGCGACCGCATCCTTCACGGCCGGGAGCGCCCGCTCGATGATCGCCGTGTCCGAATCGACCTTGGGCCGCAAAATGAGCTTGAGCGGCGTGCCATCCGCCCATTTCGGATTCTCCGCCGCGACAAGCGTGGCGATATCGTCCGTCTTAAGGCCATTGGGCTTTGGATGCGACGTAATGAGGACCAGCGGCGTTCGCGCAAAGCGATGCGAGACGAGTAGCCCTTCCGCCAATTCGGGACTCAATGGCCGGCCCGCGACGACGACGTCGATCTTGCCGTCCACGATCGCGTGCATCGCGCCACTGGTGCCGAGGCCGACGATCACCTGCACTTCAATGCCGGTGGCGGCTTTGAACTGAGGAGCGATTTGCCGCATCGCCTCGATGATGCCGCCGGTTCCAGCCAGCCGCAGAGTCTCCGCGCCCGCGCCGTTTGCCGCCATCAGCAGAAAAGCGATCCCGACCGCAATTGCCAATTTCGAAAATGATGCACGCATATGACACTTCCCTCTATCGATGAGGGACAGTGCGCCAGCAGATGATGACGAATTACCTTAGTGTCGTGCGCGTACTGGCACGATGGTAAACAATATGACGACGCAGGCTGCGAACGTCGTCACGCTCAAGCTGAACCCGAAATCCCCGGTCGCGTGACCGGATGACGAGCGACCGGGGCGGTGGTCTCGCGACCACCGCCTGTTCCGTTCACAATCGGCCGCACTTGTCTTTCTGTCCATTAAATGAGACATTGCGTCATGATCGAAGTCCGGCAAACGGAACGCTTCGGTGCCTGGATCTCCGGCCTTGCTGATTTCCGGGCGCGGGCTCGCATCCTGGTGCGGATCGACCGCTTCGCACTCGGGAACGCGGGAGATGCGAAGCCGGTCGGGGCGTGGCGTCTCGGAACTGCGGATCGACTACGGGCCGGGATACCGGGTCTATTTCGTTCGACGTGGCGAGGCGTTGATCATCCTGCTTGCCGGCGGCGGCAAGCGCACGCAGGCGCGGGACATCGAAACCGCGCTCGCCATGGTGGCGGAACTCTGAGGGACGAGACATGGCACCGCTGGAAACCAAGCTCGGCCGTTGCTAATCCGCAATCGAATCCTTGCCTTTTGGCGGTAGATCTCCAATTATTGCCATATGGCAATAGAGGATTTCACCATGGCCGAACTCGTTCCCATATCGACCGACCCCGGACCCTTCGTCCCTGCCCCGATCACCGACCCCGAAGCGGCGGCGATGTTCCGCGCCTGCGTGAACCTCTTCCGCTTGTGGGACGTCACCGACGCCGAGGCCGGCGTCTTGCTCGATCTGCCGCCGCGTACCTTCGCGCGATGGAAGACGGGCGCGCTCGGGCGGATCGATCGCGACCAGAAGGCGCGGCTTTCCAACCTCATGGGCATTCACAAGGCGTTGCGGATCGTCTTTCGCGAGCCCGAGCGGGCCTATGCCTGGATCAAGGCGCCCAACAGCACCTTCTCGGCGAGATCAGCCCTCGACGTGATGCTCGGCGGTGAACTCACCGACCTGATGCGGGTTCGGCGCTATCTCGACGCCGAGCGGGGCGGGTGGTGATCGACATAGCGTCCATTCCGGTCGTCGACATCGAATGGCGTCGCGCCGTGCGGATCATCCGCAGCGCCCATCCACCGATCGACCTCTTCGAGGACATCGCCGACCCCGCCGATTGGCCGCTTCTCATCTCGGCGGAACAGAAGACCAATCCACGCCTGATGGAGACCTTCGGCAATCTCGACCTCGTGCCGCAGGATCGTCGCGTCAGCGGGCCGGGGGCATCCTACCTCATGGCCCCCTTCACGCATGTGAGCACCGACCGCCCGAGCCGCTTCAGCGACGGCAGCTTCGGCGTGCTCTACGTCGGGCGGACATTCGACACCGCCCTCTTCGAGACGATACACCACCACGCCCGCTTCATGGCGGCGACCGCCGAGCGACCCGGATGGACCTCGCAGTTCCGCGAAATCGTCCTGGACGTGACCGCCCGCCTCCACGATATCGGCGACGTCGCCGGAACCACCGTCCTCGCCCCCGACGACTACACCGCAGGACAGAGCCTCGGCGCAGCCCTTCGCCGGTCGGGATCGGAAGGCGTGCGCTACCCGAGCGTTCGCCAACCCGGTGGCGATTGCGCTGGGCTGTTCCATCCGCCGGCAGACGCACGCCCTACCCAAGGGCGGCATCTCGATTATCATTGGGATGGAGGGAGGGTAGACCTATTCCGAGATCACAGCAACGGTACGACGTATCGGATCAATTGATCACCCACATTCACCTCAAGCTCTGGCTACCTGAACCGAAACTCTTGCAACATTGTAGAGTGTGACCGCTCCACCCACAGCTTTGGCTGGATCGAATAGCGCCAAGTTGATGCCATCACTCACAGAACTACGATAGACAACGCCATCGAAGCCGCATTTCTTGATAAACTCGCACAGATACTGACTCGGGATATAGTCGATAGCTGCGCCGGAAGGCAGTACCGGGCGCGTGAGTTCCTCACCGAGCCGCTCGAGAAAGGGAAGGTCGGCGCGAAGTTGTCCGATGTTGCTAGCGTCCGAGAGGTCGAAGGGCGACACGACTTTGCGCGGATTTCGCAGATCGACCGCGCTAATCTCGGGAATTGCGAAGTCGGCAACGCAGGCAACCTCTCCCGTGTGAGGCCGCACCTCCGCTGTCGCTGTCTCCGGCGTTGAGCCAAGGTAGAGGTAAGGAATGCCGGCGGGGTTCGCCCGGCCGTGGGAGGCCTGACGCTTCGGCGGCGCGCCCATCTCCTCGATCAGATAATCGTCGTCACCCGAGCGGATTCGCGCACGAAACCACCGCCATGGTACATCCTTGATCAGCAGCATTGGGAGCAGTTGACGTAGGCGATCCTCGTCAATTTCTGTGTCCAGAAACCAACGGTTTCGGTACATCATCTCATCGCGCAAAGTCTCCCACCGCACTAGACCTTCGCTTCGATAGACGGAGGACGGAGAAAAAGGCTTCCGCACGACTTCGCCGTCATCGAGGATCTCGCCAAGTAGCTCCTTGGCATGTGCCACGTCCATCAGGGGATGAGTAAAAAGTTGCCAATCCTCCTTCATCCAATCGACGAGCGACTTACCGTCCGGAGCGGGCTCATAGACGTTGGCGAGAAGTTCGAAATAGGTGCGGAGCGCGATCGGCTCAAGCAGCGCAACATTCTTCGTTCCGCAAAAATCGCAGGTGCCCTGTTTGGCCCCGAGGAATGAGAAGATATTGTTCCGCAACGCGCGGTCATCAAAGCATTCCGGGCAACAAAACTTCATAGCCATCTTGGCCTCAGGTGAGATAAGCCGCAAGTGTCTCGATATGATGCCTCATCGAGAGCTTCTTCACATGTCCCAACCCGGGAAAATGACCCTTGGCATGTAATTCTCGGAACTCATTGATCGCAGTAGTTTCGTAAATTTTCGACGTCCCACTATCAATCTTCTTGATCAATTTAGTAAGAGCTTGGCTAAACTTTCCGGCGGGGTTGACCGGCGTATCATTTGTGCTAGAGACGAAGTGATAAATGAACATTACATCGTCTTGATCGGGGTCAATAAAAGTAATATGGATCGCGACTGCGTAAGCAGGACCACCGCCCTCCGAATAGTTGTCGCCGACAATAAGAAAATCGCCAAAACCCTGCATGCCCCGATCCCCATAGGTAACATGAAGGTCAGAAAACTCCTCTTTCTCCGGATAGTCTGCGTTGCGCTGTCGTTTGAAACCGTCGCCCACCAATATCCGAGTGCTGCTCTCGAAATGTTTCCGATAAAGGATGCGATCATGATCTTCGATGAAGACGTGCTTTGAGCCGGCAAGGTCCACGCCTAGATATTCAGCTAATGATTTTGGTGTCGTGAAGCCGGAGTGCACGAAGGTGGGGTTGTGATCCTTATGTGCGTCAAAGTAACGAGTAGCCTCACCAATCGACACTCGGTTGCTAAGTAAAATACCAGCCGAGATCGAATCGTTTCCGAGATACCCCTCCCGAAGCAGTTCGGAGATGCTGGTTCCGTCCTCACCGTGATCGCCGTGATAGGGGTTGACGATTACGATCGCTCTGCCTTTCGCGGCGCAGATTGCCTTCAACGTCCGTTCAAGACCTCCGAGCGCTTCTTTGACCGGCTCGATAATGGGCACAAATCCCGACTGGGCGAGCAGTCCCGCCGACTCGCGAATTGTTATCAATTCAAACTGTTTTCCGCGAAAATAGGGATGATACATGGTGTTCTATGCCCAGGTCATTGCTGCCGAGAGAGGCACCGAAATGGACTGTACGAGGCGACTATGATCAGACCGTCGCAGCGGAATGGACAGCGCGGCGGCATGAAGTGAGCTGGGAAGCTGATCGACGAGAGCGCTTAATGGTGCAAGGGTGCGGGAGCGCTTCAGTGTGCTCACCATCTCACGGTGCAACTCGGCGGGTTTCAGCGCGGTGAACAGCTCGCGCAGGACGCCGTGCCGTTGGGTATTGGGAACGTCTGGCACCTTGACGCCAAGGGCATTCAGGATCGCAACTGCTTCGGTTGAGCGAAGAGATTCCAATACCGTCAGAGGACAGATGCGATGCGGATCGTCTATCGCCTGCTGCACGACCGAGATATTGTAGCGCTTCGATAGGCACATAATCCCGACGTCGTCCGGGACCAACAGTCGAACACTATCGACATGACTCTCGCCCACGATCACGTTCACCGTCGCAAAGACGCGTTTATAATTTTCAACTTGATTGAGCAACCTCGCAAGCGAATCGCGCTCAGATTTGATTTCATAGACGGTCGCCGTACCATTTAGGATTACCAGATCGGCTTTACATGAACCAGCTCGGAATTCATTGAGCATTGAGGCGGTGCGAAGTGAATGTTTCCCGATCAAAATTTTATGGGTGAGCGCGGCCCGATAGACATATTCGTCACGAAGCCCGGAGATCTTGAGTATCGCAAATGCTGAATCGAATGCATCTCCGACGGTCGCCCCGGCGCCACACCGGCTCGCGATGCGTGTCAGATCAATCAAGCGCTTGAAGAGCGCAGAGCGTCCATTCTTGGCCAGTTCACGGAACACAGCCGAAGAAAATAGGCGCGTCAGCGCTGACAGCTCGGTTGCACTCGGATTCACAGCTCCCCCGATTCAGCGCGTTGAATGCGATTTCTCGCGCATTTATCGCACAATCCTCGTTAAAGAGAACCGAGCATTTTGCCGGATCAATGCCTCCAGGCCGGGGTTGGTCTCCATATGTGAGAGAACCCGTGAGACTGTCGAGACGCATTGCTGCTTGGCTCACAATCGGCCAAGGAGTTAATGTCAAAAAGGCTGTTCTCTTTCCGCGCAAAACGGAATCCACCCGAAACCGGTGTACCCAGTAAGCCTCACGTGCTCGTTCGCATTCCCGGCAGATCCTGACGTGCTCACAGTCGGTCGCCCTTGTCATTTTGTCCATTAAATGGGACACTTCTTCATGGTCGAAGTCCGGTAGCGGAACGCTTCGAAGCTTGGCTCTCCGGCCCTGCCGATCTTCGGGCACGGGCTCGCATCTTGGTGCGGATCGACCGCCTCGCACTCGGGAACGCGGGAGATGCGAAGCCGGTCGGGCGTGGTGTCTCGGAACTGCGGATCGACTACGGGCCGGGATACCGGGTCTATTTCGTTCGACGTGGCGAGGCGTTGATCATCCTGCTTGCCGGCGGCGACAAGCGCACGCAGGCGCGGGACATCGAAACCGCGCTCGCCATGGTGGCGGAACTCTGAGGGACGAGACATGGCACCGCTGGAAACCAAGCCCTTCGATTCCGCCGAGCATCTTCGGACCGACGAAGACGTTGCCGCCTATCTCGAAGCCGCGTTCGAAGACGGCGATCCGGCGCTCGTCGCTCATGCACTCGGCGTGATCGCCCGCACGCGCGGCATGACCAAGCTCGCCCGAGAAACCGGCATCGGCCGGCAGAGCCTCTATGTCGCGCTCTCCGAAGGCGGCAACCCGACGCTGGCGAATTTCATGGCGATCACCAAGGCGCTCGGGCTTGCCGTCCGGGTGGAGCCCATCCAGCACGAAGCGGCGGAATGAGCATGACCAAGCTCGGAACGGGCCTGATCGAGAGCGCGAGGGACGCCCTGACCATGGCGGGCGATGGTTCCAATCCTGCCCGCCTCACCCCCTTCGATGCCGCCGGCAACATCGACAGTGGTGAGACC
Organism: Prosthecomicrobium sp.; assembly: GCA_048497495.1. GTDB lineage: Bacteria > Pseudomonadota > Alphaproteobacteria > Rhizobiales > Ancalomicrobiaceae > JAFHCF01. Next base: position 61,235 of record JAFHCF010000159.1, read on the forward strand.
GCTGCCGAGGGTGTACCGCCATTGATGGACAACAACGAACGTCTGAATATCTTTGAACAATCGCATCAAGGTTTCCGCGATGTGGTTTATCAATTGGCCGACATAGCCGGCATTGCCCATTCTAACGTGAGCGAAATTGGCTACATTATCAGCTTACTCAATAGCGCGTTGATTGGTTCAATAGTCATTGAGCCCGGCGACGACGGGATAATGAGCGGATGGCAGAAGCCGTACACTGCAGTGAAATACAATAAAAAGCTGGATATTATGGAGAACACTGTCAGATTTATGAAAGTGACGCAGAAATTGCTTTCCGATGATGCAATGCACTATGCCATTTCAAACGAGATTCGCCGCAAGCGATACCCGGTAAAAACAAAAGATGAACTTGGGGAGCGCTACTTTGAGATCTCAAATGATCTAGACCGCTTACGTCGCGATATGGAGCCAATCGCGTCAGCACTTAAATCCATAGCTAAAACGGCAAGAAAGAAGACACACAAGGGGCGAGAACCCGAGTGGAACAAGTATCGAATTGTCTGGGAAGCTGCGGAATTTTTCGATGACGCGAGCTGCCACAAGCCCTCGCCTGCCAAGACGTCGCCATTCACGGCATTCGTAGAGCAAATTTTCACGTTCGCATTCAAGACGAAGAAGCACCCCGATGTGTCGAGGATCATCCGGGCGGCCTTGAGGGAGCGCCCGTTACGTTAATCGCGAATTTTCGTGGAATAACGTCCCTCCCGCCGCGTCCGTCAGATCGCGATCATGGACACCTCCGACCGATGGAGTGCGCCCATGCACATACCTCCCGAAATCCTCGCCTACCGCATCAACGACGCCTGCCGTGCTCTCAGTCTCGGACGTTCGACGCTCTACAAGCTGATCAACGAAGGCAAGCTCAAGTCGATCACCATCGCCGGCCGGACCTTGATCCCACGTTCCGAGATCGAGCGCCTCATTTCGGAGGCGTCGGCCGATGCGTGATCGGTTCTCCCGCGAGAATTCGCAACGCCCCTGTGCTCCGATCGCGTGGCGCCGCCGCTCGCTCGACCGCCTCACCAAGGCGATCGACGACTTCAGCCTGAACACGTTGGACGCGATCCGGGCGAGCGGCTTCGACGAAGCCGTTGCCCTGCGTGCCGTCACCGAAGGGCGAAAGGCGATCTCCGCCGTTCTGGTGAGCACGGTCGAACCCCAGATGATCGAGGATGCGACGGAGGCCGGCAATGCAAGCTGATCGCGCCACCGTTCACCCCCTGCCCGTGCCATCCCCGGCGCCCAAGAAGCGCAAAGCCGAGCCGAAGGCCGCCGGGTCGATCCTCTTCCCCGAGGTCGAGCCATGGCCGGGGCCGCTCGACGTCGGGACGCTCCTGAACGACATACGGGCGACGATCCGTCGCCACATCGTCTGTCCGACCGAGGCCACGATCGCCGCCGCCCTGTGGATCGCCTTCACTTGGGTGATCGACTTCGTTCAAGTCGCCCCACTCGCCGTCATCACCGCGCCGGAAAAACGGTGCGGCAAGTCACAGTTTCTCGATCTCATCGGCCGCATGGTCCGAAAGCCGCTCGTCGCCTCGGGGATCACATCCGCCGCGACGTTCCGGGTGATCGAAGCCCACGCCCCGACCCTGCTGATCGACGAAGCCGACACCTTCATGAAGGACAATGAAGGCCTTCGCGGGGTGATCAACAGTGGCCATACGCGCCAGAGCGCCTTCGTGATCCGAACCGTCGGCGACACCCACGAACCGCGTCAATTCTCGACTTGGGGAGCCAAGGCGATTTCGGGGATCGGCAACTTGCCGGCGACGATCATGGATCGGGCGATCATCCTCGAACTTCGGCGGAAGCTGCCGAGCGAGACCGTCGAACGGCTGCGTCACGCCGACCCCGGCCACTTCGACATGTTGGCGCGGAAGCTCGCCCGCTTCGCCGAATTGCATGGCGAAGAGATCCGCCGGTCGCGGCCTCGTCTCCCCGACGCCCTGAACGATCGCGCCCAAGACAATTGGGACCCCCTTCTCGCCATCGCCGACGTTGCCGGCGGGGCATGGCCCGACCTCGCCCGCCGCGTCGCTCTGAAGCTCTCGGCGGTCGACGAGGCGGTGGTCTCGACCGGCGCCGAACTCCTCTCCGACATTCGCGCCGCCTTCGACCAAGGCGGGCGGGATCGTCTCACCTCCGCCGACCTCATCGCCCGACTCTGCGACGACGAAGAGGCGGCTTGGGCGACCTACGATCGCGGCCGTCCTCTCTCGCCGCGCCAACTCGGGAAGAGGCTCGGCGAATACCGCATCACCTCGCGCAAGATCCGCTTCGGCGTGACCACCGCCCAAGGCTTCGAACGGTCGCAATTCGAAGATGTCTGGTTGCGTTATCTCGACGTCTGCCCAACGCCCCCCGACTCTTCCGGAACGCCGGAACAATCAAATGAAATCAATGAATTGATGTTCCGGATGCCGGATCATGTTCCGGAGCACTCGAGCCCTTCCGGAACAGGTAAGCCATTGAAATCAGACGATTGTTCCGGTGTTCCGGATGGAAGCCCCCTTGCGGGCGAAACCGAATGGGAGGAAGAGCTTTGAACGCCGCCCGTCTCTTGGCCGAAGCCTCCGCCCTGGGGGCGCATTTCCGCCTCGTCGACGGCCGGGTGAAGGTCGCCGCGCCGCGCCCCTTGCCGGTCGATCTCATGGGCGAACTGCGAGCGCGGAAAGACGAGATCGCCCGCACTCTTTCGGCTTCATCGACCCCCTATACTACCGCCTTCGACGACCTGCGGCGCGCTTGCCCGGCCGGTGTTGCCGAAACCCGCTGGCGTCTCGCCGTCGCCGATGCCGGCCAGTTTCTCGACCGATGGGGGACGACGGCCGCCGCTTTCGAATGGCCGGCACCCGACCTCTTCGACCGGACCGAACACGGCGCCGATGGGCTCCTGTGGGAACTCGGCGGCCGGGCGGTGGTCGCCCTGACCGCAGGCGGCGCCATGCTCGGCGAGAACGCCACCACCTCGCGGGCTTGGTACGCCCGCCCGCTCGAAAGGCGCACCGATGCCGCGACCGCGTGAACGGGTCCGTCTCGAAGACGGCTTGAAACTCGATCTGAACCGCCTCCTACGTCAGAACCTCGTGAAGTCGGGCGCGGCGTGGGGATCGACGATCTTCTGGCACGAACGGATGTCCGGTCGCGAGATCGCCTCCGGTCGAGTTTCCGCCGACATGACCGGCGATCGGCGCGGATGGTTGCGGCTGCAACTCGGCACTCTCGATCAGTCGATCGATCTCGAAGCCCTCCCCCGGCCCTACGGCGGTCGGCAATGGTACTTCCTTTGCCCTTGGACTCGTCGGCGGGCGTCGGTGCTGTGGATGCCGCCCGGCGCGCACAGCTTCGCGAGCCGCTTCACCTGGGGCAGGCAAGTCGCCTACGGCTCCCAATTCCAGAGCCCCTTCGACCGTGCCCTGAGCGCAGCGCAGGACATTCGATATCGGTTAGGCGGTTCGGACTACGTGTCGCTGGACGAAATGCCGCCGCCTAAGCCGAAGGGGATGCGGTGGCGCACCTATGCCGCCATCATGAGCCGCTGCGAGGCCCACGAAATCACCGTCGACCGGCATCTCGCCGGCTTCATCGAACGGCTCGAGGGGCACCGATGAAATCGGAGTTGGCCAACAGATTTCGAAACCTCCGAACCGGTCGGCCGATCATCGCCCCGCCGTCGCCCGTTCCCGATTGAGGTCGAGAAGCCGCGCCAAGGCGTCTTCCTCGCCGATGTCCTCCGGCCATCCGTAGGCAGCCGCGACCGCCGCGTCGAGATCGCGGTGGGCATTGTCGAGCCACGTCGGCCGCTCGTTGTAGAGGTTGGTCAAGGTCCGCTTCTTGAGGATCGCCGCCGCCGCGTCGTCGACGGGTAGGATGCGATCGGGATAGCCCGGCACCACCTCGGGCACCCGCTCGACCAGATCGGCCGGATTGAGCCAAGCCTCACGCAACTCGTTCAACCGCTTCGCCGCCGCCGCGATGCGGATGGCGCGCGGATCGTCGGCATAGTCGACGGCGGGGATGTTCGGGGTGAGGCCTTCCGGGAAGGGGAAAGTCTCTAAACACGTCTCGGTGTTATAGGTCGGATCATTCCCGACCCCGTGCCATGAGCATGTCGCCAAGCTCCAGGCATTGTGAATTTGGCTTTGAAGAACGCCAAAGAAAAAGTCATCGTCCCGCGCGAACGCATAAAGTCGAGAGTCGGGCACGACTGCCGCGCTCAACCAGACGAACAGCCGGTGTTTCGCTACCCGGGTTGTCACCAGAAAGCGCGCCTGTGGGTCCTTGGCGAGCGTTTGTGGAAGGGCACGAAGCGCGCCCCACATCTTTGGACGCGGCTCTACATGCCGCCACCAATAGCGACGATATTGCTCGCGCCGGTTTTCTTCGCGCAAAGGTTTCACATGATTCGCGACATAGGCGAACGGGTCTTGAAAAAGGGCAGCTTGGGCTTCGTCGATTTGCCAGCCAAAATCCACGATCCACTTATCCGCTGAACGTCGCGTCACGTCCATTCCGTTCATCCACGGCCTGAGAACATCCGAGTTCGGCCGCCCATTCGGATTCAGCGGCAGCGCGAGCCATTCCCGCGCAAGTTCGCCTGAAATGTCGAACGGGCCGCCCTTTGTGTCCCCCATGAAGGCAACGTCCGAATTCTCGCGAAGACATGTAGCTGTGGTGAAGTCGCTTGCTCCGCCCGTCAGGTCAGAATTCACGCGAGGGGCGGGCAAGCCGTCAAGATGGACGCCGGCCGAAGGCGGAGTGGCCGCAAAGCATATCAGCGAGACCCGCACTGCCGCACCATTGAGAACCCAAGGCTCATCGGGCCACGCATCATAGATGATGCCCTCAGCCACGATGGGCTCAAGCGTCTTCCGGTTTGCACCGCCGCGCATGGAATTGGTCGCGACGAAGCCCGCACGCGCCGTGCTGCCGCCCGCGATGGCCTCCCACCCCTTGACGAACCAATAGGCGACGAAGTCCGCCTCGGGCGGGACGCGGCCTGAGAAGGCGGTGAACAGCTTATCGACGTAGTCCGACCCGAAACCATTCCGCAGCAGCTTGCCACCAAGGAAAGGTGGGTTCCCCACGATCGCGTCGGCCTCGGGCCACACAGCCTCGGTGCCGTCCTCGTTCAGCAGCGCATCGCGACACTCGATATTGTCGAGCGGCTTCAAGATCGGGTTGCGCGAGACGTCGAAGCCGTTGCGCAGCATCCATTGGATTTCGCCGACCCACACCGACACCCGCGCCAGTTCGGCGGCATAGGGGTTGATCTCGATCCCCTTGACCGACGACGGGCCGATCGAGGGAAACTCGCGCTGGAAGCCGAGCGCTTCCGCTTCGATGTTGACCCGGTGTTCGAGATCCTTCAGCGCCAACAGCGCCAGATAGAGGAAGTTGCCCGAGCCGCAGGCCGGGTCGAGAACCTTGAACGCCCTGAGGCGATCGAGGAAGCCGATCAACAGCGCCTTCGCCTCGCCATGCGCCTTGGTCTTGGCGGATGGCGACTTCGCCGCCTTCTCCTTGTCGAGCCCGGCGACGATCGCCGCCTTGGTCGTCTCCCATTCGGCGAGCCATGGCCGATTGATCACCGGATCGATGATCAACATGATCTTGTCGCGGTCGGTGTAGTGCGCGCCGAGCTGCGAGCGCTTGTCGGGGTCGAGCCCGCGCTCGAACAGCGTGCCGAGGATCGACGGGTCGATCTCCTCCCACTCCGCATTCGCCGCCGCGAGTGCGATGGCGATGTCGTCCTTGTCGAGCGGAAGCGCGGTGTCGTCGTCGAACAGCCCGCCGTTGAACCAATCGATCGTCTCCCACGCCGCCTCGCCGCCGGCCTTCATCGCCTTGAACAGTTCCGACGCCCGCTTGGCGAACTGCTCCGGCTGTTTCGCCGTGCTCATCAGCATCTTGGTGAAGAGCTTGTTGGGTAGCAACTTCACGTCTTCGGCGAACATGCAGAAGATCAGCCGATTGACGAAATGCGCGACCGTTTCCGCCTGGTGCCCGCGCGCGCGGAGACGTTGCGCCAGAGCCGCGAATTGCGCCGCCACTTCCTCGGTGAGCTTCTGACGGGTCTTCTGCGGACGCAGCTTCTCGGGGTCGGAGAGAACCCATTTGAGTTTCTGGCGCGTCTCCGCGTCCTTGAGGTCGTCGAGCGCGAACTCGTGAACCTGCGAAACCGTGTTGGTCCAATTGGTGTGGATGCGGAACCGATCGAGATCGCAGACGACGAGAAGCGGCGGATTCTCCAAGGCCAGCGCATATTGCTGGAGTTGCGCGAAAGCCTTGTCGAGGCTCTTGGTCTTGCCCTTGTACTCCCATCCGAAGTGACCGCGCTTCCAGACGTCGGCCCATCCCTCGCCGCCGGTCGTCTTCGAGGCGCCCTTCTCGAAGGCGTACCACTCGCCCTTCGGATCGGCCTCGGTGGGGGAGGGCTCGCCGAGCATCGCGCACAGGTCGTTGAAGTGCGATTGCGCCGCCGACCGCTCCTTCAACTCGACGGCCTTCCACTTGGCGATGAAGGCTTCAGGCGTCACGGCGCGCACCCCGGTTCGATTCAGTGCACCGAGCATAGCCGAGTGGGTTCGAACGAAAAGAGCGAACCGCCTGTCGTTGTGGATTGGGCAGGCATCAATCAAAAGGAGGTCGCCCGTCCGATCCGCGCGCGACCGGGAAGATCCCCGCGAGCATGTGCGCGCCGAAATCGACACCGCGAAATCAAGAGAACCGGATCGGCGCTGGCGAAGCGATGGGCGGCAACACGACCGCATGGCGCGTGATGGTTTCCACGGCGGTTACCAGCGAGGTTCCCACCATGGCGCGGCCGTCACGCTCGAAGTGACTGGTGACGATCCGATGGTTCGCGGTACGCAGCCGGTACGCACCCCTGGCCGCAAGTTTCAGTTTCAGACCGGTTTCAGCGCCCAACGCACGCGCGAAGTGGTCCGGACGCCCGCTGCGGGTCCCTTCACCGATTTAGCGCCAGTCTCTTCGCGAACCACGCGCGAGGGCATCGGCAACGAATTCCGCCTTTGCGACCGTCCGCCTTCGTCCGTCCCGAGTTGCCCCGGTCCGTGTCGCGATGATGGGTGGGATGATGGGTGGCCGAAGTTCAGGCAACAAAAAACGGCGGAAAACCGCCGTATATGCGTGGTGAATTGGTGGAGCTGAGGGGAATCGAACCCCTGACCTCTGCAGTGCGATTGCAGCGCTCTCCCATCTGAGCTACAGCCCCGACCGTTTCGAGCGGAGATGGGGCCCCGCGTCGGTTGGGCGCCATTTAGGGGAGGGCTCCCCCCTCTGTCAAGCAGCCTCGCCGCCCGGCCCGAACGATCGCCGGACCCGCGGTTCCTCCGCCCGGCCGGCAGGCGCGCGACCGTGGTCCGCGCCCCCGATATCGCGCGCCGCGCGTGATCGCGGCGAACCGGCCCGTCCGGCCGAAGCGATTGCGTCGACCGGCGAATCGAGCGACCTGCGAGCCGGGACGCAAGCCGCCCTCCTGGCGTGGCACGCGCGCCGGGTGCCGGTCCCGCTCCTCGGCGCCGGGTCTCGGCCCATCCCCCTCGCGCCGCCGGCGGCGCCGCCCTCCCGCGTCGCTCCGGGGATCCGCGGTACTCTCGGACCGAGGGGCATCGCAATCGGCCCTCTGTCTTCCCGTTGCGAATTTCTCCTGGCGCCGACGCGGATGAGAAATCCCCATGTCCTCGGCGGCCGGATGCCTCGCCCATCCCCCGCCGAGGACGTGACGGGCTCGCGCCGGTGTCCGGCGCCCGCCCCTCGGCCCGTCCGCCCGGTCCGCGCGGAAACCATGGCGGCGACGTTTTCGCCCCTTCCCTTGGCATTTCGCCGGGCGACGTCTACATGAGGGGAAACCTGCACCCGAGCGGATTGAACCATGACCCTGATCTACCCGATCGTCGCCGCCATCGACCTCGTCCTCCAGCTCTACGAATACGTGCTGGTCGCGATGATCATCTTCTCCTGGCTTCAAGCCTTCGGCGTGATCAACACGCGCAACCCGGCGGTCGCCACCATCGGCGACGTGCTCTACCGGCTGACCGAACCGGTGCTCGCACCGATTCGCCGCATCATGCCCAATCTCGGCGGTCTCGATCTGTCGCCGATCGTGGTCTTCCTGGCGATCTTCGTGGTCCGCCAGTATCTGATGATCCTCGTGCGCATGTGAGCGCCGCGGCGTCCGATCCGCGCGCCGCGATCCGGCCCGAGAAGGACGGGGTGCGCCTGCGCGTCCGCCTGACGCCGAAGGCGTCGCGCGACGCGCTCGGCCGGCTCGAGCGGCTCGCCGACGACAACGAGGTGCTGATCGTCCACGTTCGCGCCCTGCCGGCGGAAGGGGCGGCCAACGCCGCCCTCGCCCGCCTCCTCGCCGGCGTCCTCGGCGTCGCCCGGACGCGGGTCGAGGTCGTCGCCGGCCACACCTCGCGGGTCAAGACCGTGCGCGTCGAAGGTGACGCGGAAAGCCTGGCGGCCGACCTCGCCAGACTGGCGGGCGAAGCGAAGTGATGCTACGTCGTCGCCACGCCGTGGTCCGCTTCGCGACGGATCCCGGATCGAGATCTCGGAGGTGGCTCCCATGACGGCTCGCATCATCGACGGCAAGGCCCAGGCCCAGGCTCTGCGCAACGAAGTGGCGGCCGACGTCGCCCGCTTCACCGCCGCCCACGGCGTCGCGCCCGGCCTCGCCGTGGTGCTGGTCGGCGACGATCCGGCGAGCCACGTCTACGTCGCCTCCAAGGCCAAGCAGACCGTCGAGGTCGGCATGCGCTCCTTCGAGCACCGCCTCGACGCGGCCGCCCCGGAGGCCGAGCTCCTGGCGCTGATCGCCGGCCTCAACGCCGACGACGCCGTCGACGGCATCCTGGTGCAGTTGCCGCTTCCCAAGCACATCGATTCGGCGGCGGTCCTCGACGCGATCTCGCCGGCCAAGGACGTCGACGGCTTCCACGTCGTCAACGTCGGACGCCTGTCGACCGGCCAATCCTGCCTCGTCCCCTGCACCCCCTACGGCTCGATGATGCTGCTCGACGCCACGCTGGGGAAATTGTCCGGGCTCGAGGCGGTCGTCGTCGGCCGCTCCAACATCGTCGGCAAGCCGATGGCGCAGTTGCTGCTGAAGGCCAACTGCACGGTCACCGTCGCCCATTCGCGCACCAGGGATCTCGCGAGCGTCTGCCGCCGCGCCGACATCCTGGTCGCCGCCGTCGGCATCCCCGAGATGATCAAGGGTGATTGGGTGAAGCCCGGGGCGACCGTCGTCGACGTCGGCATCAACCGCGTGCCGGCGCCGGAGAAGGGCGAAGGCAAGACGCGCCTCGTCGGCGACGTCGACTTCGCGAGCGCCGCGGCGGTGGCCGGCGCCATCACGCCGGTGCCCGGCGGCGTCGGCCCGATGACCATCGCCACCCTGCTCGCCAACACCCTGATCGCCGCCCATCAGCGCCGCGGCCTGACCCCGCCGGACTTCTTCGCGGCGCTCGACAAGCGGCTGTTCGGCTGAACGATCAATCGATCAGCCGCGAGATGGCCGCGGCGAGGCCATCCTCACGGCCGGCGAAACTCGCCACCATCGCGGCGAGGAAGTCGGCCGGTTCGAGGCGCTCCAGCCGGAGAGGTTGACCCGCTCGATCGGCGAGGAGGGTGAAGAAGGCGAGCTGAGTCCGCCCGTTACCCTCGCGAAACGCATGGATCGCATTGAGTTCGGCGAGAAAATGAGCGGCCTCGCGCGCGAACCGCACCGCGTCGAGCCCCGCCAGATGCCGGGATGCCCGCAAGGTCGCGAACAGCCGCGCCATCTCGGCCGCGATGTGCTCGGGATAGCAGAAGGTGCTGGCATCCTTCGAGATGCGCACCGTGCGGAATTGCCCGGCCCAACGATAGACGTCCTGAAAGAGATGTCGATGGATCGCGCGGTAGTGCGTGAGGCTCAGCCGACCCTCCGGTAGCGGCTGGGCGGCGCGTTCTCGCGTCAGAGCGAATTCATAGGCCTCGAGCGCGCGCGGATCGCGAAGGCCTGGAATATTCGCGAGCACGTCGCTTCCCGGCCAACAATAGGGATCACGAGCCGCCGCATACATCAGCGTGACGCCGGTGGCTGCCCGTATTTCGCCTTGAGGAATCGCAACCGGTCCTCGGGAGACAGGCGAAGCCGCGTCATTTCATCGAAGGCGTCGACGAGATCGGCCGTCGGCGCCAACCCTTCGACGGCACTGATCCGGTCGAAGTGGTCCACGCCCAATACGAAGCGACCTTTGGCGCCGTCGATGGCGGATGATGTCTTTCGAACCATGGGTTCACCCTAGCACGATCACCCCGGCGCGGCATCCCCCGGTACCCCACTCAGAAGTCGCAGATGATGCCCTTCTTCTCCCAGTCGCCGTAGCGCACCGGTTCGGGGCCGTCACGGCCGGCGATCTCCTTGGGGAGCGCCGGCCTCGCCGCGTCCGCCGCCTTGCGACGTTCCTCCGCCTCCGACAGCGCCCGTTGCGCCGCCGGCGGCAAGTCGTCGAAACGCGGCCGCGATGGGGCTTGCGGCGCCGGCGTGGCCGTCGCCTCGGCCGGGCTCGCGGGGATCTTCGGGTCGTCGGTCATGGCTGCCGTCTCGTTTGCCTCGGGGGATCGTTTCCCGTCGGCGCTCATAGCATGCTAAGGCAGGCGCCGTCGAACCGCGCGAGCCCCGCCGTCGACCACCCGTCATCCGAGGATCCGCATGAACACCCGTGGCAACGGCCGCAACACCCCCTCTTCCGATCGCCCCGCCCGCGCCTCCGGCCCGCGTCCCGCCCCGCGCACCGCGCCCGGCGCCGAGGACCGTCGCCCCGAGCCCCGGGACGAGCCCGGCCTCGCCACCCGCCGTTTCGCCGTCGACATCCTCTCCGCCGTTCTCGACGACGGCCGGCCGCTCGACCAGGTCTTGGAGCATCGCGCCGGCATTCCGTCGTGGCGGGCGCTGACCCCGGCCGATCGCGGCCTGGTGCGCGCCATCGTCTCCACCGCGCTGCGCCGTCTCGGCCTGATCGACGACGCGCTGAAGCAGATGATGACGCGGCCCTTGCCCAACAAGGCGCTCAGGGTCCGTCAGATCCTGCGGGTCGGCGCCGCCCAGGTGCTGTTCATGGAGGTGCCCGACCACGCCGCCGTGTCGCTCGCCACCGAACTCGCCGAGCGCGACCGCGAGGCGCGGCCGTGGAAGGCGCTGGTCAACGGCGTGCTGCGCTCGCTCACCCGCCGCCGCGACGAGGTGCTCGCCGCTCAGGACGCCACCCGCCTGGTCACGCCCCTGTGGCTGTGGCGCGATTGGGTCGAGACCTGGGGCGAGGAGGCGACCCGCGCCTTCGCCACCGCCCACATGGTCGAACCGGCGCTCGATCTGACGGTGAAGTCGGACGCCGCCGGCTGGGCCGAGAAGTTCGGCGGCATCGTGCTTCCGACCGGCTCGGTGCGTTTCGTCCCCCATGGGCCGATCGACGAGATGGAGGGCTTCGAGGCCGGCGAATGGTGGGTCCAGGACGCCGCCGCCGCCCTTCCCGCCCGCCTCCTCGGCGACGTCGCCGGCAAGTCGGTCGCCGACCTCTGCGCCGCCCCCGGCGGCAAGACCGCCCAATTGGCGCAAGCCGGCGCCCATGTCACCGCCGTCGATCTCTCCGCCCAGCGGCTCGACCGGCTGAAGCAGAACACCGCGCGCCTGCGCCTTCCCGACGTCGCCACCATCGTCGCCGATCTCGAGACCTGGACGCCGAAGCAGCCCTTCGACGCGGTCCTCCTCGACGCCCCCTGCTCGGCGACCGGCACGCTGCGGCGCAACCCCGACGTCGGACGCCTGAAGAAGCCGACCCAGGTCGAGGAACTCGCCGCCCTCCAGGACACGCTCCTGCATCGCGCCGCCGAATGGGTGAAGCCCGGCGGTCTCCTCGTCTACTGCACCTGTTCGCTGCAGAAGGCGGAGGGCGAGGCGCAGATCGAGAACTTCCTGCGCCACGCGACCGAATTCGAGCGGGTTCCGATCGATCCGGCGGAGATCGGCGGCCTCGTCGCGGCGATCACCCCGGACGGCGACCTGCGCACCCGGCCGGACCTGTTGGCCAACGACGACCCGCGCCTCGCCGGCCTCGACGGCTTCTTCGCCGCCCGCCTGCGCCGCCGCGCCTGAACCGCGACGGCCCCGGCCGACCGCCGAAGCCCCCGACAATCATCGCGAAACTGAAATGTCGGGGCGAATTTAACCGTCCGTTAACCGTCATGAGGTGCCTTGGAGAGTGGGTAAGGGTCGCCTGCTCGTAGGCGTTTCGCCACGCTGCACCGGCGTCGATGGGAACGGATGGCATCACGGGGGACCGCCTCCTCGAGGCTCGCTGAGTGGGGACTGATCGGCCGGGCTCTCTCGGCGCGCGCCCGCGCGCCCTTCGTCCGCTTCGTCCGCGCCGCCCGCGCCTTCGTCGAGCCCGCCGCCGATCGCCTGCTGATCTCGCCGCAGGACCTGCGCACCGCCGATCCGACGGTCGCCACCGACATCTACGCCGGGGTCTTCGTCTTCTCCGGCCAGATCGCCGAATGCCGCGGCCGCTCGCCCTTCGAGCTGGAGCCGCCGAGCCGCGACTGGGCCCGCGTGTTGCACGGGTTCGGCTGGCTGCGCCATCTGCGCTGCGCCGACACGGCGATCGCCCGCTCCAACGCCCGCATTCTCGTCGACGACTGGCTGCGGATCACCGATCACCCGGAGATCGCCTGGGAGCCGGAGGTGGTGGCGCGCCGCACCATGGCCTGGCTCGCCCAGTCGCCGATGATCCTGGTGGAGGCCGATCAGGCCTTCTACCACCGCTTCCTCGCCGGATTGACCCGCCATTTCCGCTGGCTGCGCGCCCATTGGGGCGAGGAGGCGAACGGCCTGCCGCGCCTCAAGGTGGCGATCGCGGTGCTCGCCACGGCCGTCGCCGTCGACGGCTTCCGCCGCCACATCAAGACCGCCTCGCGCCGCCTCGACGACGAGTTGCGCCGCCAGATCCTGCCCGACGGCGGCCACGTCGGCCGCAATCCGCTGGCCATCCTCGAGGTGCTGATCGATCTCCTGCCGGTTCGCCAGGCGCTCACGGCGCGCGGCCTCGCGGTGTCGCCGGTGATGATGGGGTCGATCGACCGGATGATGCCGATGCTGCGCTTCTTCCGCCACGCCGACGGCGCCTTCGTCCTGTTCAACGGCGCCTCGACGACGCCGACCGACCTCGTCGCCACGGTTCTCGCCTATGACGACGGCCAGGGGCGGCCGCACGGCAACGCCCCGCACTCCGGCTACCAGCGGCTCGAGGCGGACAAGTCCGTCGTGGTGATGGACTGCGGCGTGCCGCCGCCGCCGGAGTTCGCCGACGCCGCCCACGCCGGCACCCTCGCCTTCGAACTGTCGTCCGGCCACGCCCGCTTCGTCGTCAATTGCGGCGCCCCCTTCCGCCCCGCCCCCGATTGGCGCCGGGTCGCCCGCACCACCGCCGCTCATTCGACCCTGGTGGTCGACGATCATTCCTCCGCCACCCTGCGCGAGACCGGCCTGTTGGCCGATCTCCTCGGCCCGCTGCTGATCCGTGGGCCGCGCCACGTGCCAGTCGAGCGCGACGAGGTCGAGGGCGCCGTCACCGTCACCGCCTCCCACGACGGCTATGCCGCCACCCATGGGGTGATCCATCACCGCACCCTGAGGCTCTCCGCCGACGGCGACACGCTCGACGGTCACGACCTGCTCGAGCCGGTCGGGAGCGCCGGCATCGCCGAACCCTTCGTCGTTCGTTTCCACCTCCACCCCTCGGTCAAGGTCGGCCGCCTCGGCGACGGCGCCGTGGTGTTGATCGGCAATGGTGGCGAGGGCTGGGAATTCCGCTGTAGCGACATCGCCCCGGAGATCGAGGAATCGGTCCATCTCGCCGACCTCCACGGGGTGCGCCGCACCTCGCAGATCGTGCTCGTCGTCGAAGGCGACGGCCCCCACGACCTCCACTGGCACTTCCAGCGCACCGCCCGCTCCCACGCCAAGCGGCGCTGAGCGACGCGGAAGGCGGAAACCGGCGGTCTCCGCCGAGCGTCGGGTTTGCCCGGCGGCGGATTCGTGCTATCGCCCCGCCCGACAATTCCCGGATCCCGAGACCCGACGAGCCGAACGGCCCCCTCTCGAAAGCGAACCCTTCGTTTGCCTTCGAGAGTCCGTCTCATCGAAATCCCGTCGCCGAACGGGGGATTTCGATGATGGCGTTTCCGACATCCCGCAGGGATGCCTCGGAAAGCGCAAGAGCCCGTTCCGCGAGCGGAAGATCCATTTTCGAGAGGCCGCGCCCCGACATGTCGATCACCGTCAAGAACATCGCCCCGCCCGACCTCGTCCCCGTAAAGCGCGCCCTGCTGTCGGTCTCCGACAAGGCCGGGCTGATCGACTTCGCCCGGGCGCTGGCGGCGCGCGGCGTCGAGTTGCTCTCGACCGGAGGCACCTGCAAGGCGATCGCCGAGGCCGGCATTGCGGTGAAGGACGTCTCGGAGGTCACCGGTTTCCCCGAGATCATGGACGGTCGGGTCAAGACGCTGCACCCCAAGGTCCACGGCGGCTTGCTCGCCGTCCGCGACGATCCCGAGCACGTAGCGGCGATGGAAGCCCACGGCATCGACGGCATCGATCTCCTGGTGGTCAACCTCTATCCCTTCGAGGCGACGGTGGCGCGAGGCGCCGACTGGGCGACCGGCGTCGAGAACATCGACATCGGCGGCCCGGCGATGATCCGCGCCGCCTCCAAGAACCACGCCTATGTCGCGGTGGTGGTCGATCCGGCCCGCTACGGCGACGTGCTCGCCGCCCTCGACACCCACGACGGCGCCACGCCGCTGGCGCTGCGCAAGGCCCTCGCCCTCGAGGCCTTCGGCCGCACCGCCACCTACGACGCCGCCATCTCCAACTGGATCGCGGCCGAGATCGGCGAGGCCCATCCGAAGTACCGCGCCTTCGGCGGCACGCTGGCGGAAGTGATGCGCTACGGCGAGAACCCGCATCAGGCGGCGGCCTTCTACAAGACCGGCGATGCCCGGCCCGGCGTCGCCACCGCCACCCAGGTCCAGGGCAAGACGCTCTCCTACAACAACATCAACGACACCGACGCCGCCTTCGAGCTGGTCGCCGAATTCGATCCCGCCCGCACCGCGGCCTGCGCCATCATCAAGCACGCCAACCCCTGCGGCGTGGCGGAGGGCGCCACCCTCGCCGAGGCCTACGCCAAGGCGCTGCGCTGCGATCCGGTCTCCGCCTTCGGCGGCATCATCGCCTTCAACCGCACGCTGGACGCGGAAGCCGCGACCGAGATCGTGAAGATCTTCACCGAGGTGATCATCGCCCCCGACGCGACGGAAGAGGCCAAGGCGATCGTCGCCACCAAGAAGAACCTGCGCCTGCTCCTGACCGGCGGCCTGCCGAAGCCCGACGCGGCCGGCCTCACCGCCAAGACGGTCGCCGGCGGCATGCTGGTGCAGACCCGCGACTCGGGCACCGTCGACGCCGTCGAACTGAAGACCGTCACGGCGCGGGCGCCGTCGGAGCGGGAAGCGGCCGACCTCGCCTTCGCCTTCCGCGTCTGCAAGCACGTCAAGTCGAACGCCATCGTCTACGTCAAGGATCTCGCCACCGTCGGCATCGGCGCCGGCCAGATGAGCCGGGTCGACAGCGCCCGCATCGCCGCCCGCAAGGCCGCCGACGCGGCCGCCGCCGAAGGCCTCGCCGAGCCGCTGACCATCGGCTCGGTGGCGGCCTCCGACGCCTTCTTCCCCTTCGCCGACGGGCTCGAGAGCGTCGTCGCGGCGGGCGCCACCGCGGTGATCCAGCCCGGCGGCTCGATGCGCGACCAGGAGGTGATCGACGCCGCGAACAAGGCCGGCATCGCCATGGTGACGACGGGGATGCGGCACTTCCGGCATTGAGGAACGGTCGGCGTCGTGGGGCGGAATAGGCGAAGCCGTATTCCGCCGGCGGCGCCCGTGATCGGCGCAGGTCGTTCCATGCTGGCTCGGCCGGCGCAATACGCCTTCGGCTATTGCGCCCTACGTGGCTTCACCCCGGCCATCAGCACGAAGCCGGTCACCAGGAACACCGCCAGCACGCCGGCCCCGGCGCGTTGGCTGTCGCTCCAATCGGTGACCAGCGCCACCGCGAGCGGCCCCATGAAGCTCGTCACCTTGCCGGAGAGCGCGAAGAAGCCGAAATAGCGGCCGACGGCGTCGGCCGGCGCCATGCGGGCGAGCTGGGTGCGCGAGGCCGCCTGCAGGGGCCCGGCGGCGAGCCCGATCAGGCCGCCGGCGGCGAGATAGAGCTTGGCCGCCACCCCGGCGTAGAGCCCGGCGCCGCCCGGCGCCACCTCGACCGCGAAGAAGACGTGGGTGCGGTCGATCGACACCACCAGCGCCAACATGGCGATCAGTATGGTGAGTGCCGTGAGCACCACCGTCTTGGAGCCGAAGCGATCGTCGAGCCGCCCGCCGAGATAGGCGCCGATCGAGCCGGTGATGGTCAGGAGGATGCCGAAGAGCCCGAGCTCGATCGTCGTCCAGCCGAAGACGCCGGCGGCATAGATGCCGCCGAAGGCGAAGAGCGCCACCAGCCCATCGGTATAGACCATGTTGGCGAGGAGGAATCGGCCGAGCCCCGGCATCGCCCTGAGCTCGCGCACCGTGTCGGCGAGGCGGGCGAGCCCGGCGCCGATGGTCTCCGCCGCCCGTCCGCCGTGGCGGCTGTCGGGGGTGAAGAAGAACATCGGCAGGGCGAAGACCACGAACCACAGCGCCGACAGCGGTCCGGTGGCGCGCGCCCCGCCGCTCGTCACCGGATCGAGCCCGAAGAGCGGCGAAAGTCCGAGTAGGGTCTTGCCCGTCGCCGGATCGGCGGCGAGGAAGCCGAGCACGAGGATCAGGCTGACCAACCCGCCGACGTAGCCGACCGCCCATCCGGTCCCCGACAGCCGCCCGAGTTCCGACGACGGCACCAGACGCGACATCATCGCGTTGTTGAAGACGGTGGCGAACTCCGCCCCGATGGTGCCGATGACGAAACCGGAGAGCGCCAGGACCACCGCCGCCGGATGGCCGGGGGCGGCGAGCCACAGCACCGACGACCCCAGCATCATCAAGACGCCGAAGGCCGCGACCCACGGCTTGTGGCGGCCGAGCGCGTCGGCGATCGAACCGAGGACCGGCGACAAAACGGCGATGACCAGGCCCGCGAAGGCGGTGGCATAGCCCCACTGCGCCTGACCCGTCGCCGGATCGCGGGCGAGGTGGGCGGCGAAATAGGGCGCGAAGACGAAGGTCGTGACCAGGGTGAAATAGGGCTGCATCGCCCAATCGAACATGACCCAGCCGACCAGCCCGGCGCGGGAGGTACGAGGCGGCGTCGGCGCGGCGTCGGTCGGGGTCATGCATCGGTCCTCTCGGCGCGGCCCCGGGCGGGCGGCCGCGCCGAGTCATATACCCGATTGCGGCGGCAATGGAGGAGGCGCCGCGAACAGATCGCGCCGGCGCCCCGCGCCGGAACCGCTCCTGCCCCGGCCGCTCGCGAGGCTCGCGGCGTTCGTCGCTCGAAATCGTCCACCGAACGATTTCGTTCCGGCGCCGGGCGCCGGAACCGCTCCTCACCCCTTCTCGGCGAGGTCGGCGAGGAGGGAGGCGGCGACGGTGAAGCGCGACACGCTCGGCGTCCCGCCGTCTCCCAGGGTCTCCTCGACCACCGCCAACGCCCGGCTGATCTCCGGCCCGAAGCGGGCCTCCCAGGCCTCCACGCCGCCCGCGTCGAGCGCCTCGGCGACGATGGCGCGGTGGGCGTCGTCGAGGACGCGCGCCGCCCGGTCGAGCGCCAGCCCGTCGAAATAGTCGGCGACCCGCATCGAACGCACCATCGTCTCCAGCCGATCGATCGACAGCCGGTCGGCGACGGCGAAATGGGTGATCGCCACCTCCGCCGCGTCCTTGGCCGTCCGCTCGCCGATCAACGCGATGTCGGGGATCTCGGCGATGTCGTCGAGATGAGCGATACGGTCGGCGATCTCCGCCGGCACCCCCGCCGCCGTCAGGCGTTCACGCTCGGCCTCCACCGCGGCGAGCGTCGCCGCCGGCAGCAGGGCCTCGAGCTCCGGCTCGAGCGCCCTCACCACCGAGCCGAAACGCTCGATCACCGTGTCGAGCCCGTCGCGGAAGGAGACGTTGCGCAGGAACCACACGGTGCCGGTCGTCGCCAGATCGCGCACCCGTCCGTAGAGCTCGAGTTGCAGGTCGCCCGCGACGCGGCCGTCGAGCCGATCGAGCGCCGCCTCGAGATCGCCGAGCGCGAACACCGCCCGCGTCGCCGCGAAGGCGCGCGCGATCGCCGGCACCCCAGCGCCGGCCCGGTCGGCGACGCGGGTGAGGAAGGTCGGTCCGCCGCGATCGACGATGGCGTTGGCGAGCCGCGTCGCCACGATCTCGCGCTTCAGCCGATGCCCGTCGATGCCGTCGGCGTACTCCGCCCTCAGCCGTTCGGGGAAATAGGCGTGGAGTTCCGAGCCGAAATGCGGATCGTCGGGCACGTCGGAGGCCGCCAGATCGACCTTCGCCGACATCTTGGCATAGGCGAGCAACACCCCGATCTCCGCCCGTGTCAGCCCCCGCCCGGCCTTCTCGCGGGCCGCGAAACCGGCGTCGTCGGGCAGCGTCTCGACCTTGCGGTCGAGCCGTCCGGCGCGCTCGAGACCCGCCACCATCCGCCGCTGGAACGGCAGATCGGCGACCCCGAGACGTTCACTGAGCGAGATCGCCAGCGTCTGCGAATGGTTGTTGGCGAGCACCAGCGCCGCCACCTCGTCGGTCATCGCCGCGAGCAGCGCGTCGCGCGCCGGCCGGGCGAGACGACCGGCGACCACCGCCGGCGTCAGGGCGATCTTGATGTTGACCTCGACGTCGGAGCAGTTGACGCCGGCCGAGTTGTCGATGGCGTCGGAGTTGCAGCGCCCGCCCGCCGCGCCGTACTCGATGCGCGCCCGCTGCGTCACGCCGAGATTGGCGCCCTCGCCGACGACCTTCGCGCCGACCTCCATGCCCGTGATGCGGATCGCGTCGTTGGCCTTGTCGCCGACCTCCGCGTCGCTCTCGCCCGCCGCCCGCACATAGGTGCCGATGCCGCCGAACCACAGGAGATCGACCCGCGCCTTGAGGATCGCCCGCATCACCTCCGCCGGAGTGGCGTGGTCGCCGGCGATCCCCAGCAGCGTGCGCACCGGCTCGGAGAGCGGCACGGTCTTGGCGGCGCGCGAGAAGATGCCGCCGCCTTCGGAAATCCTCGTGCGGTCGTAGTCGGCCCAGCTCGAGCGCGGCAGGGCGAAGAGGCGAGCCCGTTCCTCGAAGCTCGACGCCGGATCGGGATCGGGGTCGAGGAAGATGTCGCGGTGATCGAAGGCGGCGACGAGGCGTGTCGCCCTCGACAAGAGCATGCCGTTGCCGAAGACGTCGCCGGACATGTCGCCGACGCCGGCGACGGTGAAGGGCTCGGTGAGGATGTCGCGGTTCATTTCGCGGAAGTGCCGCTTGACCGCCTCGAAGGCGCCGCGCGCCGTGATCCCCATCTTCTTGTGGTCGTAGCCGGCCGAGCCGCCCGAGGCGAAGGCGTCGTCGAGCCAGAAGCCGTGGTCGCTCGCGATGGCGTTGGCGGTGTCGGAGAAGGTGGCGGTGCCCTTGTCGGCGGCGACCACCAGATAGGGGTCGTCGCCGTCGTGGCGCACCACCTGCGGCGGCGGCACCACGGCCCCGCCGCGCAGGTCGTCGGTGAGGTCGAAGAGACGGCCGACGAAGGTGCGATAGGCGGCGGTGCCCTCGGCCATGAAGGCGTCGCGGCTCATGCCCGGAACGAGGCGCTTGGGCAGGAAGCCGCCCTTGGCGCCGGCCGGCACGATGACCGCGTTCTTCACCTGCTGCGCCTTGACCAGACCGAGCACCTCGGTGCGGAAGTCCTGGGCGCGGTCCGACCAGCGGAGCCCGCCGCGCGCCACCGGCCCGAAGCGCAGATGCACGCCCTCGACCGTCGGCCCGCAGACCCAGATCTCGCGATGCGGCACGGGGTTCGGAAGGCCGGTCAGTCCGGCCGGGATCAGCTTGAAGGCGATCGTGTCGCGCGAGGATCCGTCGGCCTCCGGCCGCCAGTAGTCGGTGCGCACCATCGCCCGGATGACTTCCATGTAGCGGCGCACGATGGTGTCGTCGTCGAGAGAGGCGACCTCGGCCAGCGCCGCGACGATGCGTTCGGCGATTTCCGTCTCCGCCACCTCGCGATCGCCGACGCCGAGAGGATCGAAGCGCGCCGAAAACAGCCGGACGAGATCGACCGCGATCGACGGGTGGCGGCGCAGCGCCCCCCACAGATAGTCCTGCGAATAGGCCAGCCGGATCTGCCTGAGATAGTGGCCGATCGCCCTGAGGAGCGCCACTTCGCGGCGGTCGAGCCCGGTGCCGAGCACCAGCGCGTTGTAGCCGTCGTTCTCCGCCCGCCCCGACCAGGTCGCCACCAGCACGTCCTCGAGCCGGCCGTCGAGCGCCTCGGTCAGTTCGATCGCGGCCCGCTCGCCGTGAACCAGCGTCATGTCGTGGAGGAACACCGGCTCGCCGCCCTTCGGCGTCACCCGATAGGTGCTCTCGTCGATCACCGACAGGCCCAGGTTCTCGAGCAGCGGCACCCGCTCCGACAACGAGATCGGCGTGCCGACGTGGAACAGCTTCAGCGCCAGCCGTTCCGGCGCTTCCCCCGACCGGCGGTAGAAGTCGACGACCAGCGGCCGCTCCGGTCCGAGGCGCGCCATCGAGACGGCATCGCGAACCGCCGTCCGCGGCTCCATCGCGTCCCGATAGGCGGCCGAGAAGGCATCGACCCAGCGATCCACCACGGCCCGTGCCTGGGCGGCGTCACGGCTCCGGCTCGCCGCCTCGACGAAGTCGTCGCGCCAGGTCCGCACCAGGGCGGCGACCTCGGTCTCCAACTCGGTCTGCGCGATGACCGGGGTCACCCCGTGATAGCGCCCGACGATGTAGTGGATGCGGGTGAGCACCCCTTCCGGGAAGGACGGCATCCACGACACCACGGTGCCGTCGAAGCGGCTCTCCAGCATCTCGCCGATCCGGGCGCGCAGGTCGGTGGTGTAGCGGTCGCGCGGCACGTAGACGAGCACCGAGACGAAGCGGTCGAAGGGGTCGCGCCGCGCCAGCACGCGGATGCGCGGATGCTCGCCGAGCGCCATGATGGCGAGCGCGAAGTCGTGCAGCGTCTCGGCGTCGATCTGGAACAGTTCGTCGCGCGGGAAGTTCTCGAGCACGTTGATCAGCGCCTTGCCGGAATGGCTGTCGCGGCGGAAGCCGGTGCGCTCGACCACGGCGTCGAGGCGCTTGCGCACCACCGGGATGTTGCGCGCCGAGCGCGTGTAGGCGGTGGCGGTGAACAGGCCGAGGATGCGGATCTCGCCGGTCATCGTGCCGTCGGGGCCCCACAGCTTCACCCCGATGTAGTCCATGTGGGTGCGGCGATGGATGCGGGAGCGGACGTTCGACTTGGTCAGCATCAGGGCATCGGGCGACCGGGCGAAGGCGCCGATGGCGGTCGCCGCGTTGAGGCTCTCCGCCCCGCGCTTCAACACCCTGACCTCCGGATCGCGCAAGATGCCGAGGCCGGTGTCGCCGAGCGGCTCGACGAAGGCTCCGCCCTCCGTCTCCTCGAAGCGGTATTCGCGCAGCCCCAAGAAGGTGAAGTTGTCCTGGCCCAGCCAGGTCAGGAACTCGACCGTCTCGTCGCGCACCGGCAGCGACAACGGCGTCGGACCGCGCATGTAGGCGGCGATCAGCCGATCGACCCGGTTCAGCATCAGCCGCCAGTCCTCGACCGCGGCGCGCACGTCGGTGAGCGTCGCGTCGAGCGCCGCCGTCAGATCGGCGCGCTGCTGCGCGTCGGTGATCCGACCGACATGGATGCGGATGAAGCTCTCGCGCCGGACACCGGCGATCTCGCGGTCGCGAAGCCCCAGGAGCCGGCCCTCGCCGTCGCGTTCGGCGAACAGGATCGGATGCAGCGCCAGGCGGATCTCGAACCCCATCTCGGTCAACTGGCCGAGCACCGAGACGAACAGGAACGGCATGTCGTCGTTGTCGACCTCGACGACCGTCACCTCGGCCGGCGTCCGCGCGCCGGCGCCGAAGGCCTGATCGAAGACCCTGAGGCGGTGACGGCCGGCCGGCCGAACCGTCAGATGCGCGAAGGCGTCGTCGGCGATCGCCGCCAGATCCGCCGCGCCGAAGGGCGCCAGATCCTCGGCGAGCGCGCGGCCGAAGAGCCGCTCGGCGAAATCGGCGCGGAGCGCTCCGTCGGCCCGAGATCTCAGAATGGCCGCCATTCCGGCGCCCCCCGCCGCCCCGGCTTCATCGATCTGCGAATTGGTGTCGTCGGCGCGCATCGCGGTCTCCCGTGCGAGCGGATCGTTCTCGAGAATCCGTCTCGGAAGGCACGATGGCCCCGCCTCGCCGTGAAGGCAATGCACAACCGTTGGGCAGAAATGTGAGACGACGACGACGCGCCGACCGTCGCTCTATGTGTTTCCACATATGAAGCCGATTGAGCCGGAATTTACCTCATGTTAACATTTCGAAACAGAAGGCGGGCCGCCGCGATCGCAACTTCCGCACTCTGCAAACGGGAGATTTCGCCATGAGCAAGACCTTCGCCGCCGTTGCCGTGCTGCTCCTCGCCTCCGCCGCCCCCGCGCTCGCCCAGACCGTCGAATGGCGCGGCGCCGTGGTCCTGACTGCGGTCGCCGGTTGCGGCAACGTCTATCAGGTCACCAACGCGTTCCCCATCCGCTATCGCCCGAGCGGCATCGGCACCAACGGCACGAAGAGCAAGTTCGCCGTTCACACGCTATTTTTCGCTCAGTCCTTCGTCGCCAACGGCCGCTTTCGCAACACCCTGACCGCCGTCAGTGCCGGCGCCCTCGGCGCCGGTTGGGGCGCTTTCGCCACACCGGCGAAGTTCCGCATGACCTCGATCACCCCGGCGAACCACACGGCCTCGACCGCGTCGCTCGCCTTCGTCGGCGAGATCCAGAACTTCGGGGACACCGCCGGCTGCAACGTCAAGTTCCGCGCCTCCGCCGCCCTGCGCCCCTGAGGCGATCGGGGATCGACCAGGCGAGCGCCGAAAACGCGAAG
>JAFHCF010000160.1:0-11790 GCA_048497495.1 Prosthecomicrobium sp.
CGCGGCCTCGCCACCGTCGACTGGCCGGCGCGGATGCAGCGCCTCACTCACGGCCGACTGGTCGATCTGGTGGCGCCGGGCGGCGAACTGTGGCTCGACGGCGGCCACAATCCGGGCGCCGGCACGGTGATCGCCGAAACCCTCGCCGATCTTTCCGATCGCGCGCCGAAGCCCCTCTTCCTGGTCGCCGGCATGCTGGAGACCAAGGATCCGGTCGGCTTCTTCCGCCCCTTCGCCGGCCTCGCCCGCGAG
This sequence comes from Prosthecomicrobium sp., assembly GCA_048497495.1. GTDB lineage: Bacteria > Pseudomonadota > Alphaproteobacteria > Rhizobiales > Ancalomicrobiaceae > JAFHCF01. Next base: position 253 of record JAFHCF010000160.1, read on the forward strand.
GTCTTCTGCGTCGCCGTCGTCGGCGATCACCCCGGCCGCGATCCGCGGGCCCTGGCTGAAGCCGCGCGGGCGGCCGGCCTCACGGCGACGATCGCCGCCGGCCCGGCCGAGGCCCTCGCCCGGATCCGCGCCGAAGGCGGCCCCGCCCCGCGCATCCTGATCTGCGGTTCGCTGCATCTGGCCGGCGCGGTGCTGGCGGAGAACGGCACGCCGCCGGCGTGAGCCGTCGATGCGTCCGTGACCGGGAATGCCCCTTCAGCCGCCGAAGAGGCGGCCGAGCAGGTCCGACAGGCCCGCCGGCTCGTCGCTCGCGCGGGTCGGGATCGAGCCGGTGGTCCGCGGATCGGCCGGGCGCTGCCTCGTGGGCAGGCCCGGGGTCGGCGGCACGGCGGAAGCGGTCGTCGCGGCCGGCGGCGGCATGGCGCTGCCCGGCACCGCGACGATGTTCTGGCCGCGATGGGCGTCGAGCATGAAGCGATGCCAGACCACGGCGGCGAGCGTGCCGCCGGTGCCGCGCTTGGTCGGCGTGCCGTCGTCGTTGCCGAGCCAGACCCCGGTGGTCAGCTTGCCGGTGTAGCCGATGAACCAGGCGTCGCGGAAATCCTGGGACGTACCGGTCTTGCCGCCGGCCGGCCAACCGGGGATCTGGGCCTTGCGGCCGGTGCCGGTGGCCAGCGTCTCGGCCAGCATGGCGTTCATCTCGGCGAGCGGCACCGGTTCGATCACCCGGCCGATGCCGGAGCCGCGGCGGGCGTAGAGCACCTTGCCGTCGGCGGAGGTGATGCGGGTGACGATGTGCGGCACGACGCCCATGCCGCCGTTGGCGAAGGGCACGAAGGCGGCGGTGATCTCGAGCGGGGTCACTTCCGAGGTGCCGAGCGCGATCGACGGCGTCGCCATCAGCGGCGAAGTGATGCCGAGGCGGATGGCCGTCTCGGCGACGTTCTTCGGCCCGACCTCGATGGCGAGCCGCGCCGCCACCGTGTTGATCGAATGGGCGAGCGCGTCCTTCAGCGTCACCGGGCCCTTGAAGCCCTTCTCGTAGTTCTTCGGGCTCCAGCCCTTGTGAGAGAAGGGCTCGTCGACCCGCACCGTGTCGGGGGTCAGGCCGCGCTCCATCGCCGTCAGATAGACGAAGGGCTTGAAGGTCGAGCCCGGCTGGCGCTTGGCCTGGATGGCGCGATTGAACTGGCTCTTGGAATAGTCGATGCCGCCGACCAGCGCCTTGACCGCGCCGGTCGGATCGAGCGACACCACCGCGCCCTGGCTGACGTCCTTCTTGTCGCCGAACTGGGCGAGGCCGGACTGAAGGGCGGCTTCCGCCAGCATCTGCAGCGACGAATCGATCGTCGTGGTGACCACCACGTCCTTGTCGATGGCGCCGATCCAGCTCGGCAACTGGTCCATCACCCAGTCGGCGACATAGTTTTCCGAACCGTTGTCGGCGCGGGCATAGACCACCTTCGGCGTCGCCAAGGCCGCCAGCCGCTGCTCGGGGGTGATGACACCGGTGTCCTCCATCGCCGCGAGCACGGTCTCGGCGCGGGCCCGCGACCGTTCGGGATCGTGCGACGGGGCATAGCGCGACGGGGCCTTGAGGAGGCCGGCGAGCATCGCCGCCTCCATCGGCGAGACCTCGCGCGCCGACTTGCCGAAATAGCGCCGCGACGCCGCGTCGACGCCATAGGCGCCGGCGCCCATGTAGACGCGGTTGAGATAGAGCTCGAGGATCTGATCCTTGGTGTAGGTCTTCTCCAGCCACAGGGCGAGCAACACTTCCTGGACCTTGCGGCCGAAGGTGCGCTCCTGGGTGAGGAAGAGATTCTTGGCGAGCTGCTGGGTCAGGGTCGAGCCGCCCTGCGAGACGCCGCGACGGGTGAGGTTCACCACCACGGCGCGGGCCAGACCGATCGGGTCGACGCCGAAATGGGAGCGGAAGCGCCGATCCTCGATGGCGACGACGGCGCCCGGCAGCCACGGCGGCATGTCCTTGAGGCGGACGGCCTCGCCGCCGGTGTCGCCGCGATTGCCGACCAGCTTGCCATCGGCGGAGACGATCTTGACGTTGGCCGGGCGCTTCGGCACCGCCCATTCCGAGGTCGGCGGCAGGCGCGCGCCGTACCACACGACGATGCCGGTGACGGCGATGCCGGCCCAGATGCCGAGGACCAGCGTCCAATAGAGCATGCGGCGGACGAGGCGGCCGAAGCCGCCGGGCGGGCGGCGGCCGCCGCGAGGCCGACGTTCGCGGCGGGGCGGCGCCTCCTCGGGCATGTCAGGCGCCTCGTCGCGGGTGTGGGCGCGGCGGCGCGGGCCTTCGCCGCGATCCTGGCGCGACGCGACGATCTCCTGCTCGGCGATGTAGAGGGTGGGCTCGATCCGCCCGTCGCCGCGATCGTGGGCGGGGCGACGGCGGGTCGGTCCGCGTGTCGCGGTCGGCCGGTCCTCCGGCCCGAGGCGCAGGTCGAGGCGATCCGACGCGTCGTCCGGTATCTCGAAGACGGGATCTCGTCTGCGGTCCGCCCGTTGCGCCAAATCCTGCCTCCCTCGCGGCCGCCACGCTCCGCCGCGACGCACCCGTCTTCGGACGGTAATCGGGGCGATTTAAGGCCGGGTTAAGCTTTCGGCGACGAAGGGTTCCGGGCTGTCATCCCCAGGGGCGATGGCTCGAGAGCGATCGCCCCTGGATCAACCCATGACCCGCGACGCCGCCTCGACGGCGGCCAGCGTCGACATGTTGACGACGCCGCGCGAGGTCACCGAAGGGGTGAGCACATGCGCCGCCTTCGCCGCCCCGAGCAGGATCGGGCCGACGTGGAGCGCGTCGGTCATCGCCTTGACCAGGTTCAACGTGATGTTGGCGGCGTCGAGCGAGGGGAAGACCAGGAGGTTCGCCTCGCCCTTCAGCGGCGAGCCGGGCATGACGCGCTCGCGCATCGCGGTGTTGAGCGCCGCGTCGCCGTGCATCTCGCCGTCGATCTCGAGACCCGGTTCGAGCCGGTTCACGATGGCCAGCGCCGCCCGCATCTTGGCGGCGGAGGCGAGATCGCGCGAGCCGAAGTTGGAGGCGGAGAGCAGCGCCGCCTTGGGCGGCAGGCCGAAGCGGCGGATGTGGCGGGCCGCCAGGATGGTGGTCTGGGCGATCTCCTCCGGCGTCGGATCGGGCGTCGAATAGGTGTCGGTGAGGAACCAGGCGCCGCGCTGGGAAATCAGCAGCGACAGGGTGGCGAAATGAGCCTCCGGGCTCTCCTTGCCGATCACGTCCTCGACCACCTTGAGGTGGCGGATGAAGCCGCCCTCGATACCGCAGATCAGCGCGTCGGCGTCGCCGCGCTCCACCGCCACCGCGCCGATCACGGTGGCGTTCGAGCGCACGATGGTCTTGGCGCCGTCGGGGTTGACGCCCTTGCGGCCGACCTTGGCGAGATAGGTCGCGACATAGTCGTTGTAGCGCGGGTCGTGCGCCGGATCGACCACCTGGAGATCGACGTCGGGGCGGATCCTCAGGCCGAAGCGCTCGCAGCGCGCCTCGATCACCTTGGGACGGCCGATCAGGATCGGCGTCGCCACCCCCTCCTCGAGCAGCACCTGGGCGGCGCGCAGCACGCGCTCGTCCTCGCCGTCGGTATAGATGATGCGGCTCTTCACCTTGGCCGCCTTGGCGGCGGCGGTCACCGGCTTCATCACCAGACCGGAGCGGAAGACGAAGCGGACGAGCCGGTCGTTGTAGGCGTCGAAGTCGCGGATCGGCCGGGCGGCGACCCCGGTCTCCATCGCCGCTCTCGCCACGGCCGGGGCGATGCGCAGGATCAGGCGCGGATCGAAGGGCGAGGGGATCAGATATTCCGGCCCGAAGGTGTGGGTGACGCCGCCATAGGCGTGGGCGGCGGCCTCCGACGGCTCCTCGCGGGCGAGCGCCGCGATGGCCTCGACCGCGGCGCGCTTCATCGCCTCGTTGATGGCGGTCGCGCCGACGTCGAGCGCCCCCCGGAAGATGTAGGGGAAACACAGGACGTTGTTGACCTGATTGGGGAAATCGGAGCGCCCGGTGCAGATCATGGCGTCGGGGCGGACCTCGCGGGCGAGATCCGGCATGATCTCCGGCGTCGGATTGGCGAGCGCCAGGATCATCGGCCGCGGCGCCATCGACACCAGGAGTTCCGGCTTCAGCACGCCGCCGGCGGAAAGCCCGAGGAAGACGTCGGCGCCGTCGATCACCTCCGCCAGCGTCCGCTTGTCCGTCGCCTTGGCGTAGATCGACTTGTAGGGGTCCATCAGCGCCTCGCGGCCCTCGTAGACCAGACCCTCGATGTCGCAGACCCAGATGTTGTCGCGGGTGGCGCCGAGCGAGACCAGGAGATTGAGGCAGGCGAGCGCCGCCGCGCCGGCGCCCGAGGCGACGATCTTCACCTCGGCCAGCGGCTTGCCGGCGATCTCGAGCCCGTTGAGGATGGCGGCGGCGACGATGATCGCGGTGCCGTGCTGGTCGTCGTGGAAGACCGGGATCTTCATCCGGTCGCGCAGGATCCGCTCGACCTCGAAACACTCCGGCGCCTTGATGTCCTCGAGATTGATGCCGCCGAAGGTCGGCTCCAGCGCCGAGATGACGTCGACCATGCGTTCGACGCTCGGCGCGTCGATCTCGATGTCGAAGACGTCGATGTCGGCGAATTTCTTGAAGAGGACCGCCTTGCCCTCCATCACCGGCTTCGACGCCAGCGGGCCGATGTTGCCGAGCCCGAGCACCGCGGTGCCGTTGGAGACGACGGCGACGAGATTGCCACGGGCGGTGTAGTCGGCGACCGTCTCGGGATCGTCGCGGATGGCGAGACAGGGCGCCGCGACGCCCGGCGAATAGGCGAGCGCCAGGTCGCGCTGATTGCCGAGCGGCTTGGTCGCCTGGATCTCGAGCTTCCCCGGGCGCGGCATCTTGTGGAAGAACAGCGCCGCTTCGGAGAGTTCGTCGTTGTGGGAGCGGGTGGAGAGACCGGCCGCCGCCGGGGAGATGTCGTCCGTCGCCATGATACGAGGTTCCCATGGGATCTTCGAGCCGCCGCGTGATGCCGGCGCGGCCGTGTCTCGTGCGATCCCTTTCGCCCGGAGGGGACCGATCGCGCCACATCCCCCTCGGTCTGCGACGTCTCGTCGCAACCGTTAACCGGAGCCGACGCGGCCCGCAAGCACCGAACAACGCCAGGAATTGCAAGTAATCGATTGAAATCTCGCATTAATTCATATTGCATCGCACGCGCCCGTCTTCCGCGCCGCACGCGCGCGGCGAGTGGTTGCGAGCCGGGCGAGAGCGCACTATGTGCGAACGAGTGTGGAATCGACGGCGGGCGGGACGGCTCGTCCGGTTCGCGGAGGGGGTGGCGCGATGCTGAGACTGATCTTTCGTGCGATCGGCCTGTGGATCCTGGCCGGCGCCTTCGTCGCGGCGGTCGTCGACGGCATGAAGTCGATCGCCGCCTCGATGCTCGTCACCACCTCGGCCCATGCCGCCTGGAGCGAGCTGGCCCCCTCGACGCTCGGCGCGTTGCGCGGGATGGTGGAAGCCCATATCGGCGCCGCCGCCTGGCAGAGCCTGACCATGACCGTGTTGGCGCTGCCGACATGGGCGCTTCTCGGCGTCATCGGGGCCGTCCTGATCGCATTGGGCCGTCCGCGTCCCAAGCCGGTCGGCGTGGTCCCCTGAATCGGGCGATTGTGACGGATCGTCATGGAAACGTCGAACGAGATCCCTATGCGGAGAGACGGAAGCCGGCCTTCCTCCCTCGCCGCGAGGAGAGCCGTCGTCGAGACCCGAAATCCGCCCGTTCGAGGCGGTCCCGGGGAGGAGGGATGATGATGACCACCATCGGCGCCGCGCCCCGTTCCGGAACCTACGACGACACGCCGCTCGAGATGGCGCCCGGCGCCTCGGCCAAGTCCGGGTTCGTGCTGCTCGACGGCGAGACCCTGGCGGGCGGATTGAAGCGGGTTCTCCTCGGCGAGATCGCCACCGCCCGCGACGCGCTCGACGATCCGACGATCGGCCGCGAGGAGGCGATCCACCGGGTGCGCCGCCGCCTGAAGCGGGTGCGCAGCCTGTTCTTCGTCCTCGCCGAGGTGCCCGGCGCCAATCGCGACGATCGCGGGACCGACGCCCGCGATACGGCGCGGCTGCTCGCCGGCGCCCGAGATGCCGACGTCGCCGCCGCCCAGGCACGCCGCATTCTGGACCGCGCCGAAGGCAGCGCCGTGGCCGGCGCCGGTCTCCTGGCCGAACGGCTGGAAGCCGCCCAGGCCGAGGCCCACCGCGTCCAGATGCCGCTCGACGAGGTGGCGGCGCGGCTCCGGGCGAGCGAGGCGGACGCGCGCTCACTGCCCGATCGCTTCGCCGCCGGCCGACTGCTGGCCGAGGCGCTGACGGCCTCGCATCGGCGTGGCCGGCGCGACTGGCGCGCGCTCACCGAGGGCGAATCGGTCGAGGCGATGCACGATTGGCGCAAGCGGGTGAAACAGCGCCGGCACCTCTCCGCCCTGGTGCCGATCGAGACGGCGGTGACGACGCGGTCGATCCAGCACGACCTCGAGGATCTCGGCGAGCGGCTGGGCGAGGACCACGATCTCGCCGTGCTCGCCCAACGGCTGCGCGACGACGAGGGATTGCTCGGCCGGCGCGACGGACGCGAGGCGATCCGCGATCTGATCGAACGGCGGCGGCGCAAGCTGCGGCGCAAGGCGATCGAACTCGGCGACGAACTCTATGGTCTGCGGACCCGGGATTTCGCCGCCGAACTGGAAGCCTTGCGCGAACTCTGGTAGCCACGGGGCGCGCTCGGCCGAGCATCCGTGGCGTGCCGAGGAAAGGAAGGACGAAAGGTGGGACGCATGGCCGAGAAGTTCATCGAACGAGGCTTGTTCGCCAGCCGCTGGCTGATGGCGCCGATGTATGTCGGCCTCACCGGCGCGTTGCTCATCCTGATGTTCAAATTCCTGCAGGCGCTCGCCGAATTCGCCATGCACGCGATCGCGGCGACGGAGAGCGAAACGGTGTTGGCGCTCCTGTCGCTGATCGACCTGACGCTCGCCGGCAATCTTCTCCTCATCGTCGTCTTCTCCGGCTACGAGAACTTCGTCTCCAAGATCGACGTCGGCGACCACGAGGATCAGCCGGATTGGAAGGGCAAGGTCGACTTCGCCGGCCTCAAGCTCAAGCTGATCGCCTCGATCGTCGCCATCTCGGGCATCCACCTGCTCAAGATCTTCATGGACATCCCGAAATATTCCGACCGCGACATCCAGTGGATGGTCATCATCCACGTCGTCTTCGTCGGCTCGGGCGTCTTCCTGGCGCTGATGGATCGCATCCACGTCCAGCACCAGAACGACGGCCCGGCGATCGGCGAGCACTGAGCCGGGGGCGCCGCCGCGCAGGGCTTCCGCAGGAGGTCCGCCTCGGCGGATGCCGCGGGCGATGCTTCGAGACGGGTGCTCGCGGAGCACCCTCCTCAGCATGAGGCGTTTGCAATCACTCGATAATTCGAGACCGCCTCATGGTGAGGGCGCTCGGAACGAGCGCATCGAACCATCACGCAGGGACGTGCCGCGCGCCTCCCCACACCCTCGCGTAACCCTCATTCCGCCACCAACACCTGCGAACAGGCGGCCGGCAGGTCGGCGAGCGTCAAGGGCGGGCGCGGCTTTTCCGGCGGCGACGGCTTCCACGGCTCCGGCCCCAACCACCACGCGAGATCGGCCCCACAGCCGTCGCCGGCGGGCACCGAATCCTGGTTCCGGCAGTCGCCGGCGCCGGGCGGGCAGGCCATGCGGACATGGAAATGATAGTTGTGGCCATACCAGGGGCGAACCTTGGCGAGCCAGCCGCGATCGCCCTTCGCCTCCTCGCACATCTCCTTCTTGATCGCCGGATTGACGAAGATGCGGGCGACCTCCGGGTCGAGCGCCGCCTGGCGCACCAGCGCGGTGCGGATCGGGGTCCAGGTCGACCGATCGATCTCGCGCGTCGCCATCTTCACCATCGACACCGCCGAGATGGTCTCGCGGTCCGAGCGTGACAGGTCGCGCTTGGGCATCGGCGAGAACCAGATGTCGGCGTCGAGGCCGATCTGGTGGCTGGCATGGCCGGTGATCATCGGTCCGCCGCGCGGCTGCGACATGTCGCCGACGAGGAGCCCAGGCCATCCGATGGCGCGGCCCTTCTCGGCGAAGCGCTCGAGGAAGGCGATCAGGCGGGGATGGCCCCAGTTGCGATTGCGCGACAGGCGCATCACCTTCCAGGTCGCCCCGTCGACGGGCAGGGCGACGGCGCCGGCGAGGCAGCCGCGCGCATAGGCCCCGATCGAACGGGCGGCGAGCGGCGCCGGCGTGGCGGTTCCGCCGAAGAGCACCTTGGCGGCATCCGGCGGCAGGGAGGCGCGCGCCCTGGCGATCTCGGAGCGGGTCTCGGCGTCCGTCGACTGGGCGATGGCCGGTGTCGCGGCGAGAAGGAGGGCGAGGGCGGTGACGAAGCGGCGCATGCGGAACCCCCATGGGAAGACGGGTGGCGCCATCCTGCCACGGGCCGTCTTCATCAATGGTTGACGATGTTCGCAGAAAGACGCCCGGCCGATGCCGGCCATCGGGCGTTCGGGCGTCAGGCGACGCGGCGCCAGACCAGCCGCGCCGCGACGAGATCCTCGAGCGCGGTGCCGACCGACTTGAACAGGGTGATCTCGTCGGCGGTCTCCCGGCCCCGCTTCGCGCCACGGCACAGGTCGGCGAGGTCGGCGACCACCGCCTCCGGCGCCAGCACGCCGGCGGCGATCGGCCGGGTCAGATCGCCCGCCTCCTTCAGCGCCCCGGCGCGGGTATCGACGAAGACCCGGGCGCGGGCGATCGCCCGGTCGTCGGCCTCGCGCATCGCCGGGGTGTAGCCGCCGACGAGGTCGACGTGGGTGCCCGGCCGCAGCGCCTCGCCGCGAATGATCGGCTCTTGCGACATGGTGGCGGCGGAGACGACGTCGGCGCCGGCGAGCGCCGCGTCGAGGTCGGTCACGGCGGTGACGGCGAAGGCCCGGCCGGCATATTTCGCCGCGAGCGCGCGCGCCTTGTCGGGCGAGCGGTTCCAGATCCGCACCTCGCGGATCGGCCGGATGGCGCAATGCGCCTCGATCAGGTGCTCGGCCAGCGTCCCGGCGCCGACCATCACCAGCGTTTCGGCATCCGGCCGGGCGAGGAAGTCGGCGGCGAGCGCGGAAGCCGCGGCGGTCCGCCACAGGGTCAGCCGGGCGCCGTCGAGCACGGCGAGCGGCTCGCCGGTCACGCCCGACATCAGCACATAGGCCCCGGTGACCGAGGGCTTGCCGCGCGCCCCGTTGCCCGGCACCACCGACACTAGTTTCACCCCCATCACCGCATCCGGCGAGATCGCCGCGGCGGTGTCGCTCCAGGCCGGCATCAGGAGCAGCATGGCGTCGGGCTCGCCGGCGCGCGCCATCGCATGGTGATGGCGCACCGGCGTCACCACGTCCTCGCGGAAACCCTGGCGCAGAGCCTCGACCATATCGGCACGGGTGAGGGCGCGATCGATCGTCGCGGCATCGATGAGACGCATGGGGTGCACCGTTTCGGCTGGGGCGACACTTCGATCCCGTCGCGACGGCGGGAGGCGGGGCCGGACAAATCGCGGCCGATCGGTCAGGCGGCGTGGCGCGGCGGCGATGCGCCCGGCGCCGGGAGGGCGGCGAAGTCGGCCGGCGCCGCCGCGGCGGTTCGGGCGGCGAGATCGGCGGTGAGACGGTCGCGCTCGTTCTCGAGCCGCGCCACCTCCCGGCGGTTCACCCGCGCGGCGCGGCGGAAGACCCGCTGACGCCACCACACGGTGAGGCCGCCGAGCACGATGCCGAGAACCAGGGCGCCGAGGACGAGAGCGAAGAGCGGCACCGACACGGCGACGGCCGGATCGTCGGGGCGGAAGGGATCGAGCGACACGACGATCGGCTTGCGGTTGGCGACCGACAGCGCGACGACCACGACGCCGATCGGCACCGCCACGACCCAGCTCAAGATTCGCGACAACACGGGGCTCTTCTCCACGCTTGGCGGCTCCTCGCGCCGCGAGATCAGTCGCCGAGATCGACGCCGTCGTTGAGACGCTCGCGCATTTCCTTGCCGGTCTTGAAGAACGGCACGTATTTCTCGGTGACGGCCACCTTCTGTCCGGTGCGCGGATTGCGGCCGGTGCGCGCCGGCCGGTTCTTGACCGAGAAGGCCCCGAACCCGCGCAACTCGACCCGATCGCCGCGCGTCAGCGCGTTGGTGACCTCGTCGAGAACGGCATTGACGATGTGCTCGACGTCACGCTGGTAGAGGTGCGGGTTGCGTTCGGCCAACCGGCTCACCAGCTCTGACTTGATCATCGACCGATCCCCCCGGAATTACTCGGATTTTCCCCCGGCCCAAGGTGCCAAACCGACTGGGTCACGTCAAGCGAACGGATTGCCGCGACTCGATCTTCCAATCCGAGGGCCGAGATCACGCCGCGCGCCACGGCGCCGGCGATCGATTCGGCGAGCGGCCAGTCGCCGACCTTCGCCTTCGGCTTCCAGTCGCGGATCTTCAGGCCCTTGTCGACGCCCTTGCCCTCGAGCCAGGCGACGGCGACGCGTTCCTCGCCGATTTCGTCGATCAACTTCAGATCGAGCGCCTGGGCGCCGGTGACGACGCGGCCGTCGGCGAGTTCGCGGGCGCGTTCGATCGGCAGGCCGCGCCGTTCGGCGACGAGACCGACGAACCAGCCGTAGGTGTCCTTTACCACCTTGTCGAGCATGGCGCGGGCTTCCGGCGAGGTCGGCTTGAACGGGGTCGGCTCGGCCTTCATCGGCGACGACTTGACCTCGTCGAGCTTGACCCCGACCGTCTCCATCAGCTTCGACACGTCGCTCCATTGCACCAGGACGCCGATCGAGCCGGTCAGTGCCGTGCGCCGAGCGACGATGTGATCGGTGCCGATGGCGGTCATGTAGCCGGCGGAGGCCGCGAGCGACCCGACGTAGGCGACCGTCGGTTTCTTCTCGGAGAGCCGGCGCAGGGCGGCGTAGAGCCCCTCGCCGCCGGAGGTGGCGCCGCCGGGGCTGTCGATCGCGACGATCACGCCCTTGACCGCGTCGGCCGTGGTGATCTCGTCGATCGTCTCGAGGAGCTTGCGGTCGGGCAGGATGACGCCCTGGATGGTGAGGCGGGCGATGTGCGGCCGGGCCTTGTCGACGAAATCGCCGACCCCGCCGAGACGCGCCGCCACCGCGACCAGCGCCACCACGGCGGCGACGAAGGCGAGCGCCCGCCACAGGCCGACTTTGCGCTTCAGGCGGCGGCGATCGGCGACGACATCGGGATCGAGCATCGGAGACTCCTGGAAACTGTCCGTGCGAGGGGTAACAGGGCCGGCCTCCCCTCGCAAGCGCGCCGGGTCGAACCGGGCGATCGCTGCGACCCCTTCACCGCGCCGGCCACGAACGTGAGCCGCCGCGAGCGATGGCGCGCCCGGGCCCGGAA
>JAFHCF010000161.1:0-11278 GCA_048497495.1 Prosthecomicrobium sp.
CCCCCCCCCACCGCTCCTCACCCCTCCAGCTCTTCCTTGAGCATTTCGAGGGCCAGCCATTCGTCCTCGGCCTCGCTCAGCGCCCGCGTCTTGTCGTCGACCGACTTCGACACCTGGTCGAACCGCTTGGGGTCGCGGGCGTAGAGGTCGGGGTCGGCCATCAGGTCGTGGAGCTTCGCCAGATCCTTCTGCAGCGCCTCGATCTTGGCCGGCAGGGTCTCCAGCGCGTGCTTCTCCTTGAAGGAGAGGCGGCGCTTCTTCGGCTCGCTCGCGGCCGACTCCGTGGCGGACCTCGCGGCGCGCGGGCCGGGATCGGGCTTGTCGATCTTTCGGGCGGAGACGCCGGCGCCGCGTTGGGTCACCATGTCGGAATAGCCGCCGGCATATTCGACCCAGCGACCGTCGCCCTCCGACATGATCACCGACGAACAGACCCGGTCGAGGAAATCGCGATCATGGGAGACGACGATGACGGTGCCGGGGTAGTCGCCGAGCATCTCCTCGAGCAGGTCGAGCGTCTCGAGGTCGAGGTCGTTGGTCGGCTCGTCGAGCACCATCAGGTTCGACTGGCGGGCGAGCGCGCGGGCCAGCATCAGCCGGCCGCGCTCGCCGCCCGACAGCACGCCGACCGGCGTGTTGACCTGTTCGGGCGGGAAGAGGAAGTCCTTCATGTAGGAGACGACGTGGCGCATCTCGCCGCCGACCTGGACGTTGTCGCCCGAGCCGCCGGTCAGCGTCGCCTTCAGCGTCGCTTCCGGGTCGAGCGCCTCGCGCTTCTGATCGAGGGTGACCATCTCGACGTTGGCGCCGATCCGGACGGTGCCGGCGTCGGGGCGGAGCGTGCCGGTCAGGAGGCCGAGCAGCGTCGACTTGCCGGCGCCGTTGGCCCCGACCACGCCGATGCGGTCGCCGCGGGCGATGCGCAGCGAGAAGTCGGCGACGATCGGCCGATCGTAGGCCTTGGAAATGGCGATCGCCTCGATCACCAGCTTGCCCGACTGCTCGGCGTCGGAGGCCGCCATGCGCGCCTCGCCCTGGACCCGGCGCTCGGTCCTGCGGCGTTCGCGCAAGGATCCGAGATCGGCGAGGCGGCGCTGGTTGCGCTTGCGCCGCGCGGTGACGCCGTAGCGCAGCCAGTCCATCTCCATGGCGATCTTGCGATCGAGCTTGTGGCGTTCCTTTTCCTCGAGCTCGAGCAGGTCGTCGCGCCAGGCCTCGAAGGCGGTGAAGCCGCGATCCATACGGCGGGTGCGGCCGCGATCGAGCCAGACGGTGGCGCGCGACAGGTTTTCGAGGAAGCGCCGGTCGTGCGAGATCAGCACCAGCGCCGACTTCATCGACTTGAGCTCGGCCTCGAGCCATTCGATCGCCGGCAGGTCGAGGTGGTTGGTCGGCTCGTCGAGCAGCAGCACGTCGGGTTCGGGCGCCAGCACGCGGGCGATCGCGGCGCGGCGGATCTCGCCGCCGGAGAGCCGCGAGGGTTCCTCGTCGCCGTGGAGGCCGAGATCCTCGAGCAGGCGCTGCGCCCGGTAGATGTCGTCGCCGGGGCCGAGGCCGGCCTCGACATAGGCGAGCGTCGTGGCGAAGCCCGCGAGATCCGGCTCCTGCGGCAGATAGCGGATGGTGACGCCCGATTGGACGACGCGTTCGCCGCCGTCGGACTGGAGGATGTCGGCGGCGACCTTCAGCAGCGTCGACTTGCCCGAGCCGTTGCGGCCGACGAGGCAGATGCGGTCGCCCTCGTGCACCATCAATTCGGCGCCGTGGAGCAGCGGCGGTCCGCCGAAGGTGAGGGAGACATCGCGGAGGGTGAGGAAGGGTGCGGCCATGGCGCATCGGATAGCCGATCGGGCGGCGAAACGCCATGGGGGGCATCCGACGAGGGGGTCCCCGCGCGCCGGGCCGCGCGAATAGGCTCGGCCCAGGCATGCGGGCCACGACCTTGCGCTCGCGGTGGAACGCGGGTGCAATGGCCGCCTCGCCCGAAGGACCGCCGATGACCCTGCGCCTCACCAAGGATACCCGCCTCTGCCTCTCGCTCTCGGCCCGGCCGAGCAATTTCGGCACGCGGCTTCACAATTTCCTCTACGAGGCGCTGGGGCTCGACTTCGTCTACAAGGCCTTCGCCACCGACGACATCATCGGGGCGGTGGCGGGCATCCGGGCGCTGCGGGTGCGCGGCGCGGCGATCTCCATGCCGTTCAAGGAAGCGGTGATTCCGCTCGTCGACGCGATGATGCCGTCGGCGGCGGCCATCGGCGCGGTCAACACGCTGGTCAACGACGCGGGCCGGCTCACCGCCCACAACACCGACTATGCCGCCATGGCGGCGCTGATCGTCGAACGGGGGCTGGTCCCCGACGCGACGCTGATCCTGTGCGGCTCGGGCGGCATGGCCAAGGCGGTCGCCTGCGCCTTCCGCGATGCCGGCTTCACGCGCGGCACCATCGTCGCGCGCAACGCGGTGACGGGGCGGGGGCTCGCCGAGGCCTGCGGCTGGCGTTGGGTCCCGGAGATCGGCGGGCTCTCGGCCGCGATCCTGGTCAACGTCACCCCGATCGGCATGGCCGGAGGACCGGAGGTCGACGACCTCGCCTTCTCGGCCGAGAGGATCGCCGAGGCCGACGCGATCGTCGACGTCGTCGCCCTGCCGGTCGAGACGCCGACGATCCGCGCGGCGCGGGCCGCCGGCAAGTCCGTGATCACCGGCGCGGAGATCGGGGTTCTCCAGGCGATCGAGCAGTTCGTGCTCTATACCGGGGTTCGTCCCGACGACGAGCTGATCGGACGCGCCGCCGGCTTCGCGCGCGGCTGACGCGGTTCCTCCCGAGCCCCGCGACGGCGCGCCGCGCGTGGTGTAGGAAGAGGGCCCTTCGCCAACGGACCAGCCCATGTTCGCCTCGTTCTGGATCGTCTCGACCGTCCTCGCCGCCGCTGCCCAGTCGCTGCGCAACGCCCTGCAACGGGGGTTGACGGTGACGCTCGGCACGCTCGGCGCCACCCATGTGCGCTTCCTCTTCGGCCTGCCCTTCGCGATCCTCTTCCTCGGCCTCGCCATCGGCTTCACCGGGCAATGGCCGGCGCCGAACGCGGCCTTCTGGGGTTGGGCGGGGCTCGGCGGTGTCGGTCAGATCGCGGCGACCGCATGTATGCTGCATGCGATGCGAGATCGCTCGTTCCTGGTCACCATCGCCTATACCAAGACCGAGCCGGTGCAGGTGGCGCTGTTCGGCGTCGCCTTCCTGCACGAGGTGCCGGGGCCGATGGTGGTGGCGGCGATCGTCATCGCCACGGCCGGCGTGATGATCCTGTCGTGGCCGAAGGCGGGGGCCAGGGGCGGGCTGATCGCGGGCGCGGGTGGACGCGAGGCGTCGACCCGCGCCGCCGTGCTGGGGATCGCCGCCGGCGGCTTCTTCGGGCTGGCGGCGGTGTTGTTCAAGGGCGCGATCCTGGCGTCGGGGGTGGCGAATTTCTTCGTCGCGGCGTCGACGGCGCTGGTCGCCTCGCTCGCCATCCAGACGGCGATCCTCACCGCCTGGCTGCTCGCCACCGACCGCCGCGTGCTCGGCGAGATCTTCCGCGCCTGGAAGCCCTCGGTGTCGGCCGGGTTCCTCGGCGCCTTCGCCTCGCAGTGCTGGTTCATCGGCTTCGCCACCGCGCCGGTGGCGGCGGTGCGCACGCTCGGCCTGGTCGAGATCTTCTTCACCCAGATCCTGTCGCGCTCGATGATGAAGGAGCGGCCGTCGAAGCGCGAACTTCTCGGCATCGCGCTCCTGGTGGTCGGCGTCGTGCTGGTGCTTCAGGCGTGAAGACCCCTACGGGGCCGGGGCCGCGAAGAGCTCGGGGCGCCTCAGGCGCAGGGTCTGCACGGCGAAGAGGGTCTTGAGATCGAGCCTGCCGCCGTCGTCGACGAGGGCCGCGAGATCGGCGAGACCGATCACCACCACCTCGATCTCCTCGCCCTCCTCGGCGAGCCCGCCACCGTCGGCGACGCGGGCGCTCCCGAGGTCGACCTCGGCGAGGTAGATCCAGACCTTCTCCGAGACGAGGCCGGGGGAGGGGCGGGTGGCGCCGATCGGGGTCAGGCGCCCGAGCTCGAGCCCCGCCTCCTCGTGGGCCTCGCGGCGCGCCGTCGCCTCGGGGCCCTCGCCGGCGACGTCGAGGAGGCCGGCGATGATCTCGAGGCTCATCGGGTCCTCGCCCTGGAGCGCCTGGGGTAGGCGCAATTGGCGCACCAGCACCGCCTCGCGGCGGACCGGATCGAAGGGCAGGACGGCGGCGGCGTGGCCGTGGCTCTCGATCTCGAAGGTGTGACGGCGGAGCCCGCCCGAGGCGGTGCGGCGATCGAAGACGACGCGCTCGAGCCGGCAGAAGCCGGCCCACACGGTCTCGCGGGTAACGATGGTGAAGGGCGGGGCGGCGGGCGCATCCACGGGGAGGGTCATGGCGGTAGATCTCGCCGCCGGGCGCGGCCTTGTCAATCGATCTCGCCGGGGGCGAGGCGCAGCTCGAGCCCGTCGATGTCGGCGGCGGTGAGGATCTGGCAGGCGAGGCGCGAGGTCTCCTCGACGCCGAAGAGCAGGTCGAGCCGATCCATCTCCTCGTCGGTGGCCGGCGGCAACCTGTCCAGCCATTTCGGATCGACGTGGACGTGGCAGGTGCCGCAGGCACAGGACCCGCCGCATTCCGCCTTCATCGGCAGGCCCCAGTCGCGGATGACCTCCATCACCCGCCAGCCGTCGAGGGCGGGCAGGACATGTTGCTTGCCGTCGTGGTCGGTGACGCGGATCTTGATGGTGCCCTCGTCGAAGAAGTCGCAAGGGTCCTCGCCGAGGTGATCCTCGGGGGCGCTCGTTTCGATGATGTGGTCCATTCCGTCCTTCCCTCGCCGATCGATCGGCCTCCCGGTCGCGGGCGGCGGCGGCGCGACACGAGTTCGGCGCGGAGCCTCGTCGGAGACCCCGCGCCGATCCGCCCCGTCGGGCGCGACAAATGGATCAGAATGGGTTCATACGCCGCACCATGCGTCTCGGTATGGAACGCGCAGCCAGGGACGGCCGGGGACCGGCGACGTCGCCGGTTCGACCGCCGGTTGATAGAATACCGGCTGGCAGAGATGGTCGCCGGCGATCAGGCGCGCCCGGGTCGGCTGGTGCTCGATCGCCAGCGTGTCGAAGCCGACGCGGAAGAAATGCGCCACCTGATCGAGCAGGATGTCGCCGATCGCCCGGAGTTCGCCGCGAAAGCCATGGCGCTCGCGCAGCAGCCGGGCGAGGGAATAGCCGCGGCCGTCGGCATATTTGGGGAAGCGCACGGCGATCGCCGCGAAGCGGGCGAGATCGGCGGCGACGTCGTCGAGCCGGTCGTCGGGCGCGAGCACCAGGCCGAGCGGGCCGGCGCGGTCGAGGAGCGCGGAACGTTCGGCGAGGAACCGCGCCTTGGAGACGAAGACGGCGCCGTCCGCCGCCACCTCGCCGTCGGCCGCGAAGACCCAGGGGTCCGGAGTGAAGCGGCCCTTGCCGAAGATGTCGCCGATCGCCGTCATATCCCGCTCCCGTCCTGTTCGGTGGTGGCCGCGAGGCCGAGGTGGATGCCGCATTCCGTCTTGTCGGACCCGCGCCAGCGTCCGGCGCGGGCGTCCTCGCCCGGTGCGACCCGGCTGGTGCAGGGCATGCAGCCGATCGAGCCGAAACCGCGCTCGACCAGCGGATGGGCCGGCAGGTCGCGGGCCGTCGCGCGGGCGGCGAGATCCTCGGCGCTCCAGCGCGCCAGCGGATTGATCTTGATGCGCCGCCCGTCCGCCTCGAAGGTCGGAATGTCGGCGCGGGTCGCCGCCTGGAAGCGCTTGCGCCCGGAGATCCAGGCGTCGAATTCGCCGACGGCGCGGGCCAACGGCATCACCTTGCGGACATGGCAGCAGGCGTCGGGGTCGCCATGCCAGAGCACGCCGAGGGGATCGGCCTCGGCCACGGCGCGGCTGTCGGGCGAGATGGTGCGCACGTCGGTGAGGCCGAGGCGTTCGACCAGGCGGTCGCGGTGGCGCAGGGTCTCGCCGAAGAGCTTGTCGGTGTCGACGAAGAGCACCGGCAGGCGCGGGTCGACTTGCGCCACGAGATCGAGGAGGACGGCGGCGTCGGCGCCGAAGGAGGACACCACCGCCACCTTGCCGGGGAACAGCCGGTGGGCGACGAGGTCGATCAGGTCGGCGGTCGGCAGGGCGCCGTGATCGCGGTCGAGACGTTCGGCGCGCGCCGCCGCCAGATCCGCGGCACTCGGGCGTGGCCGGTCGTCGTAGGCGACGAGTTCAACGCGCGCCATCGCCCAGCGCCTCCTTGAAGGGGGCGAGGCCGACGCGGGCGTAGGTCTCGAGGAAGGTCTCGTCGCGCGCGTCGCGCAACCTCAGATAGGTCTCGACCAGGGTCTCGACGGCGCCCGGCACCTCCTCCGGCCAGAAGCCGGGTCCGGCGCTGTCGCCGATCGTCGCGTCGGCGCCGGCCTTGCCGCCGAGCGTGATCTGGTAGAACTCGCGGCCCTTGCGATCGACACCGAGAATGCCGATGGCGCCGATGTGGTGATGAGCGCAGGCGTTGATGCAGCCGGAGATCTTGATGTCGAGCGGGCCGATCTCGGCCTGCCGCGCCGGGTCGGCGAAGCGGGTGGAGATCGCCCGAGCGATCGGGATCGAGCGGGCGTTGGCGAGCGCGCAGAAATCGAGGCCGGGGCAGGTGATGGTGTCGGTGACGAGGCCGGCGTTGGCGGTGGCAAGGCCTCCGGCCTGGAGACGCGCATGGATTTCCGGCAGCGCGTCGCGGCCGACGTGGGGCAGGATCAGGTTCTGGCGATGACTGACCCGGATCTCGCCGAAGCCGTGGGCGTCGGCGAGATCGGCGACGAGGTCCATCTGCTCGGCGGTGGCATCGCCCGGCACCCCGTCGACGGGCTTCAGCGAGATGGTCACGCTGGCGTAACCCGGCACCTTGTGGGGGGTGACGTTGTGGGCGACGAAGGCGGCGAAGCCCGGATCGGCCCGGAGCGCCGCCGCTTCCTCCGCGCTCGCAGGGGCGCGGACGGGCAGCGCCGGCAGGGCGAACTGGCGGGCGATGCGGGCGACGTCGCCGGCGGGGAGTTCGAGGGCGCCGTCGCGGATGCGCGCGAACTCGGCCTCGACCTCGGCGCGGACGGTGTCGAGCCCCGCCTCGTGCATCAGGATCTTGATGCGGGCCTTGTACTTGTTGTCGCGCCGTCCGTAGAGATTGTAGACCCGGAGGATCGCCTCGACGTAGGAGAGCAGATCCTTTTCGGGCAGGAATTCGCGCAGCTTCCAGGCGACGAAGGGGGTGCGGCCGAGGCCGCCGCCGACGAAGACCTCGAAGCCCGTGGCCCCGGTCTCGTCGCGGACGATCGCCAGGCCGACGTCGTGGACGCGGATCGCGGCGCGATCCTCGCGCGCGCCCGAGATGGCGATCTTGAACTTGCGCGGCAGGAAGCTGAATTCCGGGTGGATCGACGACCACTGGCGCAGGATCTCGGCATAGGGGCGCGGGTCGACGATCTCGTCGGCGGCCGCGCCGGCGAAGTGATCGGCGGTGACGTTGCGGATGCAGTTGCCGGAGGTCTGGATGGCGTGCATCTCGACCTCGGCGAGTTCGGCCAGGATGTCGGGGATCGCGGCGAGCGAGGGCCAGTTGAACTGGATGTTCTGGCGGGTGGTGAAGTGGCCGTAGCCCTTGTCGTGGACCCGCGCGACGTGGGCGAGGCGGCGCATCTGGACGGACGACAGGGTGCCGTAGGGGATGGCGACCCGCAGCATGTAGGAATGGAGCTGGAGATAGACGCCGTTCATCAGCCGGAGCGGCCGGAACTGCTCCTCGGTCAATTCGCCGGAGAGGCGGCGGGCCACCTGATCGCGGAACTGCGCGACCCGGGCGGCGACGAACTGGCGATCGAAGGAATCGTAGACGTACATGGCGGCGAACTTTCGTGCGGGGGCGCGGGGTTCGGCGGCGGCCGATCAGGCGGCGCCGGCGAGCGCGCGCCGCGCGGCGGCCTCCGAGCCCGAGGTCGGGCCGGCGGCGCGGATCTTCTCGCGCATCGACTTGGGCGCGATGCCGCCGGCACTCGTCACCACGTCGACGGCATAGGGGTCGAGGATCGTCCGCGCCGCGACGTCGGCGGCGCTGGCGGCGACGGCGTCCTTCGCCTCCGCGGGCTCGAGCACCGCGGCGGCGGCGATCGTCGCGACCCAGCTCCCGGCGCGATCACGGAAGACGACACGGCCGTCGACGAGACGGTTGGCGGTGACGATCTGCATGGGACGACCTCCTGGAACGGCGGACGGGCGATCGGCGGGATGTCCGATCTCTGTTCCGAAGTTCTAGGAGAAGGCGGGGCGAGGCGCGCCGTTCGCATTTGCGAAATGCGCGAGGGACGTAGAAAAGCTTTCCGCCGATCGTGACATCGGCGGAAAACCCGAAGACTTCGGCGGGTTCGCCGTCGGCCGAGGGCGGTGGGGCGCCGCGCCGGGCGGGAGCCGTCCCGCCGGGCGGATCCGGGTTCAGACCGTCGGTCGGGCGTCCTTGGAGAGGAGGTAGACCGCGAGCGAGATCGCCAGGGCGGCGGCGTAGAGGCCGTAGAGACCGGCGTGGATCGACGCCGGGGTCGCGCCCCCCGCCGCGAGCCGGGTGACGAAGGCGCCGGACAGGGGCTGGATCAGCGCGGCGCCGCCGATCAGGCACATGTTCATCAGCGTCAGGCCGCGCCCGAGCACCGGGGTGGGCAGGAAGGCGCGGACATGGGCCATCAAGACGCCGTAGGTGGTGCCGAAGCCGCCGATGATGGCGAAGACGATCGAGGCGGGCAGGACGCCCATGGTCGGGGCCAGCGCCAGCGCGGCGAGACCGGCGATGGTGATGACGGTGCCGGCCACCACCACCCATTTGCGGGTGCCGAGGAGGCGGTCGAGCGGGCCATAGGCGAAGGCGCCGAAGATCATGGCGAAGACCATCACCGAGACGGCATTGCCGCGCTCGACCGGCGCGAGACCGTGGACGTCGCTGAAATAGGGGCCGACCCACAGGCCGCGCACCGCCACGACGATCGGATAGGAGGTCAGCGCGATCGGATAGAGCGGCCACAACTCGCGGATCGCCAGCACGGCGCCGATCCCGGGCTTGGGCGCGTCCGCGCCATGGGGGGCGGCGGGCGGCGGCTCCTTGACCACGAGGAAGACCATCGCGGCGGCGAGAAGGGTGGCGGCGGCGATCCCGATCATCGTCGCCCGCCAACCGAAGGCCGACGCCGCGGCGGCGAGAGGCGTGGCGGCGGCGAGATTGCCGAGCGAGCCGATGCCGACGATCGCCGAGGAGAAGAGGGCGAAGCGGGCCGGCGTCGTCGTCCGGCCGATCACCCACAAGGCCCCCATGTAGATCGGCGCGCAGCCGAAGCCGATCAGCGCCATGCCGGCGACCGAGTGCCAGGGCTGGCGCGCCGAGGCGAAGAGGATCGCGCCGATGACCGCCGACAACATCGGGATCGCCACCGTGCGGCGCGCCCCGAAACGATCGAGCGAGGCGCCGATCGGCAGTTGCACGATGGCGAAGGCGGCGAAGAAGGCGGCGGAGACCATCCCCAGTTCGGTCGGACCGAGATGGACGTCGACCGCCAGTTCCGGCGCGATGACCGCCAGGAAGGAGCGATAGAACTGGGAGAGGAGATAGCCGAAGATCAGGACGACGAGGGTGGGCACCGGGCGGGACTTTCTATTTGGATCGATTGAAGATACCGGTTCGCCGCCGCCGCGCCAGGGGTTCGGCGCGGAGGAGACCCGTGGCGCCGGAACGATCGAGCTCACCGTTTCGTCCGTCTCGATGTTGTGGCATGCTCCGCGCGACCTCACCCGAGGGCAACGTGGTTCCTCATCGTCACGAGGGCGTCGAATCGCGCGGCCATATCTTCGCATCCCCCTCTGGCGGGAGGGGCCGACGATCACCACGTGTCGCGACGGCAGGACCATCACGCGTCCGCCGCCATCACAAGACGGACGGTCTCGCCGTCCCACCGAGAGCCAGGGAGTTTCCCCCGTGTCCGAAGTCATCATCAAGAGCCCGATGCAATATCTCGACAAGGCCATGGGCACGCTGCGTGACCTCGGTCTCGCGCCGGCCAAGACCCAGGATGCGCCGATCGTCGGTCTCTTGGAGAAGATCTCCGAGCTCGATCCCGACAAGATCGTCGTCATCACCCGCACCCTCGGCCAGACCGAGGTGTTCAACGAGGTGGTGCGCAATCAGATCGCCGGCATGGAGATCGGCGAGCGCTACAAGCTGATCACCTCCGGCTTCGATTCGATCCGCGACGACGCCAAGAAGATGGTCGACCAGATTTCCGACGGAAAGGTCGACATCTTCGAGCGCGCCACCAACGCCTGGATGAAGATCAGCCGCGGCGACATTTCCGATCGCTTCGACAAGATCCGCGCGATCTATCTCGAGGTCTCCAAGGAGACCAAGAACCAGATCGAACGCGAGGGCTTGATCCTCGAGAGCTATCGCGACTTCCGCGGCGCCCTCAAGCAGGCCGAGGTGTTGGCGCTCGAGGTGTTGAAGACGGCCGAGGCCAAGTGGAACGCCGCCAAGACCGCCCTCGACGCCGCCGGCAAGGCGGTCGCCGCCTTCGAGGGCGAGCCGGCCGAGCGCGCCCGCCTCGAACTCACCCGCGACGAACACCTGCGCCGCACCCAGGACGAGGAAAAGCGTTACCAGATCTCCAAGGATCTCTCCGACAACCTGACCATCGGCTACAACACGTCGGAAGTGATCATGGCGCGTCTGATGCAGACGACCAACGCCAAGGAGCGCGTCTATCAGCAGTCGGTGAGCTTCTTCTCGACCAACGACTCGGTGCTGACCGCGCTGAAGGCCTCCTTCACCGGCATGTTCGGCCTGCACGAGGCGACCCAGACCCTCGACGCGATGAAGGAAGGCGTGTCGAAGAGCCTCGAGTCGCTCGCCGAGATCGGCGACAAGGTCCAGGAGGCGGCGGTGCGCTCCGGCTACGGCCCGACCATCCGCGCCGACGCGGTCAAGAAACTGGTCGACAGCGT
This sequence comes from Prosthecomicrobium sp., assembly GCA_048497495.1. GTDB lineage: Bacteria > Pseudomonadota > Alphaproteobacteria > Rhizobiales > Ancalomicrobiaceae > JAFHCF01. The sequence goes on from JAFHCF010000161.1 coordinate 11,102, forward strand.
CGTCAACTTCCAGATCAGATCGACCGAGATCATCGCCGAGATGCGCGATCAGTCGACCAAGAACTCGGCCGAGATCCGCGACGCGGTCGAGGACGGCAAGCGCCGCATCGCCCGCCTCGTCGCCGAGGGCAACACCCTCGAGGCGCCGAAGCCCTGAGGCACTTCGTCGGAGACCGG
>JAFHCF010000162.1:0-88522 GCA_048497495.1 Prosthecomicrobium sp.
ACTTCGTGTCGGGCGACGAAGCCGTTTCGAGAAGTCTTTCATGTCGCCCCAAGGGGCCGCGGGGCATTTGACGTGCTGACCATCCACAATCTGGAAAAGCGCTACAAGACCGGTGATCGGGCGCTCAAAGGCGTCTCGATGGTGTTGGCTCCCGGCGACATCGTCGGCTTGATCGGGCCGTCCGGTGCGGGAAAATCGACGCTGATCCGCTGCGTGAACCGGCTCGTCGATCCCACGGCGGGGTCGATCAAACTGGGCGATCTCGAGCTCAACCGCCTGGGCGGCGGCGACCTGCGCAAGGCGCGCCGCCGCATCGGCATGATCTTCCAGGAATACGCTCTGGTCGAGCGCCTCACCGTGATGGAGAACGTGCTTTCCGGCCGGCTCGGCTATGTGGGATTCTGGCAGAGCCTGTTGCGTCGCTTCCCCGAGGCGGACGTGGCGCGCGCCTTCGCCCTGCTCGGTCGCGTCGGTCTCACCGACCATGTCGACAAGCGCGCCGATGCCTTGTCCGGCGGACAACGTCAGCGCGTCGGGATCGCCCGCGCGCTGGCGCAGGATCCCGAGCTGCTGCTGGTCGACGAGCCCACCGCCAGCCTCGACCCGAAAACCTCCCGCCAGGTGATGCGCCTGATCCTCGAGCTCTGCGCCGAGCGCAAGCTGGCGGCCATCGTCAACATCCATGACGTGGCGCTGGCGCAGATGTTCCTGCCGCGGATCGTCGGGCTGCGCGCCGGTGAGGTGGTCTATGACGGCCCGGCCTCCGGTCTCAACGCCGAAGTGCTGACGCGCATTTACGGCGAGGAGGATTGGACCAAGTCGTCACCGAGCGACGCGGACGACATCGTGGACGCGGTTCGGACCGCCGCTGCCGCGCCCGTGCTGCGCGAAGCGGTCGTGGCGGGGCTCTGATGAGCGACGCCATCCCCGCCCCGACGCCGGTCTGGAAACGCCCGCGCCTGATCGAGCGCGCGTGGCTGCGCTGGTTCCTCCTCGGTGCGACGCTGCTCTACCTCTGGCTCGCGCTCGGCAGCATCGACGTCAACTGGACCCGCCTTTCCGAGGGGTTGGTGCGCGCCGCGCGGCTGTTCGCCGGCGTCCTGCGGCCCGACTTCACCTCGCGCTGGAGCGACATCGAGCAAGGCCTGATCGAGAGCCTGACCATGACGGTCTGCGCCACCGTGTTCGGCCTGATCCTGGCGCTGCCGATCGGGCTCGGCGCGGCGCGCAACGTCGCCCCGCTGTGGCTCTACGGCATCTGTCGCGCCATCATCGCGCTGGCGCGGGCCTTCCAGGAGATCATCGTCGCGATCCTGTTCGTGGCCATGTTCGGCTTCGGCACCTTCGCCGGATTTCTCACGCTCTCGCTCTCCACCATCGGCTTCTTGTCGAAGCTGATCGCCGACGACATCGAGGAGGTCGACCCGGCGCAGGTCGAGGCGATCCGCGCGACGGGCGGTGGCTTCTGGCAGGTGATGGACTATGCCGTCGCCTCGCAAGTGATGCCGCGCTTCGTCGGACTGACGGCCTACAAGGTCGACATCAACTTCCGGGAAAGCTCGGTCATCGGCATCGTCGGGGCCGGCGGCATCGGCGCCACGCTCAATACGGCCCTGGACCGCTACGAGTTCGACAGCGCGGCCGCGATCCTGCTGATCATCATCGGTATCGTCATGATCTGTGAATACGCCTCGGGCTGGATCAGAAGGGCGATGGCGTAGATGGCGGTCATGATCGGCGACGACGGCGCGCACCACTGGAAGCTGCTCACCCCCGGCCAGCGGCGCTGGCGCTGGTTCGGCTGGCTGGCGCTCGTCGCGCTGACGGTCTTCTGCTGGCGGATCATGACGGCCGACACGATCTGGGCCTTCGTTTGGGACGCGCCGCGGCAGGCTGCTGACATCTTCGGCCGCATGGTGCCGCCGCGCTGGGCCTATATCGACCACCTGTGGCAAGCGATCTGGGACACGATCAACATCGCGACCCTCGGCACCCTGATCGCCATCGTCCTGGCGACCCCGCTGGCCTTCCTGGCGGCGCGCAACACCACGCCGAGCGTGTTGTTCGTCCGACCGATCGCGCTGTTCATCATCGTCGCCTCGCGCTCCATCAATGCGCTGATCTGGGGCCTGCTGCTGGTCGCGGTGCTCGGCCCGGGCGTGCTCGCCGGCATCATCGCCATCGCGCTGCGCTCGATCGGCTTCATCGGCAAACTCCTCTACGAGGCCATCGAGGAGATCGACGAGACGGAGGTCGAGGCGATCCGGGCCACGGGCGCGAGCCAGGCGCAGGTGATGAGTTACGGCATCTGGCCGCAGATCCTGCCGGCCTTCGCCACGATCAGCGTCTTCCGCTGGGACATCAACATCCGCGAATCCACCGTGCTCGGCCTCGTCGGCGCGGGCGGACTGGGCCTGGCGCTCGAGGGCTCGCTGAACACGCTGGCCTGGCCGCAAGTGTCGCTGATCCTGCTCATCATCCTCGTCACCGTGGTGATCAGCGAATGGATCACCGCGAAGGTCCGCAGAGTCATCATCTAATTCAAGGACTCGAGCCGCATCCGGAGGCGAGTGGCGGCGAGGAGAACGGCTGCGCGGTGGTTCGCGCCGAGCTTCTCGTAACGGGTGGCGACGCGGCGGAAATGCTTCCGTTTACAGAAGAGCCGCTCGACGAGTCGGCGTGAAGTCCGGCCACGAGAAGATCAGGATCGTGACGATCAGGGCCGGCATCATCAGGTACATGACGATCCGATGGATGATCTTCTGGAGCGAGTCGAAGTTCGCCGCTTGGTTCTGCGGATAGGGATGGGGGCGTCGTCGAAGATCCCCCGGCAATGGAAGACGATCTGGTTCCGGCAGCGCTCGACGAAGCCGGCGGGCTCGGGGACACATGGCCACCAGTTCCCCGTCACCACGTTGGCGACGACGAAGAACAGGTAGAGCGCGGCGAACGCCAGCCCGGCGATGTCGTGGATGCGGGCCGCGAGTTCGAAGGGCACCAGCGGCAGCTTCGGATCGGCGGTCGTGAGCCCCCTCGGCGGCGGGGTGCTTCCAGCCCCCCCGTGATTGCGCCTCCGGCCACTCGAACGGCTCAGCCCGCCCCAAATCGAAATTGACCATCGCGGTGCAGCATGCAATGAATTGCTCATTCGCATGGACTCGCAGCGCGAGTGGCTCTTCCGGCCGCCGATCCGCCGGACAACCTCATCACCCGAAACGATCTCGCCCTCCTGCAGGAGGAAGGGCGTCGTTACGCGCGCGGGGGCCGCATGGAATTTCTCAGGGACTACGGACGGGAATGGACCTCCAACATCCACGGCGACGTCCTCGCCGCGTTGGTCGTCGCGCTGGCGCTGATCCCGGAGGCGATCGCCTTCTCGATCATCGCCGGCGTCGATCCCAAGGTCGGGCTCTACGCCTCGTTCTCGATCGCCGTCCTCGTCGCCATCACCGGCGGACGTCCCGGCATGATCTCGGCGGCGACGGCGGCGACCGCCGTCCTGATGGTCACGCTCGTCAAGGACCACGGCCTCCAGTATCTGCTCGTCGCCACCATTCTCGCCGGCGTCCTGCAGATCGGCATCGGCCTCCTGAGGATCGGGCATCTGATGCGCTTCGTCTCGAAGTCGGTGATGACCGGCTTCGTCAACGCGCTCGCCATCCTGATCTTCATGGCCCAGCTTCCCGAACTCGTCGGCGTGCCGTGGCCGACCTACGTCATGTTGGCGGCCGGGCTGGCGGTGATCTACGGCTTTCCCCATATCACCAAGGCGATTCCGTCGCCGCTCGTCTGCATCGTCGTCCTGACCGCCGTCTCGATCGGCTTCGGCCTCGAGGTGCGCACCGTCGGCGACATGGGCGAGTTGCCGTCGACGCTTCCCGTCTTCCTCCTCCCCGACGTGCCCCTCGAATGGCGCACTCTGTGGATCGTCCTGCCCTATTCGGTGGGCGTCGCGGCGGTCGGCCTGCTCGAGTCGTTGATGACGGCCCAGATCATCGACGAACTGACCGACAGCAAAAGCGACAAGAATCGCGAGTGCGTCGGCCAGGGCATCGCCAACTGCGCCACCGGCTTCATCGGCGGCATGGCGGGCTGCGCCATGATCGGCCAATCGGTGATCAACGTGAAGTCGGGCGGTCGCGGCCGGCTCTCGACCTTCCTCGCCGGCGTCTTCCTGCTGATCTTCTGCGTGGCGCTCGGGCGGTGGGTCAGCCTGATCCCGATGGCGGCGCTCGTCGCGATCATGATCATGGTGTCGATCGGCACCTTCAGCTGGCGCTCGCTGGCACAGTTGCGCAGCCATCCGAAGAGTTCGTCGATCGTCATGGTGGCGACCGTCGTCGGCGTCGTCGCCACCCACAATCTGGCGATCGGCGTCTTCGTCGGCGTCCTGCTCTCCGGCCTGTTCTTCGCCGGCAAGATCGCCCAGATCTTCCGGGTGCGCTCGAACCTGTCGGCGGACGGCGCCACCCGCACCTATGCCGTCGAGGGCCAGATCTTCTACGCCTCGGCGAACGAGTTCACCGACGCCTTCGACTTCAAGGAGGCGCTCGACCGCGTCGTCATCGACGTGACCCACGCCCACATCTGGGACATCTCGAGCGTCGCGGCGCTCGACACGGTGGTGCTGAAGTTCCGCCGCGAGGGGACGGACGTGGAGATCGTCGGGCTCAACGACGCGAGCGAGACGATCGTCGACAAGCTCGCCATCCACGACGAGCCGGGCGCGCTCGAACGCCTGATGGGCCACTGAGAGGAGACACCCGATGACCCGAATTCTCGCTCTTCTCGATCCGTCGATCTACGGCGAGAGCGTCTGCGACCATGCCGCCTGGGCGGCGGGACGGACCGGGGCGGCGGTGTTGCTTCTCCACGTCCTCGACGGCCGGGTCACGGCCGCCGCCCGCGCCGACCTCACCGGCAATCTCGCCGCCGGCGCCACCGAGACGCTGCTCGAGGAACTCGCCACCCTCGACGCCGAGCGCGGCAAGATCGCCATGAAACGTGGCCGACTGATCCTCGAAGCCGCCAAGGCCCGTCTCGCCGCCGGTGTCGGCGAGGTCGCGACGCTTCTGCGCAACGGCGATCTGCTCGGGACCTTCGCCGAGTTCGAGAGCACGGCGGATCTCGTCGTCGTCGGCAAGCGCGGCGAGGCGGCCGACTTCGCGACGCTGCATCTGGGATCGAACCTCGAACGGATCATCCGCACCAGCCGTCATCCTCTCCTCGTCGCCTCGCGCGCCTTCCGCCCGATCGAGCGGGTGACGGTCGCCTTCGACGGCGGCGCGAGCGTGCTGAAGGCGATCGACCACATGACCCGGAGCCCGCTCTTCGCCGGGCTTCCCTGCCGTCTCCTGTCGGTCGGATCAGAGACGCCGAACCTGCGCGGCGGGATCGACCGGGCGACGATGCAACTGCGCGCCGCGGGCTTCGAGGTCGCCGCCGACATCGTCCCCGGCCGGGCCGAGGAGGTGATCGCCCGATCGCTCGAGGGCGAGCGGGCGGGGCTCCTGGTGATGGGGGCCTATGGCCATTCCCGCATCCGCAACATGATCATCGGCTCGACCACGATGGAGATGATCCGCTCGTGTCGGGCGCCGATCATGATCTTCCGGTGAGGCCGCCGGGGGCGCGCGCGCCTGAGAGATGAGTTGCCACGCCGACCGCGACGCCCTGCTGTGGGGCTTCGACGCCTCCGCCGAGGCGGCGCTGTGGTCGATCCCGACCTGGGGCGACTTCGGCGTCACCGAAGCGCCCGCCGCGACCGGGGCGAACCGGTGACGTCGCCGACGCCGCGCCCGCCCTGGCTGCGGCCGGCGAGCCTCGTCCTGGTGATCGGTGCCCATGCCGCCGCCTTCGCCACGGTCCCGTTTCCCTCGGTCGTTCCCGCCTCGGGTCCGGTCGAGATCGAGGTGGTGGTCGAACAGGAAGTCGAGGATCGGGCGACGCCCGATCGGATGCCGAGCCCGGAAGCACGCGCCGAAAGGCCGCCGCCGGAACCGGAACCGACCCCGGAGCCCGTCGCGGAACCGACTGTGGTCGAACCGGATCCGCCGCCTCCCGAACCGGCCCCCGTCACCGAACCCGCCGCGATCGAACCGGACCTTCCGCCGCCGGAACCGCCGCCCCCCGAGGTGGTCGAGGCTCCGCCGCCGCCACCGCCACTATCCCGCCGCCGCGCGCCGGGTCGGCCTCGGCGGCACGGTGGTCGTCGCCTTCGTCATCGGCCCCGGCGGCTCGGTGGCTACCCACACGATCGTCCGCTCCTCCGGCCACGCCGTCCGCGATCGGGCCGTCCACGCCATGATGAGCGCGGTCCATCTGCCGCCACCGCCGGGCGGCGTGTTCCGCTCGACGGTCCCCGTCCGCTTCGACCTGGTGAGGTGAGGCGGAACCGAGACGGCCGATCAATAGGGCAGCGGGAAACGCCGGGTCAGTGCCTGAACGCGATCCGGCACGTCGCCGACCGGCGCCCCCGATCGCGTCGCCTCGAGGACGGCGAGGATCAGATCACCGATCTCGCGGAACTCCGCCGCGTCGAAGCCGCGCGAGGTGCCGGCGGCCGAGCCGACGCGAATGCCCGAGGTCACCATCGGCTTTTCCGGATCGTTCGGCACGGTGTTCTTGTTGAGGGTGATGCCGACGCTCTCCAGCGCCTTCTCGGCGATGTTGCCGGTCAGGCCCCAGGGCCGCAGGTCGACGACGGCGAGATGGTTGTCGGTGCCGCCCGAGACGATCTTCAGCCCGCCCTCGACCAGCCGATCGCTGAGCCCCCGGGCATTGGCGACGACGGCTCGGGCGTAGTCGGCGAAGGACGGGGCCAGCGCCTCGCCGAAGGCCACGGCCTTGGCGGCGATCACGTGCATCAGCGGACCGCCCTGGAGCCCGGGAAAGATCGCCGAATCGATCTTGCGGGCGAGCGCCTCGTCGTCGGTGAGGATCAGGCCGCCGCGCGGGCCGCGCAGCGTCTTGTGGGTGGTCGAGGTGACGACATGGGCATGAGGGAAGGGCGAGGGATGGGCGCCGCCAGCGACGAGACCGGCGAAATGGGCCATGTCGACCATCAGCCGGGCCCCGACCTCGTCGGCGATGCGGCGGAAGGCGGCGAAATCGGGGATGCGCGAATAGGCCGAGCCGCCGGCGATGATCAGTTTGGGTCGCCGTGTCCGGGCGAGGACGGCGACCGCCTCCATGTCGATCAGATGGGTCTCGGGATCGACGCCATAGGTGACGGCGTCGAACCAGCGACCGGAGATGTTGATCGCCGCGCCATGGGTCAGATGGCCGCCGGCCTTCAGGTCGAGGCCGAGCATGCAGTCGCCCGGCGCCAGCAGCGCCAGATAGACGGCCTGGTTGGCCTGACTGCCGGAATGGGGCTGGACATTGGCATGGGCGCAGCCGAACAGCGTCTTCGCCCGCTCGATCGCCAGGCGTTCGACGGTGTCGACATTGGCGCAGCCGCCGTAGTAGCGCCGGCCGGGATAGCCCTCGGCATATTTGTTGGTGAGGAGCGAGCCCTGCGCCTCGAGCACGGCGAGGCTGACGAAATTCTCTGAGGCGATGAGCTCGATCGAGTCGCACTGGCGGCGACGCTCGGCGGCGATGGCGGCGAAAACGCTCTCGTCGGCGTCGGCGAGCGGCCGTCGGCTCACCCCGAAGGCGGCGGCGGGCGGGAGATTTCGGCTGGCGAGGGTCATGGCGGCTCCGTTGGCGAGCCTCTCGCGCGGCCGCCCCGGCGACCGCGACGCTCGTCGCGGGTCGGCGACGAGACGAGAGAGGCGTGTGAGCGGGTTGGTATCCCCTGCCCCCACGCCCCCATAGGTCCGCTCCGGCGATACGGATGGGGCCACCCCGCTCCCGTTCTTCGTCGGAGCAAATTCCTTTCGACCGGACCGATTCAGTCCGGTCGGAACCACTGACTTATTGACCACTAGAGATCGCGCGCCACCCGGCCGACGCGGGCGAAGGCCTCGCCGATCTCCTCCGGTGTCAGCGTCGCGAAGCCGACGACCAGCGAGCGCGGCAGGTCGGCATCCGAGGAGCGGACGCCGCAGATCGACGCCGGATAGAGGCCGACGCCGACCGCCCTGGCCGCGCTCGCCAATGTCGCCGCATCCGGTCCGCCCCGCGGCAGGGTGCAGAAGAGGTGGAGGCCACCCTCCCCGCCGGAGATCCGGGTTCTCGGGTCGAGATGGCCGCGCAGGCCGGCGAGCGTCGCGTCGCGCCGGGCGCGATAGGCGACGCGCAGGCGGCGCAGGTGGCGCTGATAGCGGCCGCTGGCCAGGAATTCGGCGAGGATCTGCTGATCGAGCCACGACTGGCCGTAGCTCATCAGGCTCTTGGTCGCCTGGGCATCGGCGACGAAGCGCCTCGGCACCACGACATAGCCGAGGCGCAGGCCACTGCCGAGCGTCTTGGAGAAGGAGCCGATGTAGATCGTGCGCTCCAGGCGATCGAGCGCCGACAGAGCGGCGATCGGCGGGCGATCGAAGACGATCTCGCCGTCGTAGTCGTCCTCGACGACGAGGCCGCCGTAGCGGCTGCAATGCTCGACCAGCGTCCGGCGGCGGGCGAGGCTCATCACCGCGCCGGTCGGGAACTGATGCGACGGTGTGACGTAGACGAGCCGGGGGCGGATGCCGCGCAGACCCGTCGGGTCGAGCCCGTCGCGGTCGAGAGCCCCGGGATAGACGCAGGCGCCGTGGGCCTCGAACACCTGGGCGGCGGCGGCATAGCCCGGCTCCTCGACGACGACGGCGGAATCGTCGGTGACGAAGAGGCGCGCCACCAGATTGAGCGCCTCTTGCGCGCCGGTGGTGACGATCACCTGTTCGGGCGCGGCGGTGATGCCGCGGGCGCCCGCGAGATGGTCGGCGATCGCCTTCTGCAGCCTCGGATCGCCGCCGATCGGGCCGTAGTCGGTGAGCCCCGCGGCGCAGGCGCCGAGCACCTCGACCGCCAGCGAGCGCCAGACGTTGGCCGGGAACAGGCGAGGATCGGGCCGGCCGTACCAGAAGTCGAAGGTCGGCCGCGACGTCTCGGCGGTGCGCAACGACGGGGCGACGACCGGGTCGGTGGCCTCCTCCTCCGGCGTCGGCTCGACGGGGCGCGGGGCCGCCGTCGGCATCGCTGTCGGCGCGGTCAGGCGATCGAGGACGACCCGGGCGACGAAGGTGCCGGCGCCGGAACGGGTCTCGATGTAGCCCTCCGCCGCCAGCCAGTCGTAGGCGAGCACGGCGGTATTGCGCGACACCCGCAGACTGTCGGCGAGTTCCCGGGTCGAGGGAACCTTGGTGCCGGTCGCCAGCGTGCCGTCGATCACCCGATCGCGGACATAGCGGTAGATCTGCTCCTGGAGCGACACCTCGGCGGCGCGATCGAGCGGGATCGGCATCATGGTCCGCATCTCCGCGCGGTGGCCGCGCCCGGTGGCCCTATCAGACGACCGGCTTGCGGACCTATGCCCCGACCACCTTCCACGGCATCGAGGGGCATCGAGACCCGACCCCGAAGGAGACGCCGACCATGACCCAGGCCCCGAGCGAGCGCACCCGCGTCAAGCGCTATCACTGGCTCGCCAAATACGATGCCGAGACCGTCCACGGTATCCTCGACGCCATGCCGCTGTGCAACGTCGGCTACATCCACGAAGGCAAGCCGATCGTCACCCCGACGCTGCAATGGCGCGACGGCGACCGCATCTTCTGGCACGGCTCCTCGGCCAGCCGCATGATCCGGGCGACCAAGGCGCAGGAGGTCTGTCTCACGGTCTCGATCATCGATGGGCTGGTACTCGCCCGTTCGGCCTACAACTACAACATCAACCATCGCTCGGTGATGGTCTTCGGCACGGCCAGCATGGTCACCGATCCGGCGGAGAAGCGGCATCAGCTCGAGCGCATGGTCAACGGCTTCGTGCCCGGGCAATGGGATCGACTGCGCCCGGTCACCGAGCAGGAACTGAAGGCGACCACCGTCATGACGCTGTCGCTCGCCGAGGCCTCGGCCAAGGTGCGCACCGGCCAGCCCGAGGACGAGGAGGCCGACTACGCCTTCCCCGCCTGGGCCGGCATCGTGCCGGTCGGCTTCCGCATCGACGCCCCGATCGCCGATCCGCGCAACCTTCCCGGCGTCGAGATGCCGAAGGAAGTGCTCGACTTCGAGATCGGCTGAACCGCGAGACACCCCATGAACATGATCGAGAGACCGTCGCGGCGTAGCGCCGCGACGACGAGCGAGACCGTGCTGTCGGTGACGCATCACACCGACATGCTGTTCTCCTTCGTCGTCACCCGGCCACCCGGCTTTCGCTTCTCGTCCGGCGAGTTCGTCATGCTCGGCCTGGAGCTCGACGACCGGCCGCTGCTGCGGGCCTATTCCATCGCCAGCCCTGCCTGGGCCGACACGCTCGAATTCTATTCGATCAAGGTACCGGACGGACCGCTGACCTCGCGGCTCCAGAAGATCGCCCCCGGCGACCGCGTCATGCTCGGCCGCAAGCCGACGGGAACACTGGTGACGCATGCCCTGACCCCGGCGAAGCGCCTCTGGCTCCTGTCGACGGGAACCGGCGTCGCCCCCTTCGCCAGCCTCGCCCGAGACCCCGAGGTCTACGAGCGCTTCTCCGAGGTGATCCTGGTCCAGGGATGCCGCCGGGCCGCCGATCTCGCCTTCGCCGAGCGGCTGGCGGCGACCCTTGCCGACGATCCGCTGGTGGGCGACGAGGCGCGTGGCGCGTTTCGCTTCGTTCCCAGCCTGACCCGCGAGCCCTTCGCGCTCCACGGCCGGATCCCCGACCTGATCGCCAGCGGACGGCTCGCCGAGCATCTGGGAACCCCCGCGTTCTCGGTCGAGGACGACCGCGTCATGATCTGCGGCTCGCCCGGCCTGCTCGTCTCGCTGCGGGGACTGCTCGAGCCGAAGGGCTTTCGCGAGGGAACGGCCTCGGCGCCCGGCGACTACGCCATCGAGCGCGCCTTCGCCGGCTGAACGACGACGGCGGCCCGGCGACGACACCGGGCCGTCGTCGGTCGGCCCCTTCTCTCGCGCGACGGCGGATCTCATGGGCGGTTCCGCATCTGGTGGACCTGTGGGGCGATCTCTCCGGCGAAACGGGCGAGACGGGCGAGGCCCTCGGCGATCTCCGGGCCGGTGAAGGCGGAGAAGCCGAAGAGCAATCCCTGTCGGCGTCGCTGGCCGGCGTAATAGGGCGACAGCGGCCGCACCACGATGCCCGCCAGCGCCAATCGGCGGGCGACACTGCGATCGTCGGCGCCGTCGACGAAGGGCAGGATGACATGCGTTCCGGTGTCGGTGGCGCCGAAGGCGACATCGTGGCCGAAGAGGCCGTGTAGACCCTCGAGCAACTGCACCTGTCGATTGCGGTAGAGCCCGCGCATGCGCCGGATGTGGGCGGCCAGGAGGCCGCGATGCATGAATTCCGACAGCACCATCTGCTCGATCAGCGAGGCATGGCGATCGACCACGGCGCGGGCGCGGGCGAAGGCATCGGCGAAGTCGGCGGGAACCACCACATAGCCGAGCCGGAAGGACGGCAGCAGGATCTTCGAGAAGGTCCCCATATGGATGGTGCGATGCTCGCCGTCGAGCCCGAAGAGCGAGGGTAGACCATTGCCGACATAGCGGAATTCGTGATCGTAATCGTCCTCGACGATCCACGACCCGCCGCGCCGCGCGACGCCCAGCATCGCCTCGCGGCGCTCCATCGACAGGGTCGAGCCGAGCGGATAGTGGCGCGACGGCGACGTGAAGATCAGCCGCGGCACCGGCAACCGGGCGATCGCCTCCTCGATGCGCACGCCGTCGTCGTCGACCGGCACGGCGCGGCAGACGGCGCCGTTGGCGGCGATCACCGCGCGGGCGCCGACATAGCCGGGCTCCTCCAGCCAGACGAGATCGCCGGGATCGAGCAGCAGGCGGCAGACGAGGTCGAGGCTCTGTTGCGAGCCCGTGGTGATGATCACCTGGCCGTAGTCGCACTTCATGCCGCGCGAGGTGGCGAGATATTGCGCGATGGCGCGCCTGAGCGGCTCGTAGCCGGCGCTGGAGGAATCGGCGAGGATCTCGCCGGTCAGCCGCCCCGAGGTCTCGTTGAGCAGGCGCAGCCAGGTGCGGATGGGGAATTCGCGCAGGTCCGGCAGATCCGGCATGAAGGTCGTCGGCCGCTCGGAGAACTCGCCGGTGGAAGACTGGACGAGGCTGCGGCCCCGGCGCGACAGCGAGCGGAAGGGATAGCCCCCGGCGACGCGCCCGCCGGCATCCACCGGCCCGCTCGGCGTCGCCGCCTGGTCGCCGGTCCGCCCGCTCATCACGAAGGTGCCGGCCCCGACCCGGCTCTGCAGAACCCCCTCCTCGGTGAGCGCCTCGAAGACCTGCAGCACGGTATTGCGCGACACACCGAGATCCTCGGCGAAGACCCGGGTCGAGGGCAGGCGGATGCCGCGCGGAATGCGGCCGGCGGCGATCGCCTCGCGCAGCCGCGCCGCGATCTGCCGGTGGATCGGCACCGAGCCACTCTTGTCGATCTCGAGAGAGATCAGGGCACTGGTGATCGACGTACGAGACATGCATTCAACCTCTGATTTGCCAGACCATCCATGTTGTTGCGGCGCCGAAATTGGTACCTTCGAAAAAAACAAAATGGATCTGACGTCCGGCCTCTTCCGTTCGTAGCATCCTAACGACGATAGCATTGACCAATATGGCAATGCAACGATCCGTCGCCGCAAGAAAATCAATTCCAGATCGAGGCATTACTGTCTCGATAGTCGAACGTTGTTGGTCAGATTATCTGGCCGACTTGTGCCTGCGCGGCACAAGAGACCCTTCGCCAATCAGAGGGATGCCATGAAACGGAACAAGACCGAGATCCTTGATCTTTGTGGCCGGTACGAAGCCGGCGAAGTCGACCGCCGAAGCTTTCTGCGGTCGATGGCACTGTTCGGCGTCTCCGCCGCGGTGGCGACGACGATCGTCGAATCCCCGTTCGGCGCCACCGAGGCCTTCGCCGCGATCACCGGGCCGGAGGAGCGGGCCTGGGCGCTGGCGAAGGCGGCCGCCGCCAAGGCGACCAGGAAGAAGCTGACGATCCTGATCCCGACCGGCTCGATCGGCAACATGACGCCCTACGTCGACAAGTGGAAGAAGGAGCTCGGCATCGAGATCGAGTTCATCGAGGAGCCCGACGAGGTCGTGCACACCAAGGGCATGCAGGAAGCCGTCGCCAAGACCGGGCGTTACGACGTGATGATGCCGACCGCCATGTCCTATCCGGACTGGATCGACTCCGGTGTCATCTACGACCTGACCGACTGGACGCAGAAGTACGACCCCGAGCTCTTCGACAAGAACTGGGGCGTCACCTTCCCGGCGAGCCACCATGCGCAGCTCTACAACGGCCGCGTCGCCGGTCTTCTGTGCGACGGCGATCAGATCACCCTGCTCTGCCGTGACGACCACCTGAAGAACCCCGCCAAGGTCAAGGCCTTCGCCGACAAGTACGGCCGGCCGCTCGCCGTGCCCAAGACCTGGAGCGAATACTACGACCTCGCCGAATTCATGCATGACCCGGCGAACAAATTCTTCGGCGCGCTGGAGTACCGCTCCCGCTATTACGTCAAGTGGATGTTCATGCAGCGCCTGATCTCCAAGGGGAGGCTGTATTTCGACCAGGAGATGAACCCGACCTTCAACTCCGACGAGGGGCTGGCGGTTCTCGACGACATGCTGAAGATCAACAAGTACCTCCACCCCGACGCCTTCAGCTTCACCTGGTCGTCGAACTACAACGCCTTCGGCCGCGGCGAGGGCTTCATGAACATCGTCTGGCCGTCGGGCTTCAAATATTCCAAGGCGCCGTCGACCGGCCCCGCCACCACCGGCAAGATCGCCGCTTGCGTGATGCCGGCCGACAGACTGAAGGACGGTTCGCTGCTCCACGCCGGCCTGTTCTGCTGGGGCTACGGCTACGCCGTCTCCAAATATTCGGCCAATCCGGAACTGGCCTATGCCTATGCCCAGTGGATGACCTCGCCGACCATCTCGGCCGACGCCATTCCCTATCTCGGCGGCTATTCGGATCCCTACCGCACCAACCACATGTTGGCGCCGACCCAGCGGCTGATCGACACCTACTCCCCGGAGTATCTGCAGACGCTCTACGACAACATGGTCAACACGGTGCCGGACTTCTGCCTGCCGGGCGGCTTCGAATATCAGGACGCGCTCGACAAGGAGATCCACGCCTGCATGACCGGCGAGAAGAAGCCGAAGCAGGCGCTCGACGACGCCTCCCGCGCCTTCGACCGGATCACCCGTCGCATCGGCAAGGACAAGGTCAAGAAGTCCTGGCTGGCGCTGACCAAGAACCTCGCCGAGCCGATCCGCAAGGCGAGCGGCGCCGACAAGTGGGGCTGAGCTCCGCGATCCGGGGGCGCCGACCATCCGTCGGCGCCTCCTCCTCCTCCGCTTCTCTCCGGCCCGCCGGCGCCTCGTAGGAACAGCCATGCGATCCAGTCCCGAACCGATCGACGGCGGTGGCGGTGCCCCGTCCTCGCCGCGACCCGCGAAGAAGCCCGCCGGGCCGAATTCGGTCGCCCGCATGCTGGCGCTGCCGGGACAGGTGATCTCGCTCCTGGTGCTGGTGGTGCCGCTGCTCGTCGCCTTCTACATGAGCTTCACCGACTGGTCGCCGACCCGCGGCTCTCTCCTCCAGGCGCGGTTCGTCGGCTTCGACAACTATGCCGAACTGCTGGTGTGGGACACCCGCTTCATCGAGGCGGTGGTGCGCACGCTGCTGATCTCGGTGGTCTGCCTGTCGCTCGAATTCGTCCTCGGCCTCGGCCTGGCGGTGCTGTTCCTGCGCGACTTCCGCGGCAAGGCGGTGCTGTTCTCGGCCTTCCTGACGCCGATGATGATCCTGCCAGTGGTGGTCGGCTACACCTTCTGGATGCTGTTCCAGTCGAACGGGCCGGTGAACCAGATCATCGCGCTCGTCTTCGGCGAGGCGGCGATGCTCGAATGGTTCCGCTCGGCGCCGCTCGCCACCCTGGCGGTGATCGTCACCGAGGTCTGGCACTGGACGCCGCTGTTCTTCCTGATCCTGCTCTCCGGCCTCAACGCCATTCCCGAAAACCCGGTGCGAGCCGCGGTGATCCTCGGGGCGAGCCCGCGCCAGATCTTCTGGCGGGTGGTCCTGCCGATGTTGAAGCCGGTGATCATCGTCGCCTTCGTCATCCGCTCGATGGAGATCGTCAAACTCTTCGACGAGGTCTTCATGCTGACCCGCGGCGGTCCGGGCACGTCGACGGAGACGATCAGTCTCTACATCTACAAGCTCGCCTTCGCCGACTTCCAGCTCGCCTATGGCGCGGCGGCCGCCTTCCTGGTGCTGATCGGGACCCTCGTCCTCATCCACCTGCTGCTGTTGCCGGTGCGCGACCAACTCCTGGAGGGCCGCCGCTGATGAACGCCCGTCGCCTTTCCTGGCCGCTCGCCCTGACGCTCGCCGCGGCGCTGATCGTCACTCTGTTTCCGGTGTTCTGGATCGTCTCGACGGCCCTGAAGCCGCCGACCGACTGGAACGCGGCGCCGGCGATCTGGTTCTCGTCCCAGCCGACGCTGGTCAATTTCCAGACACTGTTCAATCCCGATGCCCTGCGCGTCTATGGCGTCGGCGGCGTCAGCCAGGCGGCGACGGCGGCGGTCGGCGGGTCGATCCTGGCGTCGATCGTCTCCACAGTCCTGGCGGTCTCGATCGGCCTCCTCTCGGCGATCGGCATCTCGCGCTACGGCGGCGGCAGTCAATCGACGGCGCTGATCATCCTCTCCGGGCGCATGTTTCCGCCGGCGGCGATCGCCGTGCCCTTCGTCATCATCTTCTCCACCGTCGGCGTGATCGACACCTACGGCGGGCTGATCGCCATCTATGTCGCGGTGACGCTGCCGTTCTCGACCTGGATGCTGAAGAGTTTCGTCGACGAATTGCCGCGCGAGATCGAGGAGGCGGCGATGATCGACGGGCGGTCGCGGCTGATGGCCCATCTGACCGTCACCATTCCGCTGATCCGCGGCGGTCTCTTCGCCACGACGATGTTCATCTTCATCCTCAACTGGTCGGAATTCATGTTCGCGCTGGTACTCTCCTACACCACCGTCACCACGATCCCGGTCCAACTGGCAAAATACGTCACGGCGACGGCGGGAACGCTCTACGGCGTCCAGGCGGCGCTCGCCGTCCTCGCCATGTTGCCGCTGGTCGTCGCCGGCTTCCTCATCCAGTCGCACCTCGCCCGCGGCATGACTTTCGGAGCGGTGAAGAGATGACGCGCCCCAAACTCGAACTGGTCGGCCTGAAGAAGGAATTCTCCGACGGCTCGGTCGCGGCGGTCGACGGCGTCGATCTCACCGTCGCGGTCGGCGAGACGGTCGCCCTGCTCGGCCCCTCGGGCTGTGGCAAGTCGACGACGCTCAACATGATCGTCGGGCTCGAGGAGCCGACCGATGGCGAGATCCTGGTCGACGGTCGTTCGGTGGTCGGGGTGCCCCCGGGCAAGCGCAACATCGGCCTCGTCTTCCAGGACTATGCCGTCTTCACCCACATGAGCGTCGGCGAGAATCTCGCCTTCGGCCTGAAGATACGCGGCCTCGGCCGCGCCGAGATCGATCGCGCCGTCGCCGAGGTCGCCGAAATGCTCGGCATGGGCGACCGATTGAAGGCACGGGCTCGCGATCTCGGCGGCTCGGAACTGCAGCGCGTCGCCATCGGTCGCACGCTGGTGACACGGCCGGCTCTCCTGCTCCTCGACGAGCCGCTCTCCAACCTCGAGGCCGCCGCGCGCCAGGCGATGCGCCGCGAACTGCGTCGCCTGCAGAAGGAGATCGGGCTGACCATCGTCTATGTCACCCACGACCAGATCGAGGCGCTGTCGCTCGCCGATCGGATCGCGGTGATGAGCGCCGGCAAGCTGCGCCAAGTGGCGCCGACCGCCGAGATCTACGATCGGCCCGACCACCTCTTCGTCGCCGGTTTCCTCGGCTCGCCGCCGATGAACCTCTTGCGCGGCACCATCACCGGCCCGCTCGAGGCGCCGGTCTTCGGTCGCGGCGCCTTCCACCTGCCGATCGACACGGCGGCGGCGAGCATCGATCGCGACGGGGCCTCCGAGGTCGTCCTCGGCATCCGCCCGGAAGCGATCCGCCTCGCCCCGACGAGCGAGGCGACACTGCGCGGCCGGGCCGTGCTGGTCGAGCCGCGCGGGCCCGAGGCCGTCGTCACCGTCGAGGCGGCCGGGGCGCGGTTCAAGGCGCTGGTGCCGACCATCGGCTGCCCGCCGGAAGCCGCCGAGGTGGGCGTGGTGATCGATCCGCGGTGCATCGTCCTGTTCAGCGGCGAGACCGGCCGCCGGCTGGTCGCCTGATCCCACGCGTTGCGGAGACCGCCCCATGATCCCTTCCTCCGGCTCCCCCATGGCGACACCGGCGTTGCGCGTCGAAGCTCTCACCAAGACCTTCCGCCGGACCCGCGCCCTCGACGACATCGGCTTCCGCGTGCCCGAGGGTTCGCTGACCGTGATCCTCGGCCCGGCCGGCGCCGGCAAGACGACGACGCTGCGCCTCATCGCCGGCCTCGATCGGCCGGACGACGGTCGCATCCTGATCCGCGATCGCGACGTCGGCGGGCTCGAGCCCTGCGACCGCGACGTGGCGATGATCTTCGACAATCTGGCGCTCTATCCCGACAAGACCGGCTTCGACAACATCGCCAGCCCTCTGAAGATCCGTGGCGTCGCGCCGGCCGAGATCCGCGAGCGGGTCGAGGCGATCGCCGCCACGTTGCGGATCGCCCATGTCGGCGGCCGCCTGCCCAAGACCATGTCGGGGGGCGAGCGCCAGCGCGTCGCCCTCGGGCGGGCACTGGTGCGCGATCCGGCGATCTTCCTCCTCGACGAACCGCTCTCCAGCCTCGACGCCATGCTGCGCATCGAGCTGCGCGCCGAGTTGAAACGTCTGCAACGCGAACTCGGGCGCACCTTCCTGATGACCACCCCCGACTTCGCCGAGGCGATGGCGGTCGCCGACACCGTGGTGATGCTGCGCGCCGGCCGCATCGTTCAGGTCGCCGCCCCCCAGGCACTCTACGACGATCCCGTCGACCGCGAGGTCGCCCGCTTCGTCGGCACGCCCGAAATCAACCTGATCGCGGCCGAAGTCGTCGCCGGCGACGGCGGTCGGGTGCGGCTCGCCGGCGCCCTCCTGCCGATGGCGGGAAGCTTCGCCGCGCCGCTGCCGGAGGGCACCACCGGCTTCGAGGCCGGCCTCAGACCCGAACACCTGCGGATCGGCGATCCACAGACCGCCCCGATCCGGGCGGCGGTCGTCGACGTCGAACCACTCGGCCTGGAATCGACGCTCACGGTCCGCAACGACGAAGCCGACCTCAGGGTGGTGGTCGAGGCCGGTTTCGCCCGGCGCCTCGCCATCGGCGAGACCATCGGGCTTTCCCCGAGCGGCGCCCCCTTCCTCGCCTTCGACACCGGCAGCGGTCGCCGCATCGCCTGAGCCGCCTCGATCACGGAGACCATCCGATGCGCATCCTCGTCTTCCAACACGTCGCGGTCGAACACCCCGGGATCTTCCGCGAGTTCTGGGCCGAGAGGGGACATGTCTGGGTTCCGGTCGAGCTCGATGCCGGCGAACCGATCCCCGATCTCGCCGACTTCGACCTGCTCGTCGTCATGGGCGGCCCGATGGACGTCTGGCAGGAGGCGGAGCTTCCCTGGCTCGTCGCCGAGAAGAAGGCGATCGTCACCTGGGTGCGCGATCTCGGTCGCCCCTATCTCGGCATCTGCCTCGGCCACCAGCTCCTCGCCGAGGCGCTGGGCGGCAAGGTCGGCCCGATGGCGGCGCCGGAGGTCGGTTTCACCGACGTGACGCTGACGCCGGCCGGCCGCGCCGATCCGCTGCTCGCCGGCTTCCCCGAGGTGATCGAGACCTTCCAGTGGCACGGCGCCGAGATCACCCGTCTGCCCGAGGGCGCCGTGGTGCTGGCGGCGAACGCCGCCTGTCCGACCCAGGCGATCCGCTGGGGCCGGCACGCCTGGGGCTTCCAGTATCACGTCGAGATCACGCCCGCGACGGTGCCCGAATGGCAGGTGATCCCGGCCTACGCCGACAGCCTCGAGGCGGCGCTCGGCCGCGACGAGGCGGCGGCCCTCGAAGCGCGCGTCGGGCCGAAGCTGCCAGCCTTCGGTCGGGCCGCCCGGCGCCTCGACGACAACCTCGCCGCGATCCTCGCGACCGCGCCGCAATGATCCCGCATCGGCCCACCGCCTTCCGCCTCCGCCCTTCGCGGGCACCGGACACAGTTGGAGACTTGAAATGACGGCCCTGATCGAAGACACCCCGCAGACCGCCCATGCCCCGCGTCTGACCCTATCGACCCGCGAAGAAGCGGCAGCCTTCGTCGAGAAGGTCAAGGCGGCCGGTTTCGACCAGTTGCGCTTCGAAATGGCCGACATGGCGGGCATGAGCCGGGGCAAGACCATCCCGATCGGCCATATCGCCGGCTATATGCGCACCGGGCTCAACCTCTACGGTGGCGCGGTCGCCCTCGACAGTGGCTCGGTGCCGGTCCGGAACTCCGGCTACAACGAGGAGATGAATTACCAGGACTGCGTCATGGTGGTCGATCAGGACACGCTGACGCCGGTGCCGTGGCTGGAGAAGACCGGCCGGGTGATCTGCGACACCATGTGGTACGACGGCCGCGCCCAGCTCGCGGCGCCGCGCATTCTCCTGAAGAAGATGCTCTCGCTCGCCGCCTCGCTCGGCTACACCGTCAAGATGGGCCACGAGTACGAGTTCTACGTGGTCGACGCGGAGACCAGGGCGCCGATCTTCGGCGGCCAACCGATCTTCGCCACCGCCCGCACCCATCAGGAGCCGGCGATCGAGGAACTGATCCGTGTGCTCGAGGACCAGGGCATCGACATCATCACCTGGAACGTCGAGCACGGCCCGGGGCAGGTCGAGATCAACTACTCGGCGCTGGACGGCATCGCCGCCGCCGATCGCGCCTTCGTCTTCAAGAACACCGTCAAGGAATTCCTGAAGAAGCGCGGCCTCCTCGCCACCTTCATGACCAAGCCCTACAAGGGCCTGTCGGGCAGCTGCTCGCACTTCCACGTCTCGCTGCTCGACCAGAAGACCGGCGACAACATCTTCTTCGACCCGGCCGACCCGGACGGCATGTCGCAGACCTTCAAGAGTTTCATCCAGGGCGTGCTCGACCATGCCCGCGCCGCCATGGCAGTGTGGAGCCCGACGCCGAATTGCTATCGCCGCATTCGGCCGCATACCTACGCGCCGTCCAACATCTCCTGGGGCATCCAGGACCGCACCGCCAGCGTCCGCGTCAAGGCGAGCCACGATCAGGCGACCCACATGGAGGTGCGCACACCGGCAGCGCTGTCGAACCCCTATCTCACCGCCGCCAGCATCATCGGCTCGGGCCTGCTCGGCGTGATGCAGGGGCGCGAGTTGATGCCTGCGGGTGCCGGCCCGAAGGAGGACGACAGCCGCTACGCCAAGCTGCCGACCGAGATCGACGACGCGCTCGATGCCTTCGAGTCCGACATGGCGCTGCGCGACATGCTCGGCGAGGAGTTCGTCAAGGTCTATCTCGCCATGAAGCGGCAGGAGACGGCCCGTCTGCGCGACGAGATCCCGGCGGCGGAGATCGCCGAGTATTTCGATCTCTACTGAGAGGCGAGCATGTCCGAACCCGCCGCCGTCCCCGCCGGGCACCCCTCCGACGAGATCGCCTTCCTCGACGCGGCGACGCTCACCGACGCCTTCCGGCGTCGGGTGCTCTCGCCGGTGGAGGTCGCCGCGGCGCTCGTCGACCGCATCGACGCGATCGATCCGCGGGTCAACGCGATCGTCCACGTCGATCGGGCGACGACGCTCGCCCAGGCGCGTGCCGCCGAGGCGCGGTGGCGGGCGGGCACGCAGCTGTCGGCCCTCGACGGGGTGCCGGCGACGATCAAGGACCTCTCCCACGTGAAGGGCTGGCCGCGACGACGCGGCTCGCTCACCCTCCGCGACGTCGGCCCGAGCGCCGAGGACACGTCCTGTGTGGCGCGTCTGCGCGAGGCCGGCGTCGTCTTCCTCGCCAAGACCGCGACGCCGGAGGCCGGCAGCAAGGTGGTGACCCGCAGCCCCGTTCACGGCACCACCACCAACCCTTGGGATCCCGACCGCACCCCCGGCGGCTCGTCGGGCGGCGCGGCGGCGGCACTGGTCTGCGGCATCGGCCCGCTCGCCGTCGGCTCCGACGGCGCCGGCTCGATCCGCATCCCGGCGTCGTCGACCAACACCTTCGGCCTGAAGCCGGGCTTCGGCCGCGTCCCGGCCTTTCCGCCCGATATCGACATGCCGATGTCGGTGGTCGGGCCGATGACCCGCACCGTCGCCGACGCGGGCCTGATGCTCGAGGTGATGAGCCGGCCGGAACCGCGCGATCCCTTCGCCTGGCCGCTCGCCTTCGCGCCCCCGCGCGATCTCGCCGACCCCGATCTCGCCGATCTCAGCATCGCCGTGTCGCCACGCCTCGGCTGCGCCGCGCCGCTCGTCGACGCCGACGTCGACCGCCTCGTCGGCGAAGCCGGACCGCTCCTGGCGGACGCCGGGGCGCGGGTCGAGATGGCCGATCCGGTCTGGCCGATCGATCCCTTCGTGCCCTTCCGGATCTTCTGGGAGACCGCCTGCATGGCGACGCTCGAGGCCGTCGCGCCGGAGCGGCGCGATCTCGTCGATCCGCTGATCCGCGTCGTCGCCGAGGCCGGGCGGAAAGTGTCGGTGCCGGACTATTTCCGCGCCCTCGAGCAACGGATGGCGCTCGCCGCCGCCGCCAAGGCCTTCTTCGATCGCTTCGACCTGCTGATCGGTCCGGTGATGCCGATCCCGCCCTATGCGGCGGATTGCGACACACCGGACGGTTTCGCCGCCGAGGCCTGGGACTGGTGCCCCTACACCCACCCCTGGAACATGACCGGCCAACCGGCGGCCTCCGTTCCCATCGGCTTCGTCGACGGTCTGCCGATCGGCGTCCAGATCATCGGGCGGATCGGCGGCGAGGCCGACATCCTGCGCGCCGCGGCGGCGATCGAACGCCGCCGCCCACTCCATCTGCGGCGGCCGTGAGAGGGCCCGGCGGCGATCCGGACCCGGCTCTTCGTCGGAGCGAACTCTCTTAGGCCCGGGCGGGCGTGGCGAAGAGGAGACCGAGGGCGACGGCGACGGTGAGACGAGACATGGCGGGGACTTTCGGGTTGGTGGAACAGGGTAGGATCGAACCGATCACGGCGGCGCGTTTCATCTCGGCCTCCTCATGGTCCGGCCTCGGCCAGGCCGGCGAGCACCGAGGCGATCTCGGGGCGCCGCGACAGGGCCGCCGCCTGCCAGACCTCCGGCAGGCCATCGACCGGCATCTGCCCGAAGTCGGCGACGATGCGCCCCGGTCGGCCGGCGAGCACCAGGATGCGATCGGCGAGGCGAACCGCTTCGGTCAGATCGTGGGTGACGAACAGCGCGGCGACGCCGGTCTCCACCACCCATTCGCGGGTGAGCGCCTGGAGATCGCGGCGCAGGCCGAGATCGAGCGCGGCGAAGGGCTCGTCGAGTAGGACGAGATCGGGCGCCGTCACGAAGGCACGGGCGACGGCGACGCGGGCCTTCATGCCACCGGAGAGTTCGGCCGGTCGCTTGGCGAGATCCTCGCGGCGCAGTCCCAGCCTGAGCAGCCAGCGCTCGGCCTCCGGACGCGCCTCGCGGCGACGGATGCCGATCGCCTCGAGCGGCAACCCGGCATTGTCGAGGGCGCTCTCCCACGGCAGCAGGCGCGGATCCTGAAAGACCATGGCGCAGCGATGCGCGCCGTTGACGACGCGCCCGCTCGCCGGCGTCAGCAGACCGGCGGCGAGACGCAGGATGGTCGACTTGCCGGTTCCCGACGGCCCGACCAACACCGCCAACCGTCGGGCCTCGACGGCGAAGCTCGTCGCGTCGAGGATTCGGGTGGCGCCGGCATTCCACGAGACGGTGTCGAAGGTCAGCATCACGGGCTTTCCTTCATCACGGCTATTCCGACGCAGGACGGCGGCGCCACCGGGCGCGGCCGGCCGCTTCCGCGCTCGGTATTGCCGGCGATCCAGCGCCGCACCGGGCCGAGCAGGGCGGCGTCGGTGATCAGCAGGACGATCACCACGAGGACGATCCAGGCCATCGCCTCCGCGAGATCGAGATGGGCGCGCGCCGCCGCGAAGGCGCCGCCGATGCCGCTGCCGTCGCCGAGCACTTCGGCGGTGAGAGCGACCTTCCAGGAGATGGCGAAGGCGGTGGAGAGCGCCGGAGCGACGTGGACGGCGAGTTCGGGCAGCATCAGGCGGGTGAAGCGGGCCCGCCGCGGCAGGCGGAAGGCGGTCGCCATCTCCACCAGGGCCGGGTCGCGGGCGCGCACCCCCTGCAACGTCGCGGCGAAGACGATCGGCGCGGCGGTGATGGTCACGGTGAAGAGCGGCGCGGCGAGCCCGGTTCCGAACCACAGGAAGGCGAGGACGATCCAGGCGACCGGCGGCACGCCGAGGATCGCCGTGACGCTCGGTGTGAGTACCGCGCCGATCGCTCGGACCGAGCCGCCGAGCAGGCCGATGGCGAAGCCGAGCGCCGCGCCGAGCACCGCTCCGCCGACCGCATGCAGCAGGGTCACGCCCAAGGCGCGGAACGCCGCGCCGGCGGCGACGATGCGGACGAAGGCCTCGCCGGTCTCCGTCAGCGAGGGGAGGACGAAGGGTCCCGACGCGCGGTTCACCCAACTCCAGCCGACGGCGAGGCAGGCGAGCCCGAGCGCCCCCCAGACGAAATCTCGCGATGGCGCGCGACCCGAGGCCATGGCGTCACAGATCCAGATAGAAGTCGTCGGGCGGCAGGCGGCCACCGACCGCCGCCGGCTCGAGATCGAGCAACGCCGAATAGAAGGTCTCCAACTCGTTCTTCATCGCCCGCGCCGAGACGACGTCGATGTTGAACTCGGGGAAGGCCTTCTCGAAGATCTGCGGCCGCATCTCCATGGTGCGCGCGGCGAGGGCGGCCGCCGCGGCCGGATCGGCGAAGACACGATTCTTGGCCGGCACGAGACCGGCCTTCAGCGCCGCGATCAGTTCGGGAGCCTCGTCGAGAAGGCTCGCATGCAGGGCGATGCCCGCCATCGGAATGCGCCTGCTGCCCTTGTGGCGGCCCCAGAGCTCGGTCAGGTCGAAGGCCCGGCGCAGGGTTCGCCCCTGGCTCGCCGCCATCATGATCGCCGCGGTGGCCGGCGGCTCGGAGAGGACGGCGGTCGTCGCCTTGCCGGCGGCGAGGAGTTGCGCGGCCTCGGCCGGGGTCTGGACATAGCTCAGGCTCATGTCCTTCTCCGGGTTCATACCTTCCATCTTGGCGATCGCCCGGAACGTCAGGTCGGGCATGTCGTGGCGGAAGAAGCCGAGCACCGGCTTGCCGGCGAGGTCGCGGAAGTCGCGGATGGACTCGTCGCTGGTGACCACCGAGAGATGCCCCATGCCGAGCAGGCAGAGCATCTTCAGCGGCATGCCGCGCGCCGCCAGGTTGGCGGGAACGTGCGAGGGGGTGGAGAAGAGCCTGGTGCGTCCGGAGACGATGCCGGCCCTGAGATCGTCGGTGGTCCGCCACAGCCGGAAGGTCGCCCCGGGCGCGGCACCGGCCAGAGCACCGGAGAAGATCAGGTCGACCAGGACGATGGTCGAACCGTTGGGCGCTCCGAGGATTTCGAGGCCGGACTGCGGCGCGGCGAAGGCGGGGGTGCGAGATAGGCCACCGGCCGCGCAGGCGGCGGCGCCGATGAGAACCCGGCGGCGATCGAAGGTGATGGGCACGTGAAATTCTCCTGTCTCGTGGGGTGGTGTCGTGCCGCCCCGAAGTCGGATGCCGATCGCGGACCCCGGTCATCGAGCATCCTTCGTAATATCCGACGATATATGACGCATGACACATCGAGCCCGCGACGGCGGAAGCGCCTCCTCATGCCGACGGTCGGGGATGCCGACGCATCCGACCGTTGAAGACATGCGAATTTCTCATAGGCATCAGCGGCATGAGAAATTCGCATAGGGAATACCAAAGGTCATTCTCAATGCCCTTTGGTATCAATGGGTCGTCCCCGCGACGAGACGATGCAAGGCGGCGGCGCGCTGCGTCGCTCCGGCGATGGTCCGACCCCGCTCGTCGATTCCGTGCCATCGAACCTGCCGGCGATCGCGCGGATCGATCTCCAGGATCTTCACCCCGGCGGGAATCTCGGCGCCGTCGCGGGCGATCCCGCGCAGGACGCCGTCGAGGGGAGCGGCGACCGGCGTCCGGCCCAGATGGCCGACCACCATGCCCTTGAAGACTCGGGTCCCGACGCCGAGCGAGGTGTGCCAGCGACCGGCGCCGTCGGCGCGGACGAACCGTTCCGGGCCCCAGGGGCCGAGCCGGCGGGACACGCCGTCGGCGCGCTCGGTCGCCCCTTCCGTCAAAAGCGAGCCGTTTCGATCGGGATGGGTCTCGACGGCGACGTCGCAATTGACCCCGACCCGGAATCCCGGCCCCAGTCCGATCGTCGCTCCGGCGAGATTTCTGAGATCCGGGATCACCGCGTATTTGTCCATGCGGGCGTCGATCAGGAGGTCGAAGGGGGCCGCCGGCATCAGGTCGATCAGTCCGAGCGGCGTCACCCCGATCCCGCCCGGCCGATCGGTGAGGGCGAAGATCTCGATCGCCCGTTCGATCGCCATGCCGCGGACCTCGTCGAGCACGATGTCCTCACCCCACAACACGTCGTGGAAGGCCATGGCGCGGCGGATCACCGGCAGGTTCGGATCATGCGACATCACCACGGCATATCCGTCGCGAAAGAGATGGACCGCCACCGCCGAGGCGATTTCGTTGGTCCCGAGAACGATCGCCAACGGCGCCGCTCCGCGGCCGACCGTCGTGAGAGGGGGGGACGCCATCTGCCATTCCATCATTATGAATACAAATTACATAACGAAATCGAGTGCAAGACGTATGCCGAAATTTTTCTCGAAAAAGCCGTAAATTCGATTTCGTGAGATCGATCGAAACACATAGAGTGAATACCGAACGAACGTTTCGCGACAATCATGTCGGAAGTCCGCCGAGCCGATCGTCGGACGTGCCGATCGAGGCCCTGCGGTCGAGGCCGGTCGCGGAGGCGAGGGGAGTAGACGCAGATGGGAAGGATCATCGCGACGGCGGTGTCCCGTTCCGTCCGATCGATCGACCGGTCGCCGGAGAGGCGACGCCGCGCCTCAGTCGACCGCCAGGATGACGTGGTCGGCGTCGAAGGTGGCGACGGCACCGGCGCCTTCCGCGATGGCGAGATCCTCGATCTCGTGGCGCGGCACGACGGCGATCATCGTCTTGGCGCCGCCGATGTCGAGGTGGATCTCGCTGTTCAACTCGGCGTCGACCCGGCTCTTGACGGTTCCGACGAAGCGGTTGCGCGTCGCCTTGGTGGTCTCGTCGACGGGCGCGATGCGGATGAACGAGGCCTTGACCAGCGCGAGGACGCGCCGCCCGGGAACGAGGTTCAACTCGTCCGCCGCCGCGTTGGTGACGATCGACCGGATGGAGTTCTCGTCCGAGACCTTCAGCGTGACCTCGACGTCGACCGGCCAGCGGCGGACCAGGGTGACCTCGGTCTGGAAGACGTTGCGGGCCGAGATCTTGATGCCGACCGTCCACATCAGCGCGTCCTCGAGGCCGTCGAGCCCCTCCTCGGCGATCAGCGACGAGATCCGCGTCAGCCGTTCCTCCAGGCGGTGGAAGGTGGCGATCAGGCGGCGTCCTTCCGGCGTCACCTCGGCCCCGCCGCCGACGCGGCCGCCGGCCTTGGTGACGAAGGCCGGGGTCGGCAGCAGGTTGTTGATGGCGTCGACGGCCTCCCAGGCGGTCTTGTAGCTGAAGCCGGTGGCCTTTGCCGCCTTGGTGATCGAGCCGTGCTCGGCGACCGCCTCGAGCAAGCGGATGCGCTCGCGCCCGACCAGCAGCCGGCCGCCGCTGCGCAGGGCCAGAAAGGCATCGATCTTCTCGTTCATACGCTCGGTTCCGCCCTGACGTCGGCGCCGACACTAGGTCACCGCCCCCGTTCCCGAAAGGGTTCGTCGCCGGGTGGGCCGCGGGAATGTCGTCGAGATGGCCGCATTTTCGTCGCGGCGTCGCACCGTCGGAGAGGAGAATGACGATGGAAAGCCCGTCGATGCCCCGGTTCCATGCCGAAAGCGACGTCGCCGCCGTGGTCTACGGCGTCGGCGACGATCCCGACGCCCTGCTTCGCCGCTTTCTCGATCGGCGAATCGCCCAGGGCCATGATGCTCTCGGCGTCGTCCAGACCCGCGCCATCGGCGGCGCCGGGCCGCTGCGGACCGCTTCCTTCCAACTGTTGCCGGATTTCGAATGGGGCACCGCCACCATCGCCATCCGCCCGCGGGATCGCCGCTGCGCGGACGCCCTCTCGACGATCGGCGAGAAGTTGATCGCCGCTCTCGACCGCCGACCCGACGTGTTGGTGCTCAATCGCTTCGGTCGAGCGGAAGCCTCCGGTCGCGGCCTCCTCGGCCTCCTCGCCGGTGCCGTCGAGGCCGAGGTTCCGGTCCTGATCGCCGTGCCGGACGGCCTCTTCCGGTGCTGGCTCGACGTGACCGGTGGCCTCGCCGTCAAGATCCGCCCGATGGAGGTGGGGCTGGAGACCTGGTGGCGGTCGTTGGGTCACGGATTCCGGTCCGGCGACGACCACGCTTCGCCCTGCGCGCTGGTGAAATAGGCGTGCCGGACAGGGTCGACCGACGGCGACGCGGCCAATTCCCCGCGATGCGGAGGTCGGTCGGCCGAGGAGGAAAGAAAGCCGGCACGGGGGTCGCGCTTCCGCGCTCGGTCGATCCGCGACGCGCCACACGCGGTCCCATGAGGTCCGAGTCGCGGCGAGGCCAACGCGCGGCTTGAATTCAGGGGGCCAAAAAAGCTATTGTCGAGCCATCGGGCCGACGGCCCGGTCGGTGACGAACGCAGCGAAGGGGATGGTCGGTCGAGTTTCGAGTTCCCCCTTGTTCGGACGAACCGTTCTCGAAGGAGGTCACTCATCTGACCATCACGCTCGATTCCCAGGAAGCGCGCGCCCACGTCATGGCCGCGCCTGTCGCTCCCACGGTGGAGTACGACGCCGACACTCTGGCCAAGCTCGTGTTCACGAGCCTCGACGATTCGAAGGCCGAAGAGATCGTCACCCTCGACATCAGCGCCAAGTCCTCGCTCGCCGACATGATGGTCGTCGCGTCGGGACGGTCGCATCGTCACGTCGGCGCCATCGCCGACCGTCTGATCGAAGACCTGAAGGCGAAGGGCGTCCATGACGTTCGCGTCGAGGGTCTGCCCCATTGCGACTGGGTGTTGATCGACGTCGGCGACGTGCTGGTCCACATCTTCCGGCCCGAGGTCCGCGGCTTCTACAATCTCGAGAAGATGTGGTCGGCCGAAACGATGACGCCGGCGGCGCGCAAGGGCTGAGGCGGACGAGAGCGTGAAGGTGACGATCGCCGCGGTCGGGCGGATGAAGGCCGGCCCCGAGCGGGAGTTGCTCGATCGCTATGTCGATCGCGCCGCCAAGCAGGGCCGCGGTCTCGGCATCACCCGGGTGGAGGTGCGCGAGACCGGCGAGTCGCGCGGCGCGCGGGCCGACGACCGCCGCGCCGAGGAGGCCGCCGACCTGCTCGACGGTCTTTCGGACAAGACCACGGTGATCGCCCTCGACGAGCGCGGGCGCGCCATGAGTTCGGAGGCCTTCGCGACCTTTCTCGGCGAGCGGATCGCGGAGGGACGGGATCTGGCGATCGTGATCGGCGGGGCGGACGGGCACGGCGAGGCGGTCAGGGCGCGCGCCGATCTCGTGCTCGCCTTCGGCGCGATGACGTGGCCGCACCAGATCGTCCGTATTCTCGCCGCAGAACAGATCTATCGAGCCACCACCATTCTCGCCGGACATCCCTATCATCGGGCCTGAGAACGGGTGGCCGGGCGAATCGATCACGATCGTCCGTGGCCGCGACGGGTGAGGCGGATCGGCATTCATGAGATCAGGCAGGCCAGCGATCGGGGACGGAGGGAGGCGCGCCCTACGGCGCGGCGCGGCGTTCGCCTTGGCCTTCGCCGCGACACTCGCCCTGGCGCGGGCGGAGGATGCGCCTGCCGCCGAGCCGCCGCCGGTCGACCAGAAGACCGCGACCCGCGCCGAACTCGACGCCGTGGTGCGCGACATGGCGGTGGGGCGCGAGCGTCAGGATCAGATTCGTCGCGAGATCGAGGCGCTGGAGCGGGATCGAACCCGCGTCGCCGAACAGGTTCTGGCGACGGCGGCGCGGATTCAGGGTCTGGAGACCCGCGTCGGCGACAGCGAGGGGCGGGTCGAGAAGCTCGACGACGACGTGGCGCGGGTCCGGGCCTCGCTCGCCGGGCGCCGTGGGGTGCTCGCCGACGTGCTCGCCGCCCTGCAACGCATCGGCCGCAAGCCGCCGCCGGCGATCGCGGTGCGACCAGAGGACGCGCTCGCCTCGGTGCGCAGCGCCATTCTGGTCGGCGCGCTGCTGCCGGAACTGCGGGTCCAGGCCGAGGCGCTGGTCGCCGATCTGGAGGCGCTGGAGGAGGTCAAGCGGGCGGCGGCGGGCGAACGCGACCGGTTCCGTGCCGAGGCCTCCGATCTGGTGACGGAACGCGCCAGGCTCGAACTGTTGCTGGAGGAGCGCCGCCGCACCAAGACCGATCAGGAGAAGCAATTGGCGGAGGAACGGCGCCGCGTCGGCGAGTTGGCGGCCAAGGCCGCGGGCCTCGAGGCGCTGATCACCAAGCTCGACGCCTCCGGCGCGCCGCGGAAGCGCGCCGTGGAGGGCGAACGCAAGGTCGCCTCGCTCGGCGACGCCGGCCGCCTCCAGCCGGCTGTGGTCTTCGGCGAGGCGCGCGGCACCATGCCGCTGCCGGTCTCCGGCGCGGTGCTGAGACGCTGGGGCGAGGACGACGGGATCGGCGGGATCGCCCGCGGCGTGACTCTCGCGGCCCGCGAGGACGCCCGCGTCGTCAGCCCCTGCGACGGTTGGGTGGTATTCTCCGGGCCGTTTCGCTCCTACGGTAAACTCTTGATCATCAATGGCGGCGGCGGATATCATGTGGTGTTGGCGGGGATCGATCGGATCGACGTCGAACTCGATCAGTTCGTGCTCGCCGGCGAGCCCGTCGGAGTGATGGGCGCCCGTCGCACGGCCGGGACAAACGCCGACACAGCGAAGAATACCGAGGATCAGGCGGGTCGCCCGGTCCTCTACGTCGAATTCCGCAAGGACAATGCGGCGATAGATCCCACCCCATGGTGGGCAGGGGCTCGTGACGAGAAGGTTCGCGGATGATGCGCAAGGTTTCGCTGTTGGTTCTCGGTGCGATGCTGGGGGCGGGTGCCGTCGTCGGCATCGGCCAAGGCAAGTCGTTCATCGCCGGCAACGCGGTGGCGGCTGCGGCCGACACCTATCGCCAGCTCAATCTGTTCGGTGACGTCTTCGAACGCATCCGTGCCGACTACGTCGAGGCTCCGGATGATTCGAAGCTGGTCGAGTCCGCGATCAACGGCATGCTGTCGTCGCTCGATCCGCACTCGAGCTACATGTCGCCGAAGAGCTTCAAGGACATGCAGGTCCAGACCCGCGGCGAGTTCGGCGGTCTCGGCATCGAAGTGACGATGGAGGACAACCTCGTCAAGGTCGTGGCCCCGATCGACGACACGCCGGCGGCTCGCGCCGGCGTCCGGGCCGGTGATCTCATCACCCATCTCGACGGCGAGCAGGTGATGGGCCTCAGCCTCAATCAGGCGGTCGACAAGATGCGCGGACCGGTCAATTCGCCGATCGTGCTGAAGATCAAGCGCGACGGCGTCGCCGACCCGCTCGAGATCAAGATCGTCCGCGACATCATCCGCATCCGGTCGGTGCGCTCGCGCGAGGAAGGCGGCGACGTCGGCTACGTGCGCATCACCCAGTTCAACGAGCAGACCTTCGACGGCCTGCGCGACGCGCTCGACAAGATCAACAAGGACATCCCCGGCGACAAGCTCAAGGGCTACGTCCTCGATCTGCGCAACAATCCGGGCGGCCTGCTCGATCAGGCGATTTCGGTCTCCGACGCGTTCCTGGAGCGCGGCGAGATCGTCTCGACCCGTGGCCGCAACGCCGAGGAGACCCAGCGCTTCAACGCGCGGCCGGGTGATCTCGCCAAGGGCAAGCCGGTGGTGGTGCTGGTCAACGGCGGCTCCGCCTCGGCTTCCGAGATCGTCGCCGGCGCCCTGCAGGATCACAAGCGGGCGGCGCTGGTCGGCACCCGTTCCTTCGGCAAGGGCTCGGTGCAGACGATCATCCCGCTCGGCCAGAACGGGGCGATCCGCCTGACCACGGCGCGCTACTACACGCCGTCGGGCCGCTCGATCCAGGCCAAGGGCATCGAGCCCGACATCGAGTTGCTGCAGGACACGCCCGAGGATCTCAAGGGCAAGGACGACACCAAGGGCGAGGCGAGCCTCAAGGGTCACCTCAAGAACCCGGCCGAGGGCAAGGAGGCCGACGAGAAGACCGGCTCGCAGGCCTATGTGCCGCCCAACCCCAAGGACGACAAGGCGCTCAACTACGCCTTCGACCTGCTGCGCGGGGTGAAGGTCAACGGCGCCTTCCCGCCCAGTCCCAAGACGCCGGTGCCGAACTGACGGCGCCGGCGGCGAGATCCGACGGATTTCCGTGGGATTTCGACGCCCGAATGAAATCGGCGTTTTGAACCGGCGGGAAAATGCGTGAGCATTCCGTCGATCGATTCGAAACCGAGACGAGCGAGGCCGCCGGAGATCGATCCGGCGGCCTCGTGGATTCCGGCGACCCCTCGCGCCCGAGCGGTGGGGACGGGCGCCGCGAAGGCGGAGGGCCGGACATCCGACCGGACCCCTCCTCGGGAGGAGGCATCGCATGGCCGACGATCTCGGCGCCCCCCTGGGTCTGCGTTCGACCCGCCGTCAATGGTGGCGGCAGTTGCCCTATGGCCTGGTCGGCGGCGTGGCGCTGGGGACCGTGGTCGCCGTGATGGGCGTCTGGATGCTCCTGATCAACGATCCGGCCGGCGGCGAGCCGACCGCGGTGGTCAAGATCGACCGTTCGAACACCGGCATTCCGCGCGCCGACGTCGGCGTCGCGCCGAAGCCGGCCAATGCCGACGGCAGCGATCTGGCCGCCTCGTCGGCGCCGGGTCTGACCGAGGCCAAGCCGATCGGTGGCGACCGGGGGCTCGAGCCGGTGCGACCGGTGATGCCGGCGCGCGAGGCGGTGGAAGGTCAGCCGCTGTCGACCACCCCGACCCAGCGGGTGGCGGAGAAGTCCCGGTTCGGCGTCCTGCCGCGCATCGCCTCCGACGGCAGCCGGCCGCTCGACGTCTATGCCCGGCCGACGTCGCGTCGGTCGGCCTCGGCGGCGCGGGTGGTGCTGATCGTCGGCGGGCTCGGCATCAGCCAGACCGGCACGCAGGAAGCGCTGCGCGTGCTCGGACCGGAGGTGACGCTCGCCTTCGCGCCCTACGGCTCGAGCCTCGACCGCTGGATGACCCGGGCCCGCTCCGACGGTCACGAACTGCTGTTGCAGCTGCCGATGGAGCCCTTCGACTATCCCGACAACGATCCCGGCCCCCAGACGCTCCTGACCAGCGCCGGCGCCGACGTCAACGGCGAACGGCTCCAGTGGCTGCTCGGGCGGCTGACCAACTACGTCGGCGTGGTCAACTACATGGGCGCCAAGTTCACCTCCAACGACGCGGCGCTGGGCGCGGCGATGAAGGACATCGGCGGTCGCGGCCTGATGTATGTCGACGACGGCTCGTCGAGCCGGTCGCTGGCGGAGCCGACGGCGCGCGCCACCCGCACGCCCTTCGCCCGCGCCGACGTGGTGATCGACGGGGTGCCGGCCGACGACATGATCCAGGCGCGGCTCGCCCAGCTCGAACAGATGGCGCGGGCCAAGGGGATGGCGGTCGGCATGGCGACGGCGTTGCCGATCACCCTGAAGAACCTCGAGCGCTGGGTGAAGACGCTGGACGCGCGCGGCATCACCCTGGTGCCGGTGAGCGCCGCGGCGCGCCAAGGTCAGGGATGAGCGGCTCTCGGACCAACGGTCGGGGATGCCGACGCATCCGCCCGTCGTAGACATGCGAATTTCTCATGGGCATCGGCGGCATGAGAAATTCGCGGAGGGAGCACCGAAGATCGGCTTCAATGCCCTTCGGTCTCACGCGGTCAGGCCGCGCCGCCTCAATTCGGTCGACGACAGGTCGATGCGCGGCCCGTGCAGGAAGCACCAGGCGGGCGGGTGACGGCCGGCGAGGGCGGGGGCGTCGATCTCGGGGATGCGGGCATCGGCGAGCGCCTGGGCGGCCGGCGCGTGCAGCGGCGCCAGCGAGGCCTCGGGGCGGTCGACCACGGCGATCGGCACGGCGCCGGCGATGCGGCGCCAGTGCTGCCAACGATGAAATCCGGCGAGATTGTCCGCGCCCATCACCCAGACGAAGCGCACCCCCGGCGCCATGGCGACGAGGCGTTCGACCGAACGCCACGTATAGGGCGAGCCGAAGCCGACCTCGCAGGCGGTGACGGTGATGCGCGAATCGGCCAAGAGGGCGCGGGTGGCGACCAGGCGCCGGCCGAGGGCGGCGAGATTGGATCCGCTCTTCAGCGGATTGCCCGGCGTCACCAAGACCCACAGGCGATCGAGGCCGAGCCGCGCCAGGGCGGTGCGGGCGACGTGGAGATGGCCGAGGTGGGGCGGATTGAAGGAACCGCCGAAGAGGCCGATGCGCATGCCCCGGGCGAACGGCGGCACGCGGAGATCGACGCGCGCCACGCCCTCGCCCCATCTCTCCACCGGATCCAGTCGCGCGGGGTCTCTCACCTCAGGGCCGGACCTGTCCGGTGCCGCGCACCCGGTACTTGAAGGAGACGAGCTGGTCGACGCCGACCGGCCCTCGGGCGTGCATCTTGCCGGTGGCGATGCCGATCTCGGCGCCCATGCCGAATTCGCCGCCGTCGGCGAACTGGGTCGAGGCGTTCCACAGCAGGATCGCCGAATCGATCTCGTTCATGAAACGGGCGGCGGTCGCGTCGTCGTCGGTGACGATCGCCTCGGTGTGGTGGGAGCCGTGGTGCTCGATGTGGTCGATGGCGCCGGCCACCCCGTCGACGAGGCCGACGGTGATGATCGGGCCGAGGTATTCGGTCGACCAGTCGGCCTCGGTCGCCGGCGTCGCGTCGGGGACGGCGGCGCGGACCTCCGCCGAGGCGCGGATCTCGCAGCCGGCGGCGCGCAGCGCCTCGACCAGCGGCACCAGATGGGTGGGGGCGCAAGCGCGGTCGACGAGAAGCGTCTCGGCGGCGCCGCAGATGCCGGTGCGGCGCATCTTGGCGTTGACGACGATGCGGGTCGCCATGGCGAGGTCGGCGGCGACATCGACGTAGACGTGGCAGATCCCCTCGAGGTGGGAGAAGACGGGCACGCGGGCGTCGGCCTGGACGCGGGCGACCAGGGACTTGCCGCCGCGCGGCACGATGACGTCGACGTTGCCGGAGAGCCCGGCGAGCATCAGCCCGACGGCGGCGCGGTCGGCGACGGGGACGAGTTGGACGGCGTCCTCGGGGAGGCCGGCGGAGGCTAGCCCCCGGCGCAGGGCGCCGACGATGGCGGCCGAGGAGCGCAGGGCGTCCGACCCGCCGCGCAGGATGGCGGCGTTGCCGGCCTTCAGGCACAGCGCGCCGGCGTCCGCCGTGACGTTGGGACGGCTCTCGTAGACGATGCCGATGACGCCGAGCGGCGTCGCCACCCGTTCGATGTGGAGGCCGTTGGGCCGGTCCCAGGCGGCGAGCACCCGGCCGACCGGATCGGCCAGCCCGGCGATGTCCTCGAGGCCCGCGGCCATCGCCTCGATACGCTCGGGCGTCAGGGTCAGCCGGTCGACGAAGCTCGCGGCGAGGCCCTTGGCCCGGCCGTCGGCGACGTCCGTTTCGTTGGCGGCGAGGATCGCGGGCGCGGCGGCGCGAATCTCGGCGGCCATGGCGGCGAGGGCGGCATTCTTCGCCTCGCTCGGGGCGATGGCGAGCCGACGGGCGGCGGCGCGGGCGCGGCGGCCGATGTCGTCCATCACCGTCTCGACCGAGGAGATCGGTTCGATCACACGGGCCTCGAGCGTCATCATTCCCCCCTGAGCACCATGTGGTCGCGGTGGATCAGTTCCTTGCGACCAGAGTAGCCGAGAATGGCCTCGATTTCATGGGTTCTGCGGCCGAGGATGGCGCGGGCGTCGCTCGCGTCGTAGGCGACGAGGCCGCGACCCAGTTCCTCGCCCTCGGGACCGAGGATACGGACCGCGTCGCCGCGATGGAATTGGCCCTCGACGGCGACGCAGCCGGCGGGCAGCAGGCTCTTGCCGGAGCGCAGCGCCCGCATGGCGCCGGCGTCGACGCGCACCGTGCCGCGAGCGTCGAGCGAGCCGGCGATCCACTTCTTGCGCGCCGTCACCGGATCGGCGGCGGGCAGGAACCAGGTCGCGGGCTCGCCGGCGGAGATGGCGGCGAGCGGCGACAGGCGCTTGCCGAGGGAGATCACCATGGCGGTGCCGCCGTCGGTGGCGATCTTGCCGGCGTCGATCTTGGTCTTCATGCCGCCGCGCGACAACTCCGACCCGGCGCCACCGGCCATCGCCTCGATTTCGGGCGTGATCTTCTCGACCAGCGGGATCAGGGTGGCGTTCGGGTCCTGATTGGGCGGGGCGGTGTAGAGGCCGTCGATGTCGGAGAGCAGCACCAGGCAGTCGGCGCCGACCATGGTGGCGACGCGGGCGGCCAGCCGGTCGTTGTCGCCGTAGCGGATCTCGGTGGTCGCCACCGTGTCGTTCTCGTTGATGATCGGGATGGCGTGGCGCTCGAGCAGGGTGGCGAGCGTCGCCCGGGCGTTGAGATAGCGGCGACGGTCCTCGGTGTCGTCGAGGGTGAGGAGCACCTGGGCGGCGATGAAGTCGTGGGCGCCGAGGATCTCGGAATAGGCCCGCGCCAGGGCGATCTGGCCGACGGCGGCCGCCGCCTGGCTCTCCTCCAGCGCCAGGGCACGCTTGGGCAGGCCGAGACGACCGCGCCCCAGCGCGATGGCGCCCGAGGACACCAGCAGGATCTCGCGGCCGCCCTGGGCGAGCCCCACCACGTCCCGCGCCAGGCTCTCGAGCCACGGCCAATGAATGTCGCCGGTCGAGCGGTCGACCAGCAGCGCCGAGCCGATCTTGACGACGATGCGACGGTAGTCCTCGAGGCGGCGGATCATGTGGGCCAATCCCTGGCGACGAAATTCGGCGAACGCAGCGCGAGCGCGCCGCTCGAAGACGGCCGATCGGGATTAGGCGCGATCCGGCCGAGGATCAAGCGTCGATGCCGGATGGGAGCCCGGCGGCGACGCCGCGACGCGGATGCGTCACGGTCGCCAGGGCTCGTCGGGGCTCGTCGGGTGCTCCAGCTCCTCGGCGGCGTCGGCGCCGTCGATGGCGCGCATCAGGGCGCGCAGGGTCTTCTCGACGTTCTCGCCGGTCGGCGCGGAGATCTGCAGGGGGACGCGGCGGGCGGCCTTCTTCAGCGCCGCCGCCTTTTCCTCGCGCTCCTCCACGGAGAGCGCGTCGACCTTGGTGAGGGCCACGATCTCGGGCTTGTCGGCCAAGCCGCCGCCATAGGCCTTTAGCTCCTTGCGGATCACCTTGTAGGCCTTGGCGACGTCGTCCCCGGTGCCGTCGACCAGATGCAGCAGCACCCGGCAACGCTCGACATGGCCGAGGAAACGGTCGCCGAGCCCGAGACCCTCGTGGGCCCCCTCGATCAGGCCGGGGATGTCGGCGAGGACGAATTCGCGGGCATCGACCCGGACCACGCCGAGACCGGGATGGAGGGTGGTGAAGGGATAGTCGGCGATCTTCGGCTTGGCCGAGGTGACGGCGGCGAGGAAGGTCGACTTGCCGGCATTGGGCAGACCGACGAGGCCGGCGTCGGCGATCAGCTTGAGGCGCAGCCAGATCGTCTTCTCCTCGCCCTCCTCGCCGGGGTTGGCGCGGCGCGGCGCCCGGTTGGTGGAGGACTTGAAGTGGTCGTTGCCGAAGCCGCCGTTGCCGCCGCGCGCCAGCCGGACGCGCTGACCGATCTCGGTCATGTCGGCGAGGATGGTCTCGCCGTCCTCGTCGAGGATCTCGGTGCCCTCGGGCACCCGGAGGATCACGTCGTCGGCCTTGGCGCCGTGGCGGTTGCGGCCCATGCCGTGGCCGCCGGGCTTGCACTTGAAGTGCTGCTGGTAGCGGTAGTCGATCAGGGTGTTGAGGCCGCCGACGCATTCGGCCCAGACGTCGCCACCGCGACCGCCGTCGCCGCCGTCGGGTCCGCCGAATTCGATGAACTTCTCGCGGCGGAACGACACGCAGCCGGCGCCACCGTCGCCGGAGCGGATATAGACCTTGGCCTGATCGAGAAATTTCATCGTTTCAACCTCGAGAGGCGCGAGGGATGGTCCCTCGCGCCATCGTTCATGCGTTCACCGCGACGGCATTCATACCCGTCGCGCCCTTGGCCGCCCAGCTCTTCAGCGCCGTCCAGGTCGACCGATCCAGACGGAAGCGATCGATCGGGATCATGCCGCGATGGAAGAGCGACGGCCCCATGCCCTGACCGGCATATTGGAACCCGCTCTTCTCGAGCACCCGCCGCGAGGCGCCGTTGGTCACCCGGGTCGTCGCCGCCACCGCGTCGACCGCCAGATGGGAGAAGGCGAGGTCGACGATCGCCTGGGTCGCCTCGGTGGCGTAGCCGCGACCCCAGTGGGGCCGGCCGATCCAGTAGCCGACGACGAAGCGTTCGCCGTCGCGCGGCATCAGGCTCACGGTGCCGACGAAGCCGTCGTCCGCGTTCTTGACGTAGACGGCGAGGTTTATACGCGCGGTCGTCACCTCGGTGTTGTCGATGTAGGCGAGGGCGTCGTCGAGACCGTAGGGATAGGGCAGGGTCGAGAGATTCTCGGCGATGCCGGCGTCGTTGGCGAGTTCGGCGAGGCGGGGGGCGTCGGTGCGAACCGGCCGGCGCAACACCAGTCTCGAGGTTTCCAGGATCAGGTACGGATCGGGGCCTGCGGCTGTCGTGCTCATCTCGAGCTCCTCCGGTTCGCCCGTCGGTTACGGGCAGAAAGGGGCGGAAAAACGAAAGAGGGGAGGATGGTGTCCCATCTCCCCCGCTCGTTCCGCCCTCGGAGGGGCTTTCTGAGTTCAGCGGTTTCGATCCGCCGGGGTCTCTGGGACACCGGCGGATCGAAGGTCCATTCGCCGGGTTACTCCGCTGCCGCTGCCGTATTCGGCATGACGGAAATGTAGATGCGGCCGTTGGCTTTGGCTCGGAATTGTACGCGGCCGGTCACGACGGCGAAGATGGTGTGGTCGGTGCCCATGCCGACGCCGGTGCCGGGATGCCACTTGGTGCCACGCTGGCGCGCGATGATGTTGCCCGGGATCACGGCCTGATCACCGAACTTCTTGATTCCGAGGCGCTTGGATTCGGAATCGCGACCGTTGCGGGAAGAACCGCCAGCCTTCTTATGAGCCATGGTGTTGCTCCTTCGTCTCGTCTTCGTTCCCGCGCGCCGAGCGGCGTCCTGCGGTCACGTTTCAACTCTAATTCTCCCGACCGATCGGCCGGGCGGCGGCTCAGGCGTTGATCGCGGTGATCTTCACCGTGGTCTGTTCCTGACGGTGACCTTCCTTGCGGCGCCAGCTCTTGCGGCGGCGCTTCTTGAAGATGATCACCTTCTTGGCGCGGCCCTGCTCGACCACGGTGCCGGAGACGGTGGCGCCGGCGACGGTCGGGGCGCCGACCACGGTGGTCTCGCCACCGATGAGGAGAACCTGGTCGAAGGTGACGGCCTCACCGGCGTCGCCGGCGAGCTTCTCGATGATGATCACATCGTCGGTGGCGACCTTGTACTGCTTGCCGCCCGTCTTGATGACCGCGAACATGTCTTACTTTCCTTACCTCTACACGCGCCCTTCGGCGCCGCGCCGTGTCCCGATCGGGACCGAGGTCCCGGAAGGGATTCCGATGCCGTCCACCCTTCGGGCGGACCGACCCGCGCGAACCTTCGGTTCGGACGGGCGCATCGTCGCGCGGACTTGGAAAACGGCCGACACCGGTCGACGTTCCGCCCCCTCGGGCGAACCGGGGAGGAGGATGTCGGGCCGGTGGCCGTCGAAAGCCTCGGACAGCGATGGGAACCGGGGATCCCCGGCTCTTCGCGAATGGCGTGGAAATACACACGGAAGGCGGCGCTTGTCAACGAAAGGGGCGCCAGATTCCGTGCCTCGGCGGGCGGTTTCGCACGAATCCGCCGACGCGGGGCCCGGCCGACGGGACCTGTCCGCCGGGAGCGCCTCAGCTCTTGGCGCCGGCGATGGCGTCGAGCTTCTTCTGCATCTCTTCCATCTGCTGCTTCAGCCGGTCGAGCTCGCTCGGCTGCGCCGGGCTCGCCGCCGGCGTCTCGTCGCCCTTGGGCGCGAGTTCGGGAATGATCGCGCCGAAGGGCGAGAACATCCGCATGGCGCGCTCGAACATCTCGGTGTTGCGACGGACCTGCTCCTCCATCGCCTCGAAGGCGTTGCCGGGGAAGGCGTGGGTCATCTGCTCGCGGAACTTGCCCTGTTCGCGGGTCAGGCTGTCGATGGAGAACTCGAGGTAACTCGGCACCAGGTTCTGCATGCTGTCGCCGTAGAACCGGATCAACTGGCGCAGGAAGGCGATGGGCAGAAGGTTCTGTCCCTTGTTCTCCTGCTCGAAGATGATCTGGGTCAGTACCGGCCGGGTGATCTCTTCGCCGCTCTTGGCGTCGTAGACCACGAAGAGCTCCTCGTTCTTGACCATCTCGGCCAGGTCCTCGAGCGTCACGTAGGACGAGGTGCCGGTGTTGTAGAGCCGCCGGTTGGCGTACTTCTTGATGATCGTGGGCTCTTCGGTCTTGGCCATGTTTCTTCTACCGATCCCATGCTTCGACGTCCGCTGCCTCGACCGGATCTACCGTTGCGTGGCGTTCGGCGTCCTCCCGTCGGAGAGATTAGGTAGTTTCGCGGCGAGAGGCCACTGATTTCGTGCAGTGCGGGCATTGCACCGCGAAATGGGCCGAAAGTCTGTCGCACAAGGTCGTGGAATCGCCGCCGGATCAGACGGATTGCCGAGACGTGGGAGGCCTTCGTCTCATTGACAGGGGGTGTGGCGGGCGTCTCTATTCGGATCGACGGTTCTCGCGCCCATCGGCGGGACGAGGTCGGTCGCGCGCCATCGAATCGGTTCGATTTCGGATCGACGACGAGCAATGGCGGCGACCGCTCACTCGGGAACCCTATTCGGAGGAAAGTAGGAATGGCCAACGACGTCGTCATCGTCGGCGCGGCGCGCACGCCCGTCGGAAGCTTCTCCGGCGCGCTCGCCAGCGTTCCGGCCCACCAGCTCGGTGCCACCGCCATCAAGGCGGCGCTCGAACGCGCCAAGGTCGACGCGGCGGACGTCGACGAGGTGATCCTCGGCCAGGTCCTCGCCTCCGGCCAGGGTCAGAACCCGGCGCGGCAGGCCGCCATGGCCGCCGGCATCCCGCAGGAAGCCACCGCCTGGGGCCTCAACCAGCTCTGCGGCTCCGGTCTGCGCGCCGTCGCCCTCGGCCTCCAGCAGATCGCCAACGGCGACGCCGACATCATCGTCGCCGGCGGCATGGAGAGCATGAGCCAGGCGCAACATGCCGCGCATCTGCGCAACGGCACCAAGATGGGCAGCCTCGAGTTCGTCGACACCATGCTCAAGGACGGCCTGATCGACGCCTTCAACGGCTATCACATGGGCATCACCGCCGAGAACATCGCGACCAAGTGGCAGATCTCCCGCGAGGAGCAGGACACTTTCGCCGCGGCTTCGCAGAACAAGGCGGAAGCGGCCAAGAACTCCGGTCGCTTCAAGGACGAGATCGTGCCGGTCGTGATCAAGTCCAAGAAGGGCGACGTCGTCGTCGACACCGACGAGTACATCCGCGACGGCGCCTCCTACGAAGGCATGGCGAAGCTGCGCCCGGCCTTCAACAAGGAAGGCACGGTCACCGCCGGCAACGCCTCGGGCATCAACGACGGCGCCGCGGCGCTGGTGCTGATGAGCGCCGACGAGGCGAGGAAGCGCGGCCTGACCCCGCTCGCTACCATCAAGTCGTGGGCGACCGCCGGCGTCGATCCGGCGATCATGGGCACCGGTCCGATCCCGGCGTCGAAGAAGGCGCTGGAGAAGGCGGGCTGGAGCGCGGCGGATCTCGATCTGGTCGAGGCCAACGAGGCCTTCGCCGCCCAGGCGATCTCGGTCAACCGCGAACTCGGCTGGGACACGTCGAAGGTCAACGTCAACGGCGGCGCCATCGCCATCGGTCATCCGATCGGCGCCTCGGGTGCCCGCGTGCTGGTCACGCTGCTGCACGAAATGCAGAAGCGCGACGCCAAAAAGGGCCTCGCCACGCTGAGTATCGGCGGCGGCATGGGCATCGCGCTCTGCGTCGAGCGTTGATCGAAGCGCGGAGGGAGGTTTCCGCGCGCGCCGCTTCGTCGCCTCGGGCGTGACGAGCGGCGCGCCGATCACCCGACATCAGCCGATTTCGGTCGCGAGAACCGACGGAACACTTTGGGAGAGAAAGATGAGCAGAGTTGCAGTGGTCACCGGCGGCACGCGCGGTATCGGCGCGGCGATTTCGAAGGCCTTGCACGCCGAGGGCTATCGCGTCGCGGCGACCTACGGCGGCAACGTCGAGGCGGCGAGGAAGTTCAACGAGGAGACCGGCATCGCGGTCTACCAGTGGGACGTCGGCGACTACGACGCCTGCGCCACCGGCATCGCCAAGGTCGAGGCCGAGATCGGCCCGATCGACATCCTGGTCGCCAACGCCGGCATCACCCGTGACGGCCTGTTCCACAAGATGACCAGGGAACAGTGGTCGTCGGTGATCCGCATCAACCTCGACGGCCTGTTCAACATCACCCGTCCGGTGATCGAAGGCATGCGCAACCGCAACTTCGGCCGCATCATCGTCATCTCGTCGATCAACGGCCACAAGGGCCAGTTCGGTCAGGTGAACTATTCGGCGGCCAAGGCCGGCGACATCGGCTTCATCAAGGCACTCGCCCAGGAGAGCGCCACCAAGGGCATCACCTGCAACGCCATCACTCCCGGCTACATCGCCACCGAGATGGTCCAGGCGATCCCCGAGGACGTGCTCAAGGCGAAGATCCTGCCCTATATCCCGGTCGGCCGTCTCGGCCAGCCCGAGGAGATCGCCCGCGCCGTGGTGTTCCTCGCCTCCGACGAGGCCGGCTTCATCACCGGCTCGACTCTGTCGATCAACGGTGGTCAGTATCTGACCTGAGACGCGACCATCGTCCGGGTATTCGGGAAGGGGCCTCGCGGCCCCTTCCTTCGTCTCCGGGCGACCTTCCCGGCGTCCCACCCAACCGCCCGCACCGATCGGGAGAGTTCGATGTCGATGATCCTGCCCCACGTCGCCCGCGGCCCCGAGGGCCGGCCGCCGATCGTCCTCCTGCACGGGTTCGCCGGCGACCGGGAGACGTGGATGGGGCAGTTGATCGGGCTCGAGACCCGCCACCGGGTGATCGCCTTCGATCTGCCCGGCCACGGGGCGGCGCTCGACTGGCCGAAGATCGGCCATGCCGGCATCGCCGCGGCGGCGGTCGCCGCCTCGCTCACGGCGATGGGGCACGCGCGGTTCCATCTCGTCGGCCATTCGATGGGTGGGGCGGTGGCGACCATCGCCGCCCAGAGGCTCGCCGAGAGCGGCCATGTGGCGAGCCTCACCCTGGTGGCGCCGGGCGGGTTCGGGCCGGAGATCAACGCGCGGCTCTTGCGCCGTTTCGCGTTGGCGACCGAGGAGGCCGAGATCCAGGCCCTGCACGAACAGTTCTTCGGCTT
This sequence comes from Prosthecomicrobium sp., assembly GCA_048497495.1. Taxonomy (GTDB): domain Bacteria; phylum Pseudomonadota; class Alphaproteobacteria; order Rhizobiales; family Ancalomicrobiaceae; genus JAFHCF01. Next base: position 43,214 of record JAFHCF010000162.1, read on the forward strand.
CGAGAAGCCGGTGCCGCCGGCGATGGCCCGGCGCATGGCGGAGGCGCGCCGCGATCCGCGCGTGGTGGAGACGCTCGCCCGCGTCGGCGAGGCGATTCTCGACGGCGAACGCCAGAAGAGCTTCGATCTTTCCGCCCTCGCCGATCTGCCCCATCCGATCCGCCTGATCTGGGGCAATCAGGACCGGGTGCTGCCGATCCATCAGAGCCGAGGCGTGCCCGGCGTCGTCGCCGTCCATGTCTTCCCCGGCGTCGGCCACATGCCGCATCTCGAGGTGCCGCGCGAGGTGACGCGGCTGATCGGCGAGAGCGCGGCGGCGGCGTGATACGGGGTCCGGCGGAGTGCTTCGCGAGGCCGCAACCACGCGATCGAAATCGGCCTCGTTCGGACGGGACGCTCTCGGCGGGCGGAATCCGAAACCCGAATGGATCATTCGGATTTCGTAAGACTCGGCGTTTTCGCCGAAACACGGCGCTTTCGGGCGGCCCATACCGGCCTGCGGCATGCTGGGCAGTTCTCGAGCAGCCGATCCCGTGTTAATCATGGGATCATCACAACGTCCTGGCGCAATCGGCGGAGCGGGCATGATCGTCTGGGCCATGGGGGGCCTCATCGTCGGCTGGATTCTCTCCACCCGTTTGCGGGTGGACAGCCTCGGCGTCTTCCTGCTGTCCTCGGTCGTGCTGCCGCTCGTCGTCTTCGCGGTGGTGCGCCGCTTCGATATCGACGTGGTGTGGGGCTACGCCGCCTTCTGGGTGGCGGTGCAGGGGTCCTATCTGTTGGCCAATCTCGTCGCCGAAAAGACGGCGCCGAAGGCCGGCGAAGGCAGCGACGGCGGCGCGCTCGAGCGCGCCTGATCGATCCCTCCCGCCGATCCCCCGCCGATCCCGCTCTTGGCCGGTCCTCGTCCTCGAACGCGTCTTCTCGACGCCGTTTCCACGCGGTCGGCGACGCTTCCCGACCTCACGGGCAGGGGTTGGGATAGCGCAGATGGATGGCGTCGACCTTCGCGGCGATCTCGGGCGGCATCGACCAATCGAAGGCGGCGAGATCCTCCTCGAGCTGGGCCATCGTGGTGGCGCCGATGATGGTCGACGTGACGAAGGAGCGCGAGGCGACGAAGGCCAGAGCCAGCGTCGCCGGGGTCACGCCGGCTTCCGCCGCGAGCGCCACATAGGCCTCGATCGCCTCGTCGGTGTTGGGCCGCTGGTAGCGCTGGGCGCGGTCGAACAACACGGTGCGCGAGCCGGCGGGGCGGGCGCCGTGGAGGTATTTGCCGGTGAGGTAGCCCTGGGCGAGCGGCGAATAGGGCAGCAACGACACGCCCTCGCGGATGCAGGCCTCGGCGAGATTGACCTCGAAGGTCCGGTTGAGCGCCGAATAGGCGTTCTGGATCGAGGCGATGCGGGGACCGCCGGTCACCTCCGCCGCCCGGAGCCAGCGCATCACTCCCCAGGTGCTCTCGTTCGACAGGCCGATGTGGCGGATGCGGCCGGCCTTCACGTGGGCGGCGAGGGCGTCGAGCGCCTCCTCGATCGTCGCCTCGTCGCCGCGCGGCGTCGGGTCGGTCCAGATCGTCGGGTTGGAGCCGAAGCCGGGCACCAGACGCTCCGGCCAATGCACCTGATAGAGATCGATGGTGTCGATGCCCAGGCGCCTCAGGCTGCCGAACACCGCCTCGTCGATCTGGGCGCGCACCAGCCGGGACGGGGAGCCGTCCTCGCGGAACCACTTCATGTCGGAACGGCCGCAGACCTTGGTGGCGATGGTCAGCCGATCGCGGTTGCCGCGCGCCGCCATCCACGAGCCGATGATCTCCTCGGTGCGGCCGGCGGTCTCGGGCCGGGGTGGGATGGCGTAGAGCTCGGCGGTGTCGAGGAAGTCGACGCCGGCGGCGAGGGCGCGGTCGAGCTGGGCGTGGCCCTCGGCCTCGGTGTTCTGTTCGCCGAAGGTCATGGTGCCGAGGCAGACGGCGGGAACGGTGAGGTCGGTCAGGCCGAGACGGTTGCGACGCATGGAATCTCTCGTGGCTGGGGTCGTCAGGGATGAGCGGCGCGGACGCGGGCGACGAGTTCGCGCACGGTCGGCAGGATGCGGGCGACGATGACGTCGACCCCTTCGGCGGTCGGGTGGAGACCGTCGGGCAGGACGAGTTTGGGATCGAGGGCGACGCCGTCGAGGAAGAAGGGATAGACGAGGGCGCCGTGCGCCTTCGCGACATCGGCGAAGATCGGATCGAAGGCGGCGACGTAGTCCGGCCCGAGATTGCGCGGCGCCATCATGCCGGCGACCAGCACCTTCTGGCCGCGCGCGGTGAGCCGCGAGACGATTTCGTCGAGATTGTCTCGGGCGTCCGCCGCCGGCAGCCCGCGCAGCGCGTCGTTGGCGCCGAGTTCGACGATCACCGCGTCGGCGTCCTTCGGCACCGACCAGTCGAGGCGGGCGAGACCCATGTCGGTGGTGTCGCCGGAGAGGCCGGCATCGATCACTTCGACGTGAAGGCCCTCGGCCTTCAGCGCCGCCTCCAGCCTGGGGGCGAAACCGCGGCCCGGCGGAAGGCCATATCCGGCGGTCAGGCTGTCACCGAAGGCGACGATCCGAATTGCCCGATCGGCTGCGGCCAGCGACGACGAAGGCGCCCCGAAGGCGGCGAGAATCGCCAGGACGAGGGCGAATGCGGCCGCGACGGCGGGTCCGACGCGTCGGCCGCTTCGGAATTGTTCGGACATCTCGGTCATGACGAGCGGAACTCGGAGGTCGGTGACGGGAGGATCGGAAGGCTTTATCGGCCGCCGATCGACACCATATGACGTTCGAGCCGAAGATTTCGAGCCCCTTCGCCGCCGCGTCTCCTCCCTCCCGTCCTCGCGCCCCGTCTCGCGCCGCCGTCGAAAGGCCTCCCCCGCCGTGACCGACATCGCCATTTCCCTCGAGGACGTTCATCTCACCCTGGGTCGGGGCAGTGCCGCCGTCGAGGTTCTGCGCGGCCTCTCGTTGACCATCGGCGCGGGTGAGAAGGTCGGGGTGGTCGGGGCCTCGGGATCGGGCAAGTCGACGGCGCTGATGGTGACGACCGGGCTCGAGCGGCCCGATCGCGGCCGGGTCGAGGTCGCCGGCACCGATCTTTCGGCGCTCGACGAGGACGGGCTGGCGTTGTTTCGCGGTCGCCACGTCGGCATCGTCTTCCAGTCGTTCCATCTCGTCTCCGACATGACGGCGATCGAGAACGTCGCGACGCCGCTGGAATTGCGCGGCGAAGCCGATGCCTTCGCCCGCGCCCGCGCCGAACTCGAGGCGGTCGGGCTCGGCGGCCGGCTCGATCACTATCCGGCCCAACTCTCCGGCGGCGAGCAGCAGCGGGTGGCGATCGCCCGGGCGCTGGTCGGCCGGCCGGCGATCGTCGTCGCCGACGAGCCCACCGGCAATCTCGACGAGGAGACCGGCGCCACCATCGCCGACCTCCTGTTCGACCGGGTCGCCGACGTGCGCGCGACGCTGATGCTGGTCACCCACGATCCGGATCTCGCGGCGCGTTGCGACCGGGTGATCCACGTGCGCGCCGGGCGGACGACCGAGGGGGCCGGCCGATGACCGGTTCGTCGGCCGAGCGCGCCGCCGTCGCCGTGCGTTTCGCGGCGCGCGCCCTGCGCGGCAACCTGAAGCGGGGCCTGCGCGGCTTCGGCATCTTCGTCGCCTGTCTGGCGCTCGGCGTCGCGGCGATCGCCGGCGTCGCCGCCCTCGGGCGGTCCTTCGACGCCTCGCTCGCCGCCCAGGGCGATCTCATTCTCGGCGGCGACATCGCCTTCTCGGTCCACCATCAGCCGATCGGCGCGGCGGAACGCGACTTTCTCGCCCGGCGCGGCCGGCTCTCCGATGTGGCGACGCTGCGGGCGATGGCGCGGCGCGACGGCGGGACCGCCGTCCTGGTCGAGGCCAAGGCGGTCGACGACGCCTATCCGCTCGCCGGCCGGCTGACGGTCGCCACCGGCGCCGTCGGCGGCGCCGGCGTGCCCGCCACCGACGGTCGGGCGCTGCTCGCCGCCGGAAGCGATGCCGCCGGGCCTCTGTGGGGCGCCCTGGTGGAGGACACCCTGTTGCCGCGCCTCGGGGCGAAGGTCGGCGACGTGATCTCGGTCGGATCGATCCGGCTGAGGATCGCCGGGGTGATCGCCGACGAGCCCGATCGGCTGGCGAGCGGCATCGGCTTCGGCCCGCGCCTGATGATGTCGCGCGCCGCGCTGGAGGCCTCGGGCCTGTTGGCGCCGGGCAGCCTGGTGCGCTGGCACACCCGGGTGAAGCTCGCGTCCGGCGAGGACATCGCCGCCACGGTCGCCGCCGCGAAGGCGGCTTTCCCGAGCGCCGGTTGGGAGATCCGCTCGCGCGCCGAGGCGGCGCCGGGACTGAAGGCGACGATCGATCGCTTCGTCCAGTTCCTCACCCTGGTCGGGCTCACCACCTTGGTGATCGGCGGCCTCGGGGTCGCCCACGCGGTCGTCGGCCACCTGGAACGCCGTCGGGAGACCATCGCCATCTGGAAGACGTTGGGGGCGACGCGCGGCTTCGTCTTTCTCGTCCACGGGCTGGAGATCGGCGCCATCGCGGTCATCGGCATCGGCCTCGGGGTGGTGATCGGCGCCGCCGTGCCCTGGGTCTTCGCCGGGCCGCTGGGGGCCGCCCTCGGTCTCGATCTGATGCCGGTGATGGCGACCGGACCGTTGATCCTGGCGGCGCTCGAGGGCGCGGTCACGGCGGCGCTGTTCGTCGCGGTGCCGCTGGGCGCCGCGGTCGACGCGCGGCCGGCGGCGCTCTATCGCGGGTCGATCGAGACGGCGCCGAGGTGGCCGCGTCTCGCTCGGATCGTGCCGGCGAGCCTGCTGGCGGCGGCGCTCCTGGCGCTGGTCGTCGGGCTGTCGCCGGAGCGGCGGATCACGCTGCCCTATCTCGGCCTCCTGGTCGCGGCCTTCGTGGTGTTGCGGCTGGTCGCGGCGGGGCTGATCGCCGTCGCCCGCCGGATGCCCCGGCCGGGGATCTTCGAGGCGCGCACGGCGATCGCGGCGATCGCCCGACCGGGGGCGCCGACGGTGTCGATCGTGCTCTCCCTCGGCCTCGGGGCGACGCTCCTGGCGGCGTTGACGCAGGTGGAGAGCGGGCTGTCGCGGGCACTGTCGTCGACGCTGCCCGATCAGGCGCCGAGCTTCTTCTTCATCGACGTGCCGGCGCGCGACGCCGATGCCTTCCGCGTCTTCCTGCGTGACGAGGCGAAGGACGCCACCGTCGCCGACGTGCCGATGCTGCGCGGCCGCATCGTCGCCCTGAAGGGGGTGCCGGCGGAGAAGGCGCAAGTCGCCGACAGCGCCAAGTTCGTCCTCGAGGGCGATCGCGGCGTCACCTATTCGGCGGTGCCACCGGCCAATTCGACGGTGGTCGAGGGATCCTGGTGGGCGCCCGACCATGCCGGGCCGCCGCTCGTCTCGTTCGATGCGGAAACCGCCAAGGGGCTGGGGCTCGCCATCGGCGACGAGGTCACGGTCAACGTGCTCGGCCGCGACGTCGAGGCGACGGTCGCCAATTTCCGGCGGATCGAATGGGATCGGCTGGCGATCAACTTCTTCATGGTGTTCTCGCCCGACGCCTTCCGGGGGGCGCCGGCGACGCGGCTGGTCACCGTGACCTGGCCCGGCGGTGGCCGGCCGGCGGAGGAGCTGGCGCTCCTGACCAAGGTGGTCGAGCGCTTCCCCGTGGTCTCGGCGATCCGGGTGCGCGAGGCGTTGACCCGGGTCGACGATCTGATGCGACGGGCGTCGGCCGGGGTGACGGCGGTCGCCGGTTTCGCGGTGATCGCGGCGATCCTGGTGCTCGCCGGCGCGCTCGCGGCGCGGCAGGAGGCGCGCATCCGCGACGCGGCGATCCTGGCGGCGCTGGGGGCGACGCGGCGACGCCTGCTCGGGGCGCTGGGCCTGGAATTCGCCCTCATCGCGCTGGCGAGCGGGCTCTTCGCGGCGGCCGTCGGCACCGCGGCGGCGTGGTATGTGCTGACCCGGGTGATGAAGCTTCCCTTCGTCGCCGATCCGGTCGCGGTGATCGTCGTGGTGGTCGCCACCGCGGTGCTGACGGTCGCCCTCGGGCTGCTGTCGACCCGCTCGGCGCTGAGCCGGCGTCCGGCGGAGGTGTTGCGGGCGAGTTGAGGGCGCGTCGGGGGGCGCCGGCGTCGGGCGGATCATTACCGATATTTCATGAAATCGATTCGCAGGGGTCCCAGGGGGTGCCTTGCGGCCGTCGAATTCACGCCCCATATTCGAGTTCGGAGCCACGCTGGCGCGAGCCGCGGGCACGGACGAAAGGATTTTGACTGATGGCGAACTTCGGCAACGACTCCGCCCGGTTCGGTTCGACGCTGGCGCGCCCGGACGCCCAGGCGATCGACCGTGGCCTGCGCAGCTACATGACCTCGATCTACAACTACATGGCCATCGGCGTCGCCATCACCGGCCTCGCCGCGCTGATCATCTATTCGATGTCGGTGACCGACATCGGGTCGGCCGACGCGGTGGCGCGGATCTCCAAGACCGTCGCCCTGACCGCCTTCGGCAAGGCGCTGTTCATCGGCCCGCTGAAGTGGGTGGTGATGCTCGCCCCGCTCGGCCTGGTCTTCCTCCTCGGCTTCCGGATCGACCGCATGCAGCCCTCGACGGCGCAGGGCGTGTTCTTCCTCTATGCCGCGCTGGTGGGCATTTCGATCTCGACGATCCTGATGGTCTACACCCACACCTCGGTGGCTCGGGTGTTCTTCATCTCGGCCGCGGCCTTCGGTGGTCTGTCGCTCTACGGCTACACCACGCAGAAGTCGCTGTCGGGCATGGGCTCGTTCCTGATGATGGGCCTGATCGGCATCCTGATCGCCAGTCTGGTCAACATCTTCCTGGCCTCGAGCGCGCTGCAGTTCGCCATCTCGGTGATCGGCGTGCTGGTGTTCGCCGGCCTCACCGCCTACGACACCCAGAAGCTCAAGGAACAGTACCTCTACGGGCTCGAGGGCGCCGACCAGGCCACCATCGGCCGCTCGGCGATCATGGGCGCGCTCACCCTCTACCTCGACTTCATCAACCTCTTCATGATGTTGATGCATCTGTTCGGCCAGCGCGACGAGTGATCGAGGCGGCAGGGCGGATCTTTCGGGATCCGCCTATCGCCGGGCCGGAAAACCTGAAACGATGCGAAGGCGCGGGATCCACTCCCGCGCCTTCTCTTTTTTCGGCCGAGGCGCGCCTTGTCGCAACGTTCCCTCTTCGTCGCGGTGGCGCCGCTGCTCTTCGTCCTGATCTGGTCGACGGGGTGGATCGCCGGCAAGTTCGCCACCTGGGATTCCGGTCCGCTGACCTTCCTCGCCGTGCGTTTCTTCGTGGCGATGGTGGTCTTGGTGCCACTGGCGATGGTGACCGGGGGGGCGTGGCCGCGCGGACGCCGCGCCATCGGCCACGCCATGGCCTCCGGCGTCCTGCTGCATGGGATCTATCTCGGCTGCATATGGTGGGCGATCGCCCACGGCGTGCCGGCCGGGCTCTCCGCCGTGATCGCCGCGATCCAGCCGCTGATGACCGCGTCGCTGGCGCCGCTGATGTCGCACGAGCGCATCGGCTGGCGACGGATGGTGGGCTTCGTCGTCGGCTTCCTCGGCATCGTCGTGGTGGTCTGGCCGAAGCTCTCCGGGGTGTCGGGGGCCGCGCTCACCGAGGTCGTGGTGCCGCTCGCGGTCAACGTCGGCGCGATGTTCGCGGTCACCGTCGGCACCTTCTATCAGAAGCGCTTCGTCGCCTCGGGCGGCTTGATGCCGATCGCCGCGTTGCAGTTCCTCGGCGCCTTCCTGGTGATGCTGCCGGCGGCGGCGCTGAGCGAGGATCTCCATTTCGGCGTCACCACCGTCTCGATGCTGACGCTCGCCTGGTCGGTCGTCGGCCTGTCGATCGGCGCCATCGGCCTGCTGCTCCATCTCATCCGCTGCGGCGAGGTGTCGCGCGCCGCCTCGCTGATCTACCTTGTGCCGCCGGCGGCGGTGGTGGAGGCATGGTTCTTCTTCGGCGAAACCCTGGAAATTCTCCAGATCGCCGGGATGATCGTCACGGCGATCGGCGTGGCGCTCGCCAATCGCCGCTGAATCCGGTCGCTTGCGCCTTTCGAGGCATTGCATCGCCGCGGCGGTTTTCTATTCTCTCGCACTGCAACAACACAATATTGCCGGCGAACGGTCCGTGCCGGCGGGGGAGATGGGTCATGGCGGGTGCCGCTCGAATCGATTTGGATCTGATCGCGCTCGGTCGCGAGGCGGTCGCCGCGCTCGACGGGTTGTTCACCACGGCGCGGGACGCGGTGCGCGCCCGGGTCGAGAAGGACGGCCGGGTCTCCGCCGCGCTGGTCGATCGCGAGCAGCACGCCGCCCACGGATTGGCGTGGCTCGCGACCTATGTCGAGGCGTTGCGCGAGATGGTCGACTATGCCGAGCGTCTGACCGGCGAGGGCCGCTTCGGCGAGATCGAGCGCGACATCGTCTCGATCGCCTTCGGCGAGTATCTCGCCCAGGTGTTCGGCGGCATTCCGATGAATCAGGGCGAGTTCGTCCGTCTCGCCGATCTCGGGGTCTCGGCGGCGGCGGTGGCGGCGGCGCGGGTGGCGGCGGTCGAGACACTGATCGCCGAGGGCAACACGCCGGAGATCCGCGCCGCGCTGGTCGCCGCGATGACCCGGCTCGAGGGCGCCACCTCCTACGGCGAACTCGGCCTCGACGAGACGCTCAATCAGTTCCGCGACGAGATGCGCCGGCTCGCCGTCGACGCGGTGCTGCCCCATGCCCACGAGTGGCATCTGAAGAACGAATACATCCCGATGGCGTTGATCGGCCAGATGGCCGAGATGGGCGTCTTCGGCCTGACCATTCCGGAGGAGTACGGCGGTCTCGGGCTCGGCAAGGAATCCATGTGCGTCGTCTCCGAGGAACTGTCGCGCGCCTATATCGGCGTCGGCTCGCTCGGCACCCGCTCGGAGATCGCCGCCGAGCTGATCCTGTGCGGCGGCACCGAAGAGCAGAAGCAGGAGTGGCTGCCGAAGATCGCCTCCGGTGAGGTGCTGCCGACGGCGGTCTTCACCGAGCCCAACACCGGCTCCGATCTCGGATCCCTGCGGACCCGCGCGGTGAAGCAGGGCGACGACTACGTCGTCTCGGGCAACAAGACCTGGATCACTCATCCGGTCCGCGCCGATCTGATGACGCTCTTGGTGCGCACCAACCCGGACGAGCCGGGCTACAAGGGCCTGTCGATGCTGCTGGCGCCCAAGCCGCGCGGCGACGACGCCACGCCGTTTCCGGCCGACGGCATGTCGGGCGGCGAGATCGAGGTGCTCGGCTATCGCGGCATGAAGGAATACGAGATCGCCTTCGACGGCTTCACCGTGCCGGCGGCCAATCTCCTCGGCGGGGTCGAGGGCCAGGGCTTCAAGCAGTTGATGCAGACCTTCGAGAGCGCCCGTATCCAGACGGCGGCGCGCGCCATCGGCGTCGCCCAGTCGGCGCTCGATCTCGGCCTGCGCTATGCCCAGGAGCGGGTGCAGTTCGGTAAAGCGTTGATCCACTTCCCGCGCGTCGCCGACAAGCTCGCCATGATGGCGGTCGAGGTGATGATCGCCCGCCAGCTCACCTATTTCGCCGCCCGCCAGAAGGATCACGACAAGCGCTGCGATCTCGAGGCCGGCATGGCGAAGCTGCTCGGCGCCCGCGTCGCCTGGGCGGCGGCGGACAACGCCCTTCAGATTCACGGCGGAAACGGTTTCGCCCTCGAGTATCCGATCAGCCGGGTGTTGTGCGACGCCCGAATCCTCAACATCTTCGAGGGCGCCGGCGAGATCCAGGCCCAGGTCATCGCCCGCCGATTGCTCGACGGCGGCAATGGGTGAGTAATTTCACTGATCGGGATCCCCTGGATTTCCAGGGATTGGCGATTCTGCCGATCCTGACATGATGTGAGCGCGGAAAGGGCTCAGGGGATTCCTTTTCGTCGACTGAAATTTATACCGGCCGAACTCGTTTCGGCCGGTTTTTTTCTTGTCTGGCGTCTCGGCGACGGGTTTCGGCCGGGACGGTTCATGGCCGTTAACGCGGGCGACCCGCGGCAATTAACCTTTCCATAGGTTTCCGATTGCTTTCCAGACGGGGAAATGAGATCAAATCCTCACACGGTCATCGCAAGCTCATCGAAACCGGTCGACGGAAACGTCGGCCGGTTTTCGATTCCGGCCCGGCTGTCCGAGGCGGCGGACTTGCGGTCGGCGAGGCCTCGGTCGAAAGTGCGGGCCGCGAATCCCGGCGCCTCTTCCGGGTGTGGGAGCTTCGATGACGGACCAGCGCGCGGCCGAACGGTCCATCCTGGTGACCGGAGCGTCGACCGGCATCGGGCGGGCGGCGGCCGAGACGCTGGCGTCGCGCGGCTGGCGGGTCTTCGCCACGGCGCGCAAGCCCGAGGATCTCGCCGCCCTTTCGACGATCGACGGGGTCACGGCGCTCTTCCTCGACTATCGCGACGCCGCCTCGATCGAGGCTTGCGCGGCCCATGTGCTGGAGGCGACCGAGGGGAGGCTCTTCGCGCTCTTCAACAACGGCGCCCATGGCCAGCCCGGGGCGGTCGAGGATCTCACGCCGGAGGTCCTGCGGGCCCAGTTCGAGGCGAATTTCTTCGGCTGGCACGATCTGACGCGCCGGCTGATCCCGTCGCTGCGGGCGCAAGGGCGCGGCCGCATCGTCCAGTGCTCGTCGGTTTTGGGGATCGCCGCGATGAAGTATCGTGGCGCCTATGTCGCCTCGAAGTTCGCGCTCGAGGGCCTGACCGACACGTTGCGGATGGAACTCGCCGGCACCGGCATCGCGGTTGTGTCGATCCGGCCGGGGCCGATCGCCACCAATTTCGTGCCGAACGCCATGGCCCATTTCCGCGCCAACATCGACATCGAGGGCTCGGCCCACGCCGAGGTCTATCGGCGGCGGCTGGCGCGGATGGGGCGCGGCGGGTCGACGCGCTTCAAGTTGCCGGCGAGCGCCGTGGTCGACAAACTCCTCGAGGCTCTGGACTCGCGGCGGCCGCGTGCCACCTATCGAGTGACGACGGCGACGTTGATCTTCGACGTGGCCCGTCGTCTGCTGCCGGACGGGGCGATGTCGCGGCTGGCCGGGGCGTTGTCGGATCGCGAATGAGGACCGGCGAGGGGAGGAGTGATGAACGGATTCTTCGTCGTGGGCGTGATCGGCGTCCTGATCGCGGTGGCCTCGGTGCTCGGCCTCGGCGTGCTCAACATGGCGCGGGGCGGCACGCCCGCGAGGTCGCAGACGCTGATGCGGTGGCGGGTCGGCCTCCAGGCGCTGGCGCTGGTCCTGGTGGTGGTGGGTCTGTGGTTCGGGCGCTGAGCGCCGCGCCACGCATGTGAGGAGACGAGGTGGCATGGTCGTTCTCAATCGCATCTATACCCGCAAGGGCGACGACGGCACCACCGGGCTGGTGACGGGGGAGCGCCTGCCGAAGTCGCATGCCCGGGTCGCGGCCTATGGCACCGTCGACGAGACCAACGCGGTGGTCGGCGTGGCGCGACTCCACACGGTGGAAATGCCGGTTCTCGACGCCATGCTCGCCCGTATCCAGAACGACCTGTTCGATCTCGGCGCCGATCTCGCCACGCCGCCGGCGGCGGTGTTGAAATGGGAGCCCCTCAGGGTGATCCAGGCCCAGGTCGATCGGTTGGAGAGCGAGATCGACACGCTCAACGCCGAGCTCGAGCCGCTGACCTCCTTCGTGCTACCGGGTGGCGGCGCGGCGTCCGCCCATCTCCATCTGGCGCGGACGGTGTCGCGACGGGCGGAACGGCTGATGGTGGAGATGACGCTCGAGGAGGTCGACGCCGTCTCCCGGCCGGCGCTCGCCTACGTCAATCGGCTCTCCGACTTCTTCTTCGTGGCGGCGCGCTGGGTCAACGATCGGGGTCGCGCGGACGTGCTCTGGGTGCCGGGGGCGAACCGCTGAGCGGCGGGGCCAGCCTCCGATCGAGACCGGGGATACGACGAAGGACGGAGGGTGGCCGGATCGTTCGGACCGGCGTTTCACGGCGGTTTTCCGCCGTCGCACCAAACGTCAATTACATCTCTAAAACGTACACATCGCGAATTGACATCGCCGGACGACGTCAGTAGCGTCCGAGCCGCCTTTCTCGTCGTCTTCGGCCTCGTGGAAAACGAAGACGGCGGATGACTTTCGCACCCGCCCATAGCCCACAATCGATCGTCGGGGACGACGGTCGTTCTCGCCGGCCCCCGCCGGTCTGTCCGGAGACCCTGCCCCATGAAGATCCTGGTGCCCGTGAAGCGGGTGGTCGACTACAACGTGAAGATCCGGGTGAAGCCGGACGGCTCGGGCGTCGACCTCGCCAACGTCAAGATGTCGATGAACCCCTTCGACGAGATCGCCGTCGAAGAGGCGATCCGGCTGAAGGAGAAGGGCGTCGCCACCGAGATCATCGTGGTGTCGATCGGCCCGGCGCAGGCCGCCGAGACCCTGCGCACCGGTCTCGCCATGGGCGCCGACCGCGGCATCCTGGTCAAGGTCGACGGTCCGGTCGAACCCTTGGCGGTGGCCAAGATCCTCAAGGGCATCGTCGAGGCGGAGGCCCCCGGCCTCGTCGTCCTCGGCAAGCAGGCGATCGACGACGACATGAACGCCACCGGCCAGATGCTGGCGGCGCTGACCGGCCTCGCCCAGGGCACCTTCGCCTCCAAGGTCGAGGTCTCCGGCGACATGCTCGCGGTCACCCGCGAGGTCGACGGCGGCCTGCAGACGGTGTCCTTGAAGCTGCCGGCGATCGTCACCACCGACCTGCGTCTCAACGAGCCGCGCTACGCTTCGCTGCCCAACATCATGAAGGCGAAGAAGAAGCCGATCGAGGAGAAGACGGCGGCCGACTACGGCGTCGACGTCACCCCCCGCCTCGAGGTGGTGACGACCCGCGAACCGGCCGGCCGCAAGGCGGGCGTCAAAGTGGGTTCCGTCGCCGAACTGGTCGACAAGCTGAAGAACGAAGCCGGCGTGATCTGAGGGACGATAGAGCCATGACCATTCTCCTGATCGCCGAACACGACGGCGCCACCCTCAAGGACGCCACCGCCAAGGCGCTCTGCGCCGCGACCGCGATGGGCGGCGACGTCCATGTCCTGGTCGCCGGTTCCGCCGTCGGCCCGGCCGCCGCCCAGGCCGCCGAACTCGACGGCGTCGCCAAGGTGCTGACGGCGGAAGACGCCTCGCTCGCCCACAACATGGCCGAGCCGCTGGCCGCCCTGATCGTCGGCCTCGCCGGCGGCTACGACGCCATCGTCGCGCCGGCCACCTCCTCGGCCAAGAACGTGCTGCCGCGCGTCGCGGCGCTCCTCGACGTCATGCAGATCTCCGAGATCACCAAGGTGGTCTCCGCCGACACGTTCGAGCGGCCGATCTACGCCGGCAACGCCATCCAGGTGGTGAAGTCCGGGGACGCCAAGAAGGTCATCACCGTGCGTACCGCCTCATTTCCCGCGGTGGGCAAGGGCGGCGCGGCGCCGATCGAGGCGGTTTCGGTCGCCGCCGATCCGGGCCTGTCGTCCTTCGTCGGCGAGGAACTGTCGAAGTCGGATCGTCCCGAGCTGACCTCGGCGAAGATCATCATCTCGGGCGGTCGCGCCATGCAGAACCGTGAGAACTTCGCGATCTACATCGAGCCGGTGGCCGACAGGCTCGGCGCGGCGATCGGCGCGAGCCGCGCGGCGGTGGATGCCGGCTATGCGCCCAACGACTGGCAGGTCGGCCAGACCGGCAAGGTGGTGGCGCCCGAGCTCTATATCGCCTGCGGCATCTCCGGCGCGATCCAGCATCTCGCCGGCATGAAGGACTCCAAGGTGATCGTGGCGATCAACAAGGACGAGGAAGCGCCGATCTTCCAGGTGGCGGATTATGGTCTGGTGGCCGACATCTACCAGGCTCTACCGGAACTCGCCGCCGAACTCGCCAAGATCGGCAAGTGATCCCATGCGGTGAAAGGCGCCGTCGTCCGACCATGGGATGACACTCGACGGCTTGCCCTTCCATACCAGGGTTCTAAGATCACGCGCCCGCCCGTCGAAGACGGGCGGGCGTCGAGCGTCCCGGGGGGCGGTGTGATCCGGCCTCCGAAAGTTCCACCGGTGTTGCAAGAGCTTGCCTTACCGGGTAGGAGGATCGGGTTCGTCCGGCCCATTCGCTGCGGAAATCGCGGGGCCTGACGGCACGCGCCACGAAAGACCGAGGCCGCCATGGGGTTTGAAATCAAACGAGTCGGCATCATCGGCGCCGGCCAGATGGGCAATGGGATCGCGCATGTCTGCGCGGTCGCCGGCTATGACGTGTCGCTCAACGACATGTCGACGGAGCGGATCCAGCTGGGTCTGGCGACGATCAACGGCAACATGACCCGGCAGGTCAACAAGGGGCTGATCACCGAGGAGGCGCGGACGACGGCGCTGGCGCGCATCAAGCCGGCCGAGAACCTCGACGCGCTCGCCGACTGCGATCTCGTGGTGGAAGCCGCCACCGAGAACGAGCAGGTCAAGCGCAAGATCTTCCAGCAGCTCTGCCCGGTCTTGAAGCCGGAGGCGCTGCTCGCCACCAACACCTCGTCGATCTCGATCACCCGCCTCGCGGCGTCGACCGATCGACCCGAGAAGTTCGTCGGGGTTCACTTCATGAACCCGGTGCCGTTGATGCAACTGGTCGAGCTGGTGCGCGGCATCGCCACCGACGACCACACCTTCGACCTGTGCAAGGGCTTCGTCCTGCGGCTGGGCAAGATCTCGACGGTGGCGGAGGACTTCCCGGCCTTCATCGTCAACCGCATCCTGCTGCCGATGATCAACGAGGCGATCTACACGCTCTACGAGGGCGTGGGATCGGTCGACGCCATCGACACCGCCATGCGGCTCGGCGCCAATCATCCGATGGGCCCGCTGCAACTCGCCGACTTCATCGGCCTCGACACCTGCCTGTCGATCATGCAGGTGCTCTACGAGGGGCTGGCGGATTCGAAGTATCGGCCCTGTCCGCTCCTCGTCAAATATGTCGAGGCGGGCTGGCTGGGTCGCAAGACGCAGCGCGGCTTCTACGACTATCGCGGTGAAAAGCCGGTGCCGACCCGCTGATCCCTCGCTTTTGCGCGAGACTTTTCAAGGCGCGTCCGGGATGATCCCGGGCGCGCCTTTCGATTCCGCCATCTCGCCGAGGTTCTCGCCCCGATGTCTTCGCGTTCGCTCGCCACGCTGATCGGCCTCGGCGCCATCGCCATGTGGGCGGCGCTGGGGTTGATGACGGCGGCGTCCGGCCGGGTGCCCGCCTTCCAGATGAACGCCATGGCCTTCGGCATCTCCGGGACGGTGGCGAGCCTGTGGCTGGCCGCCACGGGGCGGCTCGGGGTGCTGCGCCAACCGGCGAAGGTCTGGGCGCTGGGGGTGGGCGGGCTCTTCGGCTTCCACGCCCTCTATTTCACCTCGCTGCGGCTCGCCCCGCCGGTCGAGGCCAACCTCGTCAACTACACCTGGCCCCTCTTGATCGTCGTCTTCTCCGGACTGCTGCCGGGCGAGCGGCTGAAGGCGCACCACGTCGTCGGCGCGCTCCTCGGGCTCCTCGGCGCGGCGGCGATCGTCACCAAGGGGCGCGGGCTCGACATCGACCCGGCCCATGTCGGCGGCTATCTGGCGGCCTGCGCCTCGGCGCTGACCTGGGCCGGCTATTCGATCCTGTCGCGGCGGATGGGCGGCGTGCCGACCGCCACCGTCGCCGGTTTCTGCCTCGCCACGGCGGCGCTCTCCGCCGTCTGCCATCTCGCCTTCGAGGTGACGGTGTGGCCGCAGGGGCCATTGCAATGGGCGGCGGTGGTCGGGCTCGGGCTCTTTCCCGTCGGCCTCGCCTTCTTCGTCTGGGACCACGGGGTGAAGCACGGCGACATCCAGGTGCTCGGCGCGGCGAGCTATCTGTCGCCGCTGTTCTCGACCCTGCTGCTGATCCTCGCCGGTTGGGGCAGCTTCACCGCGCCGGTCGGTTTCGCGGCGATCGCCATCACCGCCGGGGCGTTGATCGCCTCGAAGGATCTCCTGGCGCGCGGGCGGGGGTGAACGCCCGCGTGCCCGCTCAGCCGCCGAGGCGGGAGGGGCGCGGGGTCGGGCGCCAGTCGGGCGGGGCCATCTCGAAGCCGGAGAAGTCGAAGCCGGGCGCCACGGTGCAGCCGACGAGCGTCCAGCGGCCGAGGCTGACGGCGCTCTGCCAGGCGTCCTTCGGCACGATCGCCTGCGGGCGCTGGCCGCTCGCCAGATCGGGGCCGAGATGGAGGCTCCAGGCGTCGTGGCCGTTCTCCGAGATGGTGAGCGCCAGCGGGCCGCCGGCATACCAGTGCCAGGTCTCGACCGCGTCGACCCGGTGCCAGTGCGAGATCTCCTCCGCCGCCAGGAGGAAATAGATGGCGGTCGAGCGCGACCGGCCGTCGGGGCCGGCGATATCGCGGAAGGTCTCGCGGAAATGGCCGCCTTCCGGGTGGGGCGCGAGATCGAGCAGGCGGACGATCTCGGCGGCGGTGAGATCGGGGTCGGCGAATTCGGCGGGAAGGGTCATCGCGGATGGTCTCATGCTGGCTCGAAAAGTCCGGACCTCTCGGGCGTTACGGCCTGGCCGGCCGACGCCCGTTCGGGCTTGCTTTCGCGCCTCGTCTTCCGGACAGGTCGGAACTGGACGCGCTCGGGATCAGAAGTGGTTCTTGCGTTCGCGGATCTCGGTGAAGACCGCCTCGTCGGAGGCGTCGAGCATGCCGAGGGCGGCCTTCACCTCGGTGACGTCGGCGCGCAGGAAGGGGTTGGTGGCGATCTCGAGGGAGAGCGCCGAGGGCACCGTCGGCAGGCCCTCGTCGCGCGCCGCGTCGATCTCGGCGGCGCGGCGGCGCAGCGCCGTGTTGTCGGGCTCGATGGTCAGGGCGAACCGGGCGTTGGCCTGGGTATATTCGTGGCCGCAATAGACGGCGGTCTGCGGCGGCAGGGCTCGCAGCCGCTTCAAAGACGTCCACATCTCACCCGGCGTCCCCTCGAACAGGCGGCCGCAACCGAGCGCGAAGAGCGTGTCGCCGGCGAAGACGGCGGGGGCGGAGGGGATGTGATAGGCGATGTGGCCGAGGGTGTGGCCGGGCACGGCGATCACCTCGACCGGCACGGCGCCGAGGAAGATCCGCTCGCCGTCGTCGACCGCCCGGTCGACCTCGGGCACCCGGGCCGCGTCGGTGTCGTATCGCGAGGCGACGACGCGGGCGCCGAAGCGCTCCTTCAGCGCCTTCACCGCCTCGACGTGGTCGTAGTGGTGATGGGTGACGAAGATGTCGCTGAGCCGCCAGCCGGTCTCCTCGAGGGCATCGAGGATGGCGTCCTCTTCCGGCGCGTCGATGGTGGCGGTGGCGCCGGAGACGGTGTCGTGGACGAGGACGCCGTAATTGTCGTCGCGGGCGGGAAACAGGCGGATCTCGATCATGGCTCGTTTCTCTGTTCCTGGTCTCCCGAGGCCCGTCCGTTCGGGGGGGGCGAGGGCTCGGGTGACGCGGCATCGGCGCGCGATGCTCGCGCGTCCGTTTGCCTTCGACTAACATTGTTGTGCGAGGATGGCGACCGATCAATCCGGCCCTCGTGGGTGGACCCGAGAGATGTATGTCGATGTCGTCGATCTGAGGAACTTCTACGGCGGGCCGCTCGGCGGGCTGGTGCGTCAGCACCTGCGCGCCAAGCTCGTCGAGATGTGGCCCAAGGTCCAGGGCGACCGCGTCCTCGGGCTCGGCTACGCGACGCCGTTCCTGCGGCCCTTCCTCGGGCGGGCGGAACGGGTGATCGGCTTCATGCCGGCGCGCCAGGGGGTGGTGAACTGGCCGTCGGAGGGCCCCTCGGCGACGGCGCTGGTCGACGATTGCGCCCTGCCGCTGCCCGATTCGTCGATCGATCGGATGCTGCTCGTCCATGCGCTGGAGACCGCCGACGATCCCGGCGAGGTGCTGCGCGAGGCGTGGCGGGTGATGGCGCCGGGCGGCCGGCTGATCGCCGTGGTGCCCAATCGCATCGGCCTGTGGGCGCGGCTGGAGACGACGCCCTTCGGCTTCGGCCGGCCCTTCACCCAGGGCCAGCTCGACGCGGCGCTGAAGGATGCGCTGTTCTCGCCGATCGATTGGCGCGGCGCCCTCTACATGATGCCGTCGACGCGCCGCAGCTTCTTGCGCGCCGCCTCGACCCTGGAGCGCCTCGGCTCCAAGACCTGGCCGACCTTCGCCGGGGCGCTGGTGGTGGAGGCGACCAAGCAGCTCTACCAGGGCATTCCGCAGCGCGTCGGCAACCGGATGCGGATGGCGCCGGTGTTTCGCCCGTCGCTGGCGCGGACGGCAGCCCCGCGCGAGGGCGGGGCGGCGGGGTGAGGAGCCGCCGCGGGCGGCACTCGAGCCATCGCGCGCGCCTTCCGGGCGCGGTTTCGTCGGCTCGAACGCGAACGGGGCGCCCGAAGGCGCCCCGCTGGTCGGTTCGACCGTTTGCGATCACATGTGGATGGCGCGCTTGTCGACGGCCATGGCCGCTTCCTTGATCGCCTCCGACATGGTCGGGTGGGCGTGGCAGGTGCGGGCGAGGTCCTCGGCCGAGCCGCCGAACTCCATCAGCACCGCCGCCTCGTGGATCATCTCGCCGGCGCCGGCGCCGACGATGTGGACGCCGAGGACGCGGTCGGTGGCCTTGTCGGCGATCACCTTGACGAAGCCCTCCGACTTGCGCATCGCCTTGGCGCGGCCGTTGGCGGAGAAGGGGAACTTGCCGACCGAGTAGTCGATGCCGGCGGCCTTCAGATCTTCCTCGGTCTTGCCGACGCTGGCGAACTCGGGCTGGGTGTAGACCACGCCCGGGATGACGTCGTAGTTCACGTGGCCGTGCTGGCCGGCGAGGATCTCGGCGACGGCGACGCCCTCGTCCTCGGCCTTGTGGGCGAGCATGGCGCCGCGCACCACGTCGCCGATGGCGTAGATACCCTGGACCGAGGTCTGGAAATTGTCGCGGATCTCGATGCGGCCACGGGCGTCGCGGACGACGCCGACGCCTTCCAGGCCGAGGTCGTCGGTGTAGGGCACGCGGCCGATGGCGACGAGGACGACGTCGGCCTGCACCACCTTGGCCTCGCCGCCGGCGGCGGGCTCCAGGGTCACCTCGGCGCCCTTCTTCGAGGTCTTGACCCCGGTCACCTTGGTGGCGAGCTCGAAGGCGAAGCCCTGCTTCGCCAGCATGCGCTGGAACTGCTTGGAGCTGTCGAGGTCCATGCCGGGCAGGATGCGGTCGAGATATTCGACCACGGTCACTTCCGATCCGAGGCGGCGCCACACCGAGCCGAGCTCGAGGCCGATGACGCCGGCGCCGACGACGATCAACTTCTTCGGGACGCTCGAGAGCTCGAGCGCGCCGGTGGAGGAGACCACCACCTTTTCATCGATCTCGATGCCCGGGAGCCGGGCCACGTCCGAGCCGGTGGCGATGACGATGTTGCGGGTCTCGATCACCGAGTTGGTGCCGTCCTCGGCCTTCACGCCGACATTGCCCTTGGAGACGATCGAGCCGGTGCCGTGGAAGACGTCGATCTTGTTCTTCTTGAAGAGGAACTGGATGCCGCCGACGTTGCCGTCGACGACGTCCTGCTTGTGCTTCATCATCGCGGGGAGGTTGAGCTTGGGCTTCGACACGTCGATGCCGAGGTGGGCGAACTCGTGGCCGGCCTCCTCGAACAGCTCGGAGGCGTGCAGCAGGGCCTTCGACGGGATGCAGCCGATGTTGAGGCAGGTGCCGCCATGGGTCTTGCGCTTCTCCACCACGGCGACCTTCAGCCCGAGTTGCGCCGCGCGGATGGCGCAGACGTAGCCGCCGGGGCCGGTGCCGATGACGACGAGATCGTAAACCACGGTCATTGTCTTGATCTCCGTTTGCTCGAAATTCCGAGGATGGATCACCGGCCGCCGGAGACGTCGAGAATGGCGCCGGTGGTGTAGGAGGCTCCCTCCGACAGGAGCCAGAGGACGGCCGAGGCCACCTCGTCGGCCCGGCCGGGGCGTTTCATCGGGATCTGGCTCGCCATGGCGCGGGCCCGATCGGGCTGGCCACCGGCGGCGTGGATCTCGGTTTCGATGATGCCGGGGCGCACCGCGGCGACGCGGATGCCCTCCTCGGCGAGTTCGACGGCGAGACCTCGGGTGAATGTGTCGATCGCGCCCTTGGAGGCGGCGTAGTCGACATATTGGCCCGGCCCGCCGAGACGGGCGGCGATGGAGGAGAGATTGACGATGACGCCGCCGGCGCCGCCGTGGCGGGTCGACATGCGCCTCACCGCCTCGCGCGACACCAGGAGGGTGCCGAAGACGTTGATCCGGAACATCCGCTCGATGCGGGCGAGCGACATGTCCTCGACCCGGGTGGCGACGTCGACGATGCCGGCGTTGTTGACGACGCCGACGAGACGGCCGCCGAGCTCGCGGGCGAAGTCGTCCACCGACGCGAAGAGCGCCAGGACGTCCGCTTCCGATCCGACGTCGGCGCGCACCGCGATCGCCGCGCCGCCGCCCGCCCGGATCATCGCCACGACCTCCTCGGCCGCCGGCGCGTCCCCGGCATAGTCGACGACCACACCGCGCCCGGTCCGCGCCACGGCGAGCGCGACCGCCCGGCCGATGCCGCGACCGCCGCCGGTGACCAGGATGACGTCTCGGGTGGAAGTCATGTCGTCGTCGATCCCCTGCTTCCCGGGCCGGTTCGGCCCGAGCCGCCTCGACATGGCGAACCGCGGCTCGGCTTTCGCCCGCCGCGGTGCCTTCGAACCCGGAGCACCGTCCGGCATGGCCGGGCGGCGCTGCCGCGGCGCGTCTGGCTCACGAAGTCGCGACCGGGTCGAAACTTCGCGAAAGCGGCCTCAGATGTCCATCACCAGACGCTGCGGGTCTTCCATCAGTTCCTTGATGCGGACGAGGAAGGTCACCGCCTCCTTGCCGTCGATGATGCGGTGGTCGTAGGAGACCGCCATGTACATCATCGGGCGGATGACGATCTGGCCGCCCCGCACCACCGGACGATCCTCGATGCGATGCAGGCCGAGGATGGCGGACTGCGGCGAGTTGAGGATCGGGGTCGACATCAGCGAGCCGTAGACGCCGCCGTTGGAGATGGTGAAGGTGCCGCCCTGCATCTCCTCGATCTTCAACTGGCCGTCGCGGGCGCGGCGGCCGAAGTCGGAGATGGTCTTCTCGACGCCGGCGATCGACAGGCGGTCGGCGTCGCGCACCACCGGAACCACCAGGCCCTTGTCGGAGCCCACCGCCACGGCGATGTGGTAGTAGTTCTTGTAGATGATGTCGGTGCCGTCGATCTCGCCGTTGACGGCGGGGACGTCCTTCAGCGCCTGAACGGCGGCCTTGACGAAGAAGCCCATGAAGCCCAGGCGGGTGCCGTGCTTCTTCTCGAACGTGTCCTTGTAGGTGTTGCGCAGCGCCATCACCGCCGACATGTCGACGTCGTTGAAGGTCGTCAGCATGGCGGCCTGGTTCTGGGCCTCCTTCAGGCGGCGCGCGATGGTCTGGCGCAGCTTGGTCATGCGGACGCGGTCCTCGCGGGAGGCGTCGTCGGCGGCGGAGGGGATGCGGGGGGCGACGACCGGGATCGGCGCCGGAGCGGCGGCGACGGCGACGGCCGGCTTGCCACCGCCGGCGACGGCCGCGAGCACGTCGCCCTTGAGCACCTGGCCGCGCTTGCCGGACCCGGCGTCGACGGCGACGCCCGAGTCCGCCATCAGCTTGGCGGCGGCCGGCGAGGGCGGCATGGAGGTCGCGGCGGCGGTCGCCGTCGCGGCGGCGGCGGCGGTCGGAGCCGGAGCCGGGGCGGCGGCGGTGGGCGCGGCGGCGGCGGCGCCGGAGCCTTCAGCGAGGGTGCCGAGCAGGGCGCCGACGCCGACGGTGTCGCCGTCCTTGGCGATGATCGATTCCAGCACGCCGCTCGAAGGCGCGGGAACCTCGACCGTCACCTTGTCGGTTTCCAGCTCGACCAGGGGCTCGTCGGCCTTCACCGCCTCGCCCGGCTTCTTGAACCACTTCGCAATCGTCGCTTCGGTGACGGATTCGCCGAGGGTCGGAACCTTGATCTCGATCGCCATGATCGTCGTCTCTTCGTCTTGATCGTTTCGGTCGTCCCCGTCGTGCGGCGCAGAATTCGCGCCACGCGACGGGCTCGGGGTTCGTCACGCCGCGAAGGCGTCGTCGAGGAAGGCCTTGAGCTGCGCCAGATGGCGCGACATCAAGCCGGTGGCGGTGGCGGCGGACGCCGGACGTCCGGCGTAGCGGGCGCGCCGGGCGGCACCGCCGACCTGATTCATCACCCACTCGAGATAGGGCTCGATGAAGGACCAGGATCCCATGTTCTTGGGCTCTTCCTGGCACCACACCAGGTCGGCCCGGGTGAAGCGCGACATGATCCGGACCAGCGACTTGACCGGCGTCGGGAACAACTGCTCGATGCGCAGCAGGTAGACGTCGTCGATGCCGCGCTTCTCGCGCTCCTCGAGCAGGTCGAAGTAGACCTTGCCGGAACACATCACCACCCGGCGGATCTTGTCGTCGGCGACCAGCTTGGTGGTGGTCGGCTCCTTGCCGCTCTCGGCCGAGTCGATCAGCACCCGGTGGAAGGTCGAGCCCTCGGCGAACAGGTCGAGGGTGGAGACCGCCCGCTTGTGGCGCAAGAGCGACTTCGGCGTCATCAGGATGAGCGGCTTGCGGAAGTCGCGCATCACCTGGCGGCGCAGGATGTGGAAGTAGTTGGCCGGCGTCGTGCAGTTGGCGACCTGCATGTTGTCCTCGGCGCACATCTGCAGATAGCGCTCGAGGCGGGCGGAGGAGTGCTCCGGTCCCTGGCCCTCGTAGCCGTGCGGCAGTAGGCAGACGAGGCCCGACATGCGCAGCCACTTGCGCTCGCCGCTCGAGATGAACTGGTCGAAGATCACCTGAGCGCCGTTGGCGAAGTCGCCGAACTGGCTCTCCCAGACGGTCAGCGCGTTGGGCTCGGCGAGGGTGTAGCCGTATTCGAAGCCGAGCACCGCCTCTTCCGAGAGCATCGAGTTGATGACCTCGTAGCGCGACTGGGTCTCGCCGAGATTGTTGAGCGGGATGTAGCGGGCCTCGGTCTCCTGGTCGTAGAGGACCGTGTGGCGTTGGCTGAAGGTGCCGCGTTCGCAATCCTGGCCCGACAGACGGACCGGGTGGCCCTGACGGACGAGCGAGCCGAAGGCGAGGGCCTCCGCCGTCGCCCAGTCGATGCCCTCGCCGGTCTCGATCGCCTTGCGACGGTTGTCGAGGAAACGCAGGATCGTCTTGTGGACGTTGAAGCCGGACGGCACCTCGCAGAGCTTGGCGCCGATGTCCTTCAGGTCGACCATCGGCACGGCGGTGGTGCCGGACCGCTCGCTGTCGTCGTGGATGCCGGCGGCCTTGAGGCCGGACCAGCGACCGTCGAGCCAGTCGGCCTTGTTCGGCTTGAACGCCTGACCCGCCTCGAACTCGTTGTTGAGGTGCTTGCGGAAGTCGAGCTGCCATTCCTCGACTTCGTGGCGCGTCACCACGCCCTCCGAGACCAGCTTCTCGGTGTAGATCGCCAGCGTCGTCGGGTGGTTGCGGATCTTCCGATACATGATCGGTTGGGTGAAGCTCGGCTCGTCGCCTTCGTTGTGACCGAAGCGGCGATAGCAGAACATGTCGACGACGACCGGCTTGTGGAACTTCTGCCGGAACTCGATCGCCACCTTGGCGGCGTAGGTCACCGCCTCGGGGTCGTCGCCGTTGACGTGGAGGATCGGCGCCTCGATCATCTTGGCGACGTCCGACGGATAGGGCGAGGAGCGCGAGAAGCGCGGGTAGGTGGTGAAGCCGATCTGATTGTTGATGATGAAGTGGATCGAACCGGCGGTGCGGTGACCCTTCAGACCGGAGAGGCCGAAGCACTCCGCCACCACGCCCTGGCCGGCGAAGGCGGCGTCGCCGTGCAGCAGCAGCGGCAGCACCTGGGCGCGCTCGTCGAGCGGGTTGATGTCGGAGAAGGGATCCTTGGCGAGCTGGTCCTGCTTGGCGCGGGCCTTGCCGAGCACCACCGGATTGACGATCTCGAGGTGCGACGGGTTGGCGGTCAAGGACAGGTGGACGCGGTTGTTGTCGAACTCGCGGTCGGAGGAGGCGCCGAGGTGATACTTGACGTCGCCCGAGCCCTCGACCTCGTCGGGGGCGAAGGAGCCGCCCTTGAATTCGTGGAAGAGGGCGCGATGGGGCTTGCCCAGCACTTGGGTCAGCACGTTGAGGCGGCCGCGATGGGCCATGCCCAGCACGATCTCCTTCACGCCGAGATTGCCGCCGCGCTTGATGATCTGCTCGAGCGCCGGGATCAGCGCCTCGCCGCCGTCGAGACCGAAGCGTTTGGTGCCGGTGTACTTGACGTCGATGAACTTCTCGAAGCCCTCGGCCTCGATCAGCTTCTTGAGGATGGCGCGCTTGCCTTCCCGGGTGAAGGCGATGGTCTTGTCCGGACCCTCGATGCGCTCCTGGATCCAGCCCTTCTCGTGCGGATCGGAGATGTGCATGAACTCGACGCCGATGGTCGAGCAATAGGTGCGGCGCAGGATCGCGACCATCTCGCGGACGGTGGCGAATTCGAGCCCGAGCACG
Source organism: Prosthecomicrobium sp. (assembly GCA_048497495.1). Lineage (GTDB taxonomy): Bacteria > Pseudomonadota > Alphaproteobacteria > Rhizobiales > Ancalomicrobiaceae > JAFHCF01. The sequence continues at coordinate 68,030 of JAFHCF010000162.1, forward strand.
TGATCGATGAAGATCTTGCGGTCGAGATCCTTGTCGGTGAAGCCATAGGACGAGGGATGGAGCTCCTCGTGGTCCTTGTCGGCGGAGATGTCGAGGGGATCGAGCCTGGCGTGGAGATGGCCGCGCATGCGATAGGCGCGGATCATCATGATGGCGCGCACCGAATCGCGGGCGGAGGTCTGGAGCTGATCCTGGGTGAGGTCGACGCCCTTGGCGGCGGCCTTGCCCTTGACCTTGTCCGTCAGCTGCTTCTCGAGCCAGCCCCAATCGCCGTCGAGGACGGAGACCATTTCCTCGCCGGGCTTCAGCGGCCAGTTGGCGCGCTTCCACGACGGGCCCTTGGCGCTCTTCAGCACGTCGGCCTTCTCGTCGCGAAGCTCCAGGAAGTACTCGCGCCAGCTGGCGTCGACGGCTTCCGGGTTTTCTTCCCAGCGGGCGTAGAGATCCTCGATCCAGGTGGCGTTGCCACCGAAGAGGAAGGAGGTCAGCTGATGGTCTTCACGATCCATGGTGCGTCTCGGAGCCTCTCTGGCGCCGCCTCGATCTTTGAGGGATCGACCCCGGGTCGGAGCCGGCCTCGGTCCGGTCGGTCGACCTTCCCGTCGAATTCGAACCGATTCGTGGTTTTTGCGGACCACTGCCTCGGCATCGCTCGGACTTCCCGGTTCGGTTCTCGGACGGGTCCCGTCTCGGCGATCCGTCGAGGGGGTGGCGGCCCGAGGCCCGCGTCGTGGTTTCGTCTGGCGACGAAGGACGAGGGGAGCGTCGCCGCTCCCCTCGCCGAACTCACTTGCCGAAGGCCTTGATGGCTTCGAGCAGGGTCTCGCCCAGTCGCGCCGGCGAGGGCGAGACGTGGACGCCGGCCTTGGCCATGGCGGTCATCTTCGACTTTGCGTCGCCCTTGCCACCGGAGACGATGGCGCCGGCATGGCCCATGCGACGGCCCGGAGGGGCCGAGACACCGGCGATGAAGCCGGCCATCGGCTTCTTGATCGGATGGGCGGCGAGGAACTCGGCCGCTTCTTCCTCGGCCGAGCCGCCGATCTCGCCGATCATGATGATCGACTGGGTCTCGGGGTCGTTCAAGAAGAGATCGAGCATGTCGATGAACTCGGTGCCCTTGACCGGGTCGCCGCCGATGCCGACCGCCGTCGTCTGGCCGAGGCCGACGTCGGTGGTCTGCTTGACCGCCTCGTAGGTCAGGGTGCCGGAGCGCGACAGGATGCCGACCGAGCCACGCTTGAAGATGTGGCCCGGCATGATGCCGATCTTGCACTCGTCGGGGGTGAGGACGCCCGGGCAGTTCGGCCCGATCAGGCGCGACTTGGAGCCCTTCAGCGCCTTGCCGACCTTGACCATGTCGAGCACCGGGATGCCCTCGGTGATGCAGACGATCAGCGCGATCTCGGCGTCGATGGCCTCGAGGATGGCGTCGGCGGCGAAGGGCGGCGGCACGTAGATCGCCGAGGCGTCGGCGCCGGTGGCGGCCTTGGCCTGCCACACGGTGTCGAAGATCGGCAGGCCGAGGTGGGTCTGGCCGCCCTTACCGGGGGTGACGCCGCCGACCATCTTGGTGCCGTAGGCGATCGCCTGCTCGGAGTGGAAGGTGCCCTGCGCGCCGGTGAAGCCCTGGCAGATGACCTTGGTATCCTTGGAAACGAGAATGGACATCTGATCAAGCTCCCCGCACGGCCTTGACGATCTTCTGAGCCGCGTCGTCCAGGTTGTCGGCCGGGATGACGTTGAGACCGGACTCGCGAATGATCTGCTTGCCCATCTCTTCGTTGGTGCCGGTCAGGCGAACCACCAGAGGCACCTGCAGTCCGACCGCCGTCACCGCGGCGAGGACGCCGCGCGCGATGATGTCGCACTTCATGATGCCGCCGAAGATGTTGACCAGGATGCCCTTCACGTTCGGATCGGAGGTGATGATCTTGAACGCGTGGGTGACCTTCTCCTCCGAAGCGCCGCCGCCGACGTCGAGGAAGTTGGCCGGGCTCTCGCCGTAGAGCTGGATGATGTCGAGCGTCGCCATGGCGAGGCCGGCGCCGTTGACCATGCAGCCGATGGTGCCGTCGAGGGCGATGTAGGCGAGGTCGTACTTCGAGGCCTCGATCTCCTTGGCGTCCTCCTCGGTCTCGTCGCGCAGCGCGACGATCTCGGGGTGGCGGAAGAGAGCGTTGCTGTCGAAGTTCACCTTGGCGTCGAGGACCTTGAGCTCGCCTTCCTTGGAGACGATCAGCGGGTTGATCTCCAGCATCGCCATGTCCTTGTCGACGAAGGCGCGATAGAGGTCGCCGACCAGCTTGACGCAGCTCTTGACCTGGTTGCCGGTGAGGCCCAGGGCATAGGCGACGTTGCGGCCGACGTAGGGCTGATAGCCCGCCGCCGGATCGACGTGGAAGGTGTGGATCTTCTCGGGCGTGTCGTGGGCGACCGTCTCGATGTCCATGCCGCCTTCGGTGGAGACGACCAGGCCGACCGAGCCGGTGGCGCGATCGACCACGGCCGAGAAATAGAGCTCGCGATCGATGTCGGAGCCGTCCTCGATGTAGAGGCGGTTGACCTGCTTGCCGGCGGGGCCGGTCTGCACGGTGACCAGCGTGTTGCCGAGCATCTCGGCGGCGAAGGCCTCGACCTCGTCGACCGACTTGGCGAGACGGACGCCGCCCTTGGCGTCGGCCGGCAGTTCCTTGAACTTGCCCTTGCCACGGCCACCGGCGTGGATCTGCGACTTGACGACCCAGAGCGGGCCGCCGAGTTCCTCGGCCGCCTTGCGGGCCTCGGCCGGCGTGAACGCCGGGATGCCGCGCGATACCGGTGCGCCGTATTCGCGAAGGACGGCCTTCGCCTGATATTCGTGGATGTTCATCGCCCGTGTCGCCTCGAGAATCACGTTTCTGAGGTAGCCGGAAGCGGTCCGCCGCCGAGCCTTTCGCCCGACTGCGAGGACGACACCGAACCGTTCTCGCCGGTTGGTCTCGGCGGGAGGGTCGTGGTCGGAGGAGATCCGACCACGGGCATCGATCGACCGATCCGGTGGATCGCCCGGTCAGGGGCGCCCGTCGGAATTCCGTTCAGGTCGACGGCTCAGACGAGCGCCGGCTGAATCTGCTTGCAGGCATCGATCAGGCCGGTCACCGCGGCGACCGACTTGTCGAACATCGCCTGTTCGGTGGCGTCGAAGGAGACCTCGACGATCTTCTCGACGCCAGCCGCGCCGATCAGGGCGGGGACGCCGACGTAGAGGCCGCTCTGCCCGTACTCGCCGTTCAGGGCGGCGGCGACCGGCAGGATGCGCTTCTGGTCCTTGAGATAGGACTCGGCCATGGCGATCGCGGACGCCGCCGGCGCGTAATAGGCCGAACCGGTCTTCAGGAGGCCGACGATCTCGGCGCCGCCCTTGCGGGTGCGGTCGACGATGGCGTCGAGCTCGTCCTGGGTGAGCCAGCCCATCTTGATCAGTTCGGGGAGCGGCACGCCGCCGATGGTCGAATAGCGCACCAGCGGGACCATGTCGTCGCCGTGGCCACCCAGCGTCATCGCATGGACGTCCTTGACGGAGACGCCGGTCGCCTCGGCGAGGAAGTAGCGGAAGCGGGCGCTGTCGAGCACACCGGCCATGCCGACCACCTTGTTCGCCGGCAGGCCGGAGAACTTCTGCAGCGCCCACACCATCGCGTCGAGCGGGTTGGTGATGCAGATGACGAAGGCGTTCGGGGCGAATTCCTTGATGCCGGCGCCGACCTTCTCCATGACGGAGAGGTTGATGGAGAGCAGATCGTCGCGGCTCATGCCCGGCTTGCGCGGCACGCCGGCGGTGACGATGATCACGTCGGCCCCGGAGATCGCCTCGTAGCTCGAAGCGCCGGAATAGGCGGCATCGAACCCGTCGACCGGCGAGGACTCCGCGATGTCCAGGGCCTTGCCCTGCGGCACGCCGTCGACGATGTCGAACAGGACGATATCACCGAGTTCCTTCAGGCCCGCGAGATGAGCCAGCGTGCCACCGATTTGACCCGCGCCGATCAGGGCGATCTTTTTCCGCGCCATTTCAGAGGTTTCCCTTCTCGTCAATTGGAGGTCGGTGCGACATCCTGTCGTGCGGTTCGATACTCTGTTCCGCCCGGGGGTGCAAGTCAGCCGAACGTTTATTCCGCACTGCGAAAGGGCCGAAAAAATCGGCATTTTCCCAGCGAATTTGCAAAACATTTCATGTGTCGGAGACCTGCCGCACCGCATCGTCGTCGTCGACGTCGGATGCCTCCGGATCGTCGCCGACCAAGGTCCCCTCGCCGGTGCCGTGAGAAGTGGCGGCGTATTCGAGGGAACGCATCTCGGTCAGGCGCGAGACGGTGCGGGCGAATTCGAAACTCTCGACGCCGTCGCTCTCGGTCCATAGGGCGGAAGGTGGGACGGCGGCGGAGGCGAAGATCTTGACCCGGCAATCGTAGAGCGCGTCGACGAGGTTGATCAGCCGTTTGGCGGGGTTGCGCTTCTCCGGACCGAGGATCGGGATGCGCTCGATCATCACCGTGTGGTAGCGCCGGGCGATCTGGAGATAGTCGGCGGCGGCGAGCGGCGTCTCGCACAGGTCGATGAAGTCGAAGCGGGCGTAGCCGGCGACCGCCTGGGGCACCGAGATGGTGCGGCCGCGAAAGGGGATCGCCTCGGCCGGGCTCGGGCGATGGCCGGTGAGGCGAAACCAGGTCTCCTCCATGATCGCGTCGGTCCTGGAGTTGAGCGGCATGCGCCAGACCTCGTCGCCGTCGGTCTTGTCCATCCGATAGTCGTTCGGCGAGGTCAGCTCGAAGACGTCGACATGGGTGCCGAGCAGATCGATGAAGGGCAGGAAGAGGGCGCGGTTGAGCCCGTCCCAATAGAGCCGCCGGGGCTCGACGTTGGAGGTCGCGACCACCACGGTGCCGCGTTCGAAGAGCCTCTGGAACAGACGGCCGAGGATCATCGCGTCGGCGATGTCGTAGACCGCGAACTCGTCGAAGCACAGGAGCCGGGCCTCGGCGGCGATCTGGTCGGCCACCGGGGCGATCGGATCGTCGCCCTTCAGCCGGCCGGCGAGAATGTCCTGGCGGGCGCGGTGGATGCGGTCCTGGACGTCGGCCATGAAGGCGTGGAAATGGGCGCGGCGCTTACGGGTGACGCGCGAGCACTCGTAGTAGAGATCCATCAGCATGGTCTTGCCGCGACCGACGGCACCGTGGACGTAGAGACCGCGAAGGGTCTCGCGCGGCGGCGCCTTGCGGCTGAAGAGCCAGCCGAGCGCGGACCCTTTGGCCGCCAGATCGGCGTGGGAGAGGGCTTCGTCGAGGGCGTCGAGACGGCGGGCGAGGGCGGCCTGAACGCAATCGCGGGCGATCATGCCGGAGGCGACCAACTCCTCGTAACGTCCCGCGACGGTACGACCGCGCTCTGCGCTCATCGGCATGGTGTGCGACCCTCCCCGGTTGGTGCGTGGAGGTAGCGATCCGAGGGCGCGGAGTCAAAGCATGGCGGCTGCGACTTCGGTCGCAGACGTCGCGTCGCGTCCGGCCCCCTCCGCCTCATTCCGCCGCTCGGCGCTCGTCGTCCGCCTCACCGCCGAGGCGGCGGACGTTGTCGCGCAGGCGGCCGCGGATCGGCGCCATCGCCGCCGTGGCGATGCCGAAGCCGGCGTCGAAGGGCAGGCTCCGCTCGGTCAGCGTGCGGGTGAGCGACAGGCCGGCCTCGAGGGTGGCGGCGACCGCCGCCTGGGCCATGGCGTCGAGCTTCTCGGCGACCATGCGGATCGACTCGCCGGCCGGCGCCGAGCCGGGATCCGTCAGGGCGTGCAGCGCCGCGTCGGTCCTGAGGGCGACGACCATCGGCGAAAGGCGGGTGATCTCGTCGATCGCCTCACCGAACCGCCTCATGCCGAGCAGGGTCGCGCCGAGTTGGGTCTGGAGCATGCGCAGCGGCATCGGTCATTCCTCCGGCGAGGTCTTTTACGACGGATCCACCGGGTGGGCGGAATGGTCGCTCGACGTCGTCGCCCCCTTGATACCGCCTGCGGCTCCGTCATGGAAGTGTTTTGCTGCAATGCAGCATGAATTGAGCCGAAGGGATGAGCGGCGGGGTTCGGCGTGTCCCCGGGCGGGGCGGGGGTGGGGTGTGTCCTCCGGTCTTGGCGCGGGCGGCACGATCCGATATGCGAGGTCCGCAAGCCTCCCCGGGAGGCGCGAGGTCGCGGAGGTCTTCAGCTTGGCCGAAATGCTCAGTCCGTCCGCCGTCGAGGCGGCGCTCGATCGGATCCGCCCCCATGTCCGGCACACGCCGACGATGTCGGTGGAGGGCGCCGCCTTCGGGCTCGCCGAGCCGGTGAGCCTGAAACTCGAGCTCTTCCAGCACACCGGCTCGTTCAAGAGCCGCGGCGCCTTCAACAATCTCCTCGCCCGGACGGTCCCGGCGGCGGGCGTCACCGCGGCTTCCGGCGGCAATCACGGCGCGGCGGTGGCCTACGCGGCGGCCTGCCTCGGCCATCGCGCCCGCATCTTCGTGCCGACGGTGTCGAGCCCGGTGAAGATCGCCCGCATCCGCTCCTACGGCGCCGACGTGGTGGTGGCGGGCGATCGCTACGCCGACGCCGCCCTGCTCAGCGAGGCCCATGCCCGGGAGAGCGGGGCGCTGGTCGTCCACCCCTACGACAGCCCCTACACCATCGCCGGCCAGGGCACGGTGGCGCTGGAGTGGGAGGACGACACCGACGGCCTCGACACCGTGCTGATCGCCGCCGGCGGCGGTGGCCTGGTCGCCGGCGCGGCGCTGTGGTTCGCCGGACGGGTCAAGGTGGTGGCGGTCGAGCCGCGCGGGTCGTGCGCCCTCCACGCGGCGCTCGCCGCCGGCCGGCCGGTCGACGTCGAGGTCGAATCGATCGCCGTCGACAGTCTCGGCGCCAAGCGGGTCGGCGATCTCGTCCACGCCATCGCCTCCGACCATGTCGCCGAGTCGGTGCTGGTGCCCGACAGCGCCATCGTCGAGGCGCAGCGCCGGCTCTGGGAAACGCTCAGGATCGCCTCCGAACCGGGCGGCGCCACCGCGCTGGCGGCGCTCTTGACCGGCGCCTATCGGCCGGGCGTCGGCGAACGGGTCGGCGTCCTGGTGTGCGGCGGCAACGTCGACCTCGCCGCCCTCGCAGCGCTCACCACCTGAACCGGTCGCCCGCCGTCGATCACGGAGAAGACCCGATGCTGCCGCAACATCTGCTGAAGGGCTACGCCGCCTTCCGTTCCGGCCGCTACCAGACGGAGAACGAGCGCTACCGCCTGCTCGCCGAGGCCGGCCAGAAGCCGGCGGTGATGATCGTCGCCTGCTGCGACAGCCGCGCCGCGCCGGAACTGATCTTCGACGCCCCGCCCGGCGAACTCTTCGTGGTGCGCAACGTCGCCAACCTGGTGCCGCCCTACGCCCCCGACGACCAGTACCACGGCACTTCGGCGGCGCTCGAATTCGCGCTGATGGGCCTTCGCGTCGAACATGTCGTGGTGATGGGCCACGGTCGCTGCGGTGGCATCGCGGCGGCGCTGAAGGAAGACGCCCAGCCGCTGTCGCCCGGCGACTTCATCGGCAAGTGGATCGAGCTCCTGGAGAAGCCGTTGGCCGAATGCCTGTGCCACGGCGACCCGACCATGACCGAGCGCCGCCTGCGCCTCGAACACCTGTCGATCGTCCACTCGCTCGCCAACCTGCGCACCTTCCCCTGCGTCGAGGCGCTGGAGAAGATGGGCCGCATCGCCCTGCACGGCGTCTGGTTCGACATCGCGCTCGGCGAGTTGCACGTCCTCGACGAGACGACCGGCGAATGGGATCGCCTGGCGACCCCCGATCTCATGTGAACCGACCAACCGCGCGTCCCGATCCGGGCCGCGCCGCCGTTCACGGCTTGAGGTAGCCGTAGCCCTGGCGCTCCAAGAGGGCGATCTGGGCGACGCCGGCGCCGATCAGATCCTCGGTGCGCAAGCCGTAGAGATCCTGCACCGGGTCGATGCCGCGCGAGATCAGCGTGTTGCGGCACACCAGGAACTTGGCGCCGCGCGCCTTCAGCGCGTCGATGCGCCGGGCCAGCGACGTGTCGGTCGCCGCATGGCTGAGCAGGTCGACGCCGTCGCCGTTCATCACCACCACCAGGTCGAGCCCGCCGGGTTCGAGCGCCGCATAGTGGTTCTCCATGTTGGAGAGCCAGCTGCGATGCTTGCCGCCGAGATAGCCGCCGCTCTCGCTGAGATGGTAGATCACCTTCTGATCGCCGAAGTCCTGCACCACCCGGGGCACGTCGACCGGCCCGTGATGCCCGGCCCGCCGCCACGTCTCGTAGCCGGCGATCGCCGTCACCATGGCGATCGGGATCGCCACGACGAGCTTCCAGTCGAACTTCCGCGGGGCCAGGGTCATGGACATCCTCCGAGATCGCATCGCACCGACGCGCCGCCCGATCGTCTCGTTTCGGGGCGGTCGCGCGAACGTCGCCGTCGGTGTTGCCAGGATCGTGCCGCCGCGAAGGGCCGTTGAAGCCGATCTCCCGTCTTGGTAAAGGGAGGCGCGGCCACGCGCCCGTGGCCCCACCTTCACCCTCATTCGCGCGGGATATTCGAGCCATGGCCTCCTTCAATCTCTTCCTTCTCCCCGGCGACGGCATCGGTCCGGAGATCATGGTGCAGGTGAAGGAAGTTCTCGCCTGGTTCGAGAAGCGCGGCGTCGCCACCTTCTCGACCGAGACCGGCCTGGTCGGCGGCTGCGCCTACGACGCCTGCGGCAAGGCGATTTCCGAGAGCGACATGGCGCTGGCGCAAGGAGCCGACGCGGTGCTGTTCGGCGCCGTCGGCGGGCCGAAATGGGCCGACGTGCCCTACGAGGTGCGCCCCGAGGCCGGCCTGCTGCGTCTCAGGAAGGATCTCGGCCTGTTCGCCAACCTGAGGCCCGCGATCTGCTACCCGGCGCTGGCGTCGGCCTCGTCGCTGAAGCCCGAGCTGGTCGAGGGTCTCGACATCCTGATCGTCCGCGAGCTGACCGGCGGCGTCTATTTCGGCGAGCCCAAGGAGATCGTGACGCTGGAGAACGGCGAGAAGCGCGCCGTCGACACCCAGGTCTACTCGACCCACGAGATCGAGCGCATCGCCCGCGTCGCCTTCGACCTCGCCAAGACCCGCCGCAACAAGGTGTCCTCGGCTGAGAAGCACAACGTCATGAAGTCCGGCGTCTTGTGGAAGCAGGTGGTGACCCGGATCGGCAAGGATGAATTCCCCGAGGTCGAGCTCGAGCACGTGCTCGCCGACAACTGCGCCATGCAACTGGTCCGCCGGCCCAAGCAGTACGACGTCATCTGCTGCGACAACCTGTTCGGCGACATCCTCTCCGACGTCGCGGCGATGCTGACCGGTTCGCTCGGCATGCTGCCCTCGGCCTCGCTCGGCGCCCCCGACGCGACGACGGGCAAGCGCAAGGCGCTCTACGAGCCGGTGCACGGTTCGGCCCCCGACATCGCCGGCCGCGGCCTCGCCAACCCGATCGCCATGATCGGCTCCTTCGCCATGGCGCTGCGCTACTCGCTGGGGCTCGGGGAGGCCGCCGACCTGCTCGACGCGGCGATCGCCGACGTGCTGGCCTCGGGCACCCGCACCGCCGACATCGCCGAGAAGGGCGAGAACACCGTCTCGACCACCGAGATGGGCGCGGCGATCGTCGCGAGCCTCGACAAGCTCTCGGCCTGACCGCAGCGCCGATCCCCGATCGAAAGGCCCCGGACCGCCGTGTCCGGGGCCTTTTCTTCGCCGGCTCTCCACCCCACCGTCGAACGACGTGGGACCGCATCGCAGCATGCCTCTTGCATCGATCTGCACAAGGTTTAGGCTGGCGCGTCGTCGATCATTTTCCCGAGAAGGGGACGCCTCGCCTTGGCCATTCAGACCGCGTTGCATCACCTCACCGCCTATTCCTACGATCGCCCGGTCCAACTCGGGGCCCAGATCATCCGGCTGAGACCCGCGCCGCACTGCCGCACCAAGGTGACGAGCTACTCGCTGCAGGTCACGCCGGAGAACCACTTCGTCAACTGGCAGCAGGATCCGCACGGCAACTGGGCGGCGCGCTTCGTCTTCCCCGAGAAGACCACCGAGTTCCGCATCGAGGTCGACCTGCTCTGCGAACTGGCGGTGTTCAACCCCTTCGACTTCTTCGTCGAGGAATATGGCGAGACCTTTCCCTTCACCTACAAGCCGGAGCTCGAATACGAACTGAAGCCCTATCTCGCGCCGGAGAAGACCGGCGAGAGGTTCGAGGCCTATCTCGACACGATCTCGCGCGAGCCGCACAATACGGTGACCTTCCTGGTGGCGCTCAATCAGCGCCTGTCGCAGGACATCAAATACGTCATCCGCATGGAGCCCGGCGTCCAGGAGCCCGAGGAGACCCTCGAACTCGGCTCCGGCTCGTGCCGCGACACCGCCTGGCTCTTGGTGCAGATCCTGCGCCGCCTCGGGTTGGCCGCCCGCTTCGTCTCCGGCTACCTGATCCAGTTGAAGCCCGACGTGAAGGCCCTCGACGGCCCGTCGGGCACCGACCACGACTTCACCGATCTGCACGCCTGGGCCGAGGTCTATCTCCCCGGGGCGGGGTGGATCGGCCTCGATCCGACCTCGGGCCTCTTCGCCGGCGAGGGCCATCTGCCGCTGTGCGGCACGCCGCACTATCGCTCGGCGGCGCCGATCACCGGTCTCGTCGAATACGCCGAGGTCGAGTTCGACTTCCAGATGCGGGTCGACCGCATCGCCGAGAAGCCGCGCGTCACCGCCCCCTTCTCCGACGACGCCTGGCACGCCCTCGACGACCTCGGTCGCAAGGTCGACGCCGACCTCGAGGCGAACGACGTCCGCCTGACCATGGGCGGCGAGCCGACCTTCGTGTCGATCGACGACTATCAGTCGGCCGAATGGAACACCGCCGCCGTCGGCCCGACCAAGCGGGCGCTCGCCGACGAACTGATCCGCAAACTCCGCAAGGGCTTCGCCCCCGGCGGCTTCCTCCACTACGGCCAGGGCAAGTGGTATCCGGGCGAGAGCCTGCCGCGCTGGGCCTTCGCCCTCTATTGGCGCAAGGACGGCAAGCCGATCTGGCGCGACCCGTCGTTGGTGGCGCTCGAGGCCACCGACTACGCCGCCTCCGTCGACCAGTCGCGGGTGCTGGCCGACGGCATCGCCGAGCGCCTCGACATCGGCGCCGACTACGTCATCACGGCCTTCGAGGATCCGTCCCATTGGCTGGGCGAGGAGGCGAAGCTGCCGGTCAACGTCGACCCGGCCGATTCCAAGCTGGAGAATGCCGAGGACCGCCACCGCATGGCGCAGGTCTTCGATCGCGGCCTGACCCGACCGACCGGCCACGTCCTGCCGGTGCAGCGCTGGAACGCCGTCGCCGGTCAGGGCTGGTACTCCGAGAAGTGGCAGCTGCGCCGCGAGAAACTGTTCCTGATCCCCGGCGATTCACCCGTCGGCTATCGCCTGCCGATGGGCTCGCTGCCTCACATCCCGCCGAGTTCCTACCCCTACATCGTCGAGCGCGATCCCTTCGCCGATCGTCCCGATCTGCCCGATCCGGAGGAACTCGCCCGGGTCTACAGCCGCACCGAGGCGGCGAAGCGTGCCACCCAGAAATTCGTCGAGGAGATCGGCGCCGATCAGGTCCGCACCGCCCTGTCGATCGAACCGCGCGACGGCATCCTCCATGTCTTCATGCCGCCGGTGGAGACGCTCGACGACTATCTGGAACTCCTCGCCGCGGTCGAGGCCACCGCCGGCGCCCACCGCCTGCCGGTCCACATCGAGGGCTATCCGCCGCCGGCCGACCCGCGCATCGAGGTGATCAAGGTCACCCCCGATCCCGGCGTCATCGAGGTCAACGTCCAGCCGGCCGGCACCTGGGACGAGTGCGTCGCGATCTCGACCAGGCTCTACGAGGAGGCGCGGCTGTGCCGTCTCGGCACCGAGAAGTTCATGATCGACGGCCGCCACACCGGCACCGGCGGCGGCAATCACGTGGTGGTCGGCGCCCGGCAACCGGGAGACAGCCCGTTCCTGCGGCGTCCCGACCTGCTCAAGAGCCTGGTGCTCTACTGGCAGCGCCACCCGTCGCTGTCGTTCCTGTTCTCCGGCCTGTTCATCGGCCCGACCTCCCAGGCGCCGCGCGTCGACGAGGCGCGCCACGACGGGCTCTACGAGCTCGAGATCGCCATGGCCTCGGTGCCCCACCCGGATGCCGGCGATCCGCCGCCGCCGTGGCTGGTCGATCGGCTGTTCCGCAATCTCCTGGTCGACGTCTCCGGCAACACCCACCGCACCGAGATCTGCATCGACAAGCTCTATTCACCCGACAGCCCGACCGGGCGGCTCGGGCTGGTCGAGTTCCGTTGCTTCGAGATGCCGCCGGACGCGCGCATGTCGCTGGCCCAGCAACTGCTGCTGCGCGCCCTGATCTCGATGCTGTGGCGCGATCCGCTCGACGGCGAGTTCTCCCGCTGGGGCACGGCGCTGCACGACCGCTTCATGCTGCCGCATTTCGTCTGGGAGGACTTCCTCGGCGTCCTCGCCGACATGAACCGCGCCGGCTATGCCTTCGATCCCCTGTGGTTCAAGGCGCAGTACGAGTTCCGCTTCCCCTTCTACGGCACCGTCGAGCACGGCGGCGTGAAGCTGGAGATCCGGCAGGCGCTGGAGCCCTGGCACGTCACCGGCGAGGAAGGGGCGCCGGGCGGCACGGTGCGCTTCGTCGACTCGTCCGTCGAGCGTCTCCAGGTCAAGGTCGAGGGCTTCAACCCGGCCCGCCACGTGATCACCGCCAACGGTCGGCCGCTGCCGCTCGCCTCGACCGGGGTCAACGGCGAGGCGGTCGCCGGCGTGCGCTACAAGGCGTGGCAGCCGCCGTCCGGCTTCCACCCGACCATTCCGCCCCAGGCGCCGATCACCTTCGACATCGTCGACAAGTGGACCGGGCGATCGATCGGCGGCTGCGTCTATCACGTCGCCCACCCGGGCGGGCGCAACTACGAGACCTTCCCGGTGAATTCCTACGAGGCGGAGGCGCGCCGCCTCGCCCGCTTCATCGACCACGGACACACACCGGGCTTCGTCGTGGTGCCGCAGTCGGAACGCACCGGGGAATACCCCTTGACACTGGACCTCAGACGTCCGCCCCTTCGGGGCTGACCAGAACGGCTCTCGGGGGGCGAAGTGCCGTCGACGCAGTTGGAATTGGCGATGCGGTGGGAAGGTGGCGTGGAGGGTGACCTCGCCGCCATCGTCGCCGGCTATCGCGCGCTTCCCGGCGTCCACGACGAATTGGTCGACGCCTCGGGGCGGCTGCGGTCGCGATGGCGGGGACTGCTCGGCCGCCTCTCGGCGCTCGGGCTCGAGGAGATCGACCGCCGCTTCGCCGGGGCCGACCGCCACCTCGCCGATTCCGGCGTCGTCTACCGCGTCTACGGCGACGCCGACGACGCCGACCGCCCCTGGCCGCTCGCCCATCTGCCGATCGTCTTCGACGCCGCCGACTGGGCGGTGCTGGCGCAGGGGGTGTTGCAGCGGGCGCAATTGTTCGAGGCCGTCCTCGGCGACCTGATGGGCGACGCCCGACTGATCGGCGACGGCGTCCTGCCGGCGGCGCTGGTCGCCGGCAATCCGGAGTTTCTGCGGCCGCTCGCCGGAGTCCTTCCGGCCGGCGGATCGCACCTGCACTTCTACGCCGCCGACCTGTCGCGAGCGCCGGACGGGCGGTGGTGGGTGCTCGCCGACCGGACCCAGGCGCCGTCGGGTGCCGGCTATGCCATCGAAAACCGCATCGCGGTGTCGCGGGCGCTGCCCGAACTCTTCGACGGTCTGGGGGTCGAGCGGCTGGGGCCGTTCTTCCAGGGCCTGCGTTTCGGGCTGGCGGCGGCGGCGGGCCGCGACGACGCCCGCATCGCGCTCTTGACGCCCGGACCCTGGAACGAGACCTATTTCGAACACGCCTATCTGGCTCGCGTCCTCGGCTTCCAACTGGTGGAGGGCGGCGATCTCGTCGCCTCCGAGCGCGGCGTGGCGGTGAGCACCATCGAGGGGCCGAGCCCGGTCGACGTGATCGTGCGCCGGGTCGACGCCGATTTCGTCGATCCGCTGGAGCTCAATCCGTCGTCGCAACTGGGTGTGCCCGGACTGGTGGAGGCGATCCGGCGCGGCCGGGTCGTCGTCGCCAATTCGCTCGGCTCGGGGCTGGTCGAGGCGCCGGCGCTGACCGGCTATCTGCCGGGGTTGGCGCGCCGCCTGCTCGGCGAGGATCTCAGGATCCCCAACGTCGCCACCTGGTGGTGCGGCGAACCCTCGGCGCGTGAGACGGTCCTGGGCAATCTCGATCGATTGATGCTGGCGCCGGCCTTCGGCCGCTCCCTGCCCGGCATCCTCGACAGTACCGGGGTCCTGGGATCGCGCCTGTCGCGGGCCGAAAGGGACCGGATCACGGGCATGATGGCGCGGCGCGGCGTCGACTTCGTCGGGCGCGAGCCGCTGCGTCTCTCCACCGCGCCGGTGTGGAACAAGGGACGGCTGGTGCCGCGACCCTTCGCCCTCCGCGTCTTCTGCGCCCGCACGCCCACGGGTTGGATGGTGATGCCGGGCGGCCTCGCCCGCATCTCCGAGCGCGAGGACGCGCGGACCCTGTCGATGCAGCGCGGCGGCCGTTCGGCCGATGTCTGGGTGCTCGGCGGCCGGCCGTCGTCGCGTCCCGAGACCCGGCTGATGCCGGAGCCCGACCAGGTCGAGATCCGCCGTGACAACGGCATCCTGCCGGCGCGGCTCGCCGACAATCTGTTCTGGTTCGGCCGCTATCTCGAGCGCGCCGAGATCACCCTGCGCCTGCTGCGCGGCCTCGGCGGCCACGGCGACGACGGGGTGGCGGAGGGCTCGGGGGCGCTCGGGCACGACATCGCCGATCTGCTGGTCGCCTGGTCGGCGGTGCCGAAGGAGGCCTCGGGGCCGCAGGAGGTGGCGCAGGCCGCGCTCTGGGGGGCGCTGCCGGGTTCGGTCACGGGGCTGGCCGGCGACGCGCTGCGCACCGGGACGATCGTGCGAGATCGGCTGTCGCCGGACTGCTGGCGCGCCGTCGTCGATCTGATCGACCGGCTGAAGGTGCGGGCGGAGGCGGATTTCCGGACCCCGTCCGTCTTCGTCGAGATCGAGCGCGGCCTCAGGACCATCGCGGCGATCGTCGGCCTCGCCCACGAGACGATGAACCGGCGCGAGGGCTGGCGCTTCTTCGATCTCGGGCGGCGGATCGAGCGCGGCATCGGCCTGTCGCGGGCGGCGCGCCGTTTCTCGACGGGCGGCGGCGGTGTCGACGCGCTCGACCTGCTGCTCGATCTCGCCGACGGCCGCGTCACCTACCGGACGCGCTATCTCTCGGGCACGGCGCGTCGCCCGGTGCTCGATCTGGTGCTGCTCGACGAAGGCAATCCGCGCGCCGTCGCCTTCCAGGTGGCGCGCATCGGCGAGCATCTCGCCCGCCTCACCGGGCGGCGCGAAGGCGAACTGCTGGAGCCGGCCGAGCGGATCGCCCACCGCCTCGCCGCGATGCTGGAGACCACCGACGCCGGGGTCTTCGATGCCGAGCACATCGAGGCGGTCGAGACCGAACTGATGGCGGTGTCGGACACCATCACGGCCCATTGGTTCGGTCGCGCCGCGCCGCTCGCCGACGACGAGGCGGAGGCATGAAGGCGATGCGCTTCGACATCCGCCAGGTGACGGTCTACGACTGGGGCGCCGCCGTGCCCTTCGCCGACTGCGCGCTCCGGCTGATCCCGATCGAACGCCGGCGCCAGCGCGTCCACGTCTCCGACCTGACGGTCGAGCCGGCGGCGGCGCTGATGGTCGACGGGCTCGACTTCTTCGGCAATCACGTCACCCGGGTGGGGTTTCGACAGTCGCACCGCCGGCTGACGATCCGTGCCACGGCGCGGGTGACGGTGGCGCCGCTCCCCGTCCTCGAGCCCGACCCGAGCCCGCCGCACGAGGAGATCCGCGAGCGTACGGCGTCGTCGCGGTCGCTGGAGCCGGACGAACCGGTGCATTTCCTGTTTCCCAGCCGCTGGGTGCCGCTGGTGCCGGCGGTGACCGAGTGGGCGGCGGCGTCCTTCCCACCGGGGAGGACGATCCTCGCCGGGGCGCGCGATCTCAACGCCCGAATCCACGCCGAATTCGCGTATGACCCGGACGCGACCGAGGTGGCGACGCCGCTCGTCCAGGCGTTCTCGGCGCGGCGCGGGGTCTGTCAGGACTTCGCCCATGTGATGATCGCGGGCTTGCGCGGTCTCGGGCTGCCGGCGGCCTATGTCTCGGGCTATCTGCGCACCCTCCCGCCACCGGGCGAGAAGAAACTCGAGGGCGCCGACGCCATGCATGCCTGGGTCGAGGTGTGGTGCGGCTCGGTTCTCGGCTGGATCGGCTTCGACCCGACCAACGGCATCCTCGCCGGCTGCGATCACATCGTCGTCGGTCACGGCCGCGACTACACCGACGTGTCGCCGGTCACCGGGGTGATCCTGACGGCCGGATCGCAGGGCCTGTCGGTCGCCGTCGACGTCGTCGAGGTCGACGCGCCGACACCCGCCTGAGCGACGTCGGCGCGATCTCCAGCTACTCCCCCGATCGGTGATTTCCCTTGCATTCGGCCGGAAGGCGCGGAATCTAATCGATATGATCGGGCGAAGATCCGAGCCGGGGAGAGGGGCGACGATGAGCGACACGGACATGGTTTCGGGCGATCCCGGCCGCAGCGCCGAAGCGGCGGCGGAACATCGCAGGCGCCAGCCCAAGGTCCGCGACATCACCGGCATGGACATCGCCGAAGCCTTCGCCGCCGGCCTCGCCGACTTTCGGGCGGCTCCGCAGTTCGGCCTGTTCTTCGGCGGTGTCTATGCGGTCGGCGGGCTCTTCCTGGTGTGGCTGACCTTCTACACCGGGCTCGGCTACCTGACCTATCCCCTGGCCGCCGGCTTCGCCCTCATCGGCCCCTTCGTGGCCGTCGGCTGCTACGAGGTGAGCCGCAGGCGGGAGGCCGGGGTGGCGCTGGAATGGCGCGGCATCCTCGGGGTGGTGCTCGATCAGAGCCGGCGCGAACTCGGCTGGATGGCCTTCGTCACCCTCTTCATCTTCATCATGTGGATGTATCAGATCCGCATTCTTCTCGTGCTGTGTCTCGGCTTCAAGAATTTCGCCACGGTCGACGAGTTCCTCACCGTGGTGACGACCACGCCGGAGGGGCTGCTGTTCCTGGCGATCGGTCACGTCGACGGGGCGATCCTGTCGTTGGTCGGTTTCTCGCTGTCGGTGATGTCGTTCCCGATGCTGCTCGATCGCGACGTCGACTTCATCACCGCGATGATCACCTCGGTGAAGGCGGTGATCGCCAATCCGAGGACGATGATCGCCTGGGCGGCGATCGTCACCGCCTCGATGATGTCGGCGATCCTGGCGGGTTTCCTCGGCCTCTTCGTGGTGCTGCCGGTCCTCGGCCACACCACTTGGCATCTCTACCGGCGGCTGGTCGAGCCGCCGGTCACCTGATCGAGGGGCCCCGCGGGACGGCTCAGCCGCGGACGGTCACCGAGGCGCCGGTCGGCACGCGGCGATGCAGGTCGATGATGTCCTGGTTGAGCATGCGGATGCAGCCGCTCGACACGGCCTTGCCGATGCTCGCCGGCTCGTTGTTGCCGTGAATGCGGTAGAGCGTGTCCTTGCTGCCCTGGAAGAGGTAGAGGGCGCGGGCGCCGAGCGGGTTGTCCGGTCCGCCGGGCATGCCGCCGGCCCATTTCGCCGCCGCCTTGTCGCGCAACGTCATCTCGTGCGGCGGGGTCCAGGTCGGCCAGACGCCCTTGCGGCCGATCGTGGCCCTGCCCGACCAGCCGAAACCCTCGCGGCCGACGCCGACACCGTAGCGGATCGCCCGGCCGTCGTTCTGGACGAGGTAGAGGAAGCGATCGTAGGGATCGACGACGATCGAGCCGGGCCGCTCGTCCCCGCTCCAAGCGACGTAGTGGCGCAGGTACTGTCGGTCGATGACGCGGAAGTCGAGGGCTTCGACCTCGCGGCCGCCGTCGACGGTGGCGCCATAGATCTCGTGATAGTCACCGGCCGGGGTGGCCATGCCGAAGCCGCCGGGAAGACGACCGCCGCCGGCGGCGCAGCCGGCGAGAAAGAGCGGCAGACCGAGCAACGCGGCGCGCCGAGTGGGCAGGCTCGGACGGTCGGTGGCTTCGGCTGCGTCGCTTGATGTCGTCATCTACCCGGGTCTCCGCGAAGGCGCCGATCGGTTCGGCGCGGAAGACGCGAACCTAGGGCAGGAATTCCACGTTGCCAACGGTGGAAGTGGGGCTCGGCGCCATCGGATCGGCACCGTTGCAATCGTGTTTCGCCGAAACGATCCACGGCTGGCGGCGGCCTCAGATGGTCTGGTTGTAGGCGCCGACTCCCTCGTTCTCGCGCAGGATGGCGTCGATGGCGGCGAACATCTGCTTCAGCCGGGCCTCCGACACCGGGCTCTCGATCACGACGACCAGTTCCGGCTTATTGGAGGAGGCGCGCACCAGGCCCCAGGTGCCGTCGGCGACGGTGACGCGGACGCCGTTGACGGTGTTGACCTCGGTGATGGCGTGGCCGTCGATGGTCTCGCCCCTCGCCTGCATCGCCAGGAAGCGGGCGACGACCTCGTCGGCGACGCCGTATTTCTTCTCGTCGTCGCAATGCGGCGACATGGTGGGCGAGGACCAGGTCTTGGGCAACCGCCTCTCGAGGTCGGACATGCGCGCGTCCGGATTGCGGTCGAGCATGTCGAGGATGGCGATCGCCGAGACGAAACCGTCGTCGTAGCCCCGGCCGATCGGCGCGTTGAAGAAGTAGTGGCCCGACTTCTCGAAGCCGGCGAGCGCGCCGAGTTGATTGACCCGTCGCTTGATGTAGCTGTGGCCCGTCTTCCAATAATCGGTCACGACGCCGAGGTCCCTCAGCACCGGATCGGAATGGTAGAGGCCGGTCGACTTGACGTCGACGACGAAGGTCGGATTCGGATAGACCTTGGCCAGATCGCGGGCGAGCATGACGCCGACCTTGTCGGCGAAGATCTCCTCGCCCTGGTCGTCGACCACCCCGCAGCGATCACCGTCGCCGTCGAAGCCGAGGCCGACGTCGGCGCCGGTGCGCAAAACCTCGTCGCGGATGGCATGGAGCATCTCCATGTCCTCCGGGTTGGGGTTGTAGCGCGGGAAGGTCCAGTCGAGCTCGGTGTCGAGTGGGATCACCTCGGCGCCGATCGCGGCGAGGATCTTCTCGGCGAAGGCGCCGGCGGTGCCGTTGCCGCAGGCCGCCACCACCTTCAAGGGCCGGGAGAGCTTCGGCCGGGCGACGAGGTCGGCGACGTAGCGGTCGGGGAAGTCCTGGACGTAGCGATAGGCGCCGCCGCCGGGAAGATCGAAGGCGGCGGCGAGCACGATCTCCTTCAGCCGGGTCATCTCGTCGGGGCCGAAGGTCAGCGGCCGGGCGCAGCCCATCTTGACGCCGGTCCAGCCGTTCTCGTTGTGGCTGGCGGTGACCATGGCGACGGCCGGCACGTCGAGATCGAACTGGGCGAAATAGGCCATCGGGGTGATGGCGAGGCCGATGTCGTGGACGGTGCAGCCGGCCGCCATCAGGCCGACGGTGAGGGCGTGTTTGATCGAGGCCGAATAGGAACGGTAGTCGTGGGCGACGACGATCTCGCGGCGCACCCCGAGTTCGCCGAGCAGCGTGCCGAGCCCCATGCCCAGCGCCTGGATGCCCATCGGGTTGATCTCGGAGCCGAAGAGCCAACGGGCGTCGTATTCGCGGAACCCGGTGCGCTTCACCATCGGCCGCGTCTCGAAGGCGTAGGTGTTGGACAGGAGGAGTTGTTCGGGGGCGGGGAACAAGGGGGAAGCCTCCAATGCGGGACCGGCGCATGCCTCGGGGACGGGGTCGTCGTCTTCACCCTAGAGCATGTTCCGACCGGACTGAATCGGTCCGCTCGAAAAGAATCTGCGCCGACGAGGAGCCGGGGCGGTTTTCGAACGGATGCGATCAGATCGCGCTCCGAGGCGGCGATCACCGAGGCGGGTTTCCATCGCCCGGCGATTTCGCGCGGGGCGGCTCGTCCGGTCTCATCGGGATCGCGGCGCCGCGCCGAAGTCGAAACGCGGCGGGCCGCCGTCGGGGGAGAGCGCCCAGGCGAGCCGACGCGCCCGTGGAAAGAGCGTCGGGCCGATCGCGGCGAGGGCCGGTCCGGCGGCGGCGACGAGGCGCGGGCGCGGCGATCCCGGCGCCGCCGGCGTGGGCGCCGCCGGCGCGGCGGCGGTGGCGCGATCGAGGTGGAGGAGGGTGCAGGCGTGGCGGGCGGCGTCCTCGGCGAGGCGGCCGGCCTCGAGGCCGGTGACGC
>JAFHCF010000163.1:0-3040 GCA_048497495.1 Prosthecomicrobium sp.
TCGCGGGGCGAAGTTGGAACCCCGGGGTCGCGGGGTTCTATCGTTTGGGGAAAGCGATCAGCCGATCGGTGCGCGGGGCGGCAGCGGCGCGTCCCAGCCCAGCGTCGGGCGCAGGCCGCTCGGGCGCGTGGCGCCACCGGTGCTGCCGGTCATCGTCGGCGCGGTGTGGTCCGCTCGGGGGCCGTCGAGTTGTTCGTAGACCCAACGCGCCCCGGTGCGGGCCTTGGCGGTGAAGGTGTCGAGCGCCACCCGACCGACGTCGCAGGCGGTGGGGTTGCGTCCGCAGAAGCCCTTGACGTCTTCCCAGGTCGAGTTGGCGGCGCCGATCGCTTGAAGCGTCGACACGTCGTGGCCGGCCTCCTTCTCCGCCGCGATCTGCGGATCGGCGGGAATGAAGAGGATCGCCAGCGACAACCAGAAGGCCACACGCAGCAGAAAGAACATCGTATATCCCCACTCGGCTCGTTCGCGGACCGATCCTTCGTGATCGATCCCTCCCGTCTCGCCGTCGAACATAGGCGGCAGGCTTGAAAGCCCGGTTCAGCCGATCGTTACAATTCGATCGATCTCGCGGTTTTTCCGGGTAACCCGACGTTGACCATGTTCACGAGAGATCGGCCATTTCGGCGCCTCGCGATCCGGCGAACGGGCGAAGTGGCGCGATCGCGCCGTTTCGCGGTGGCGCGTCGCGGCGCTCTTCAACAGCCTGTTAAGCCGCGGGTGCGAAGATTTCCCCGTCGCGAGCTCGTTTCGCGGGACCACGCCGTCGGTGAGAGTGTCAGTGTCCGAGTATCGCCACCAGGGTCCGTTTGCGCTGTTCGACCGGTTCGTCGACGCCCTCGTACATGCGCGCGCCGAAGGCGATCCGCTCGAATGGCGCCGTCATCGCGCCTTCATCGCCGCCAATCTCTTCGCCGGTGTGCTCGCCCTCGGCCTACTGCCGATCTGGCTGATGCTCGCCGGCCCCACCGGCTTCGTCGAGGCGGTCGCCCTCATCGGTCTCGCCGCGCCGGCGCCGATCGCCCTCTACGTGTCGCAGTCCGGCCGCCTGATGGTCGGTCATCTGTTCTCCGCGATCGCCGCCGCGATGCTGCTCGCCTGGATCGCCGCCTTCACCGGCGGTCTCGGCTCCTATGCGCTCTTCGGCCTCGGCATCGTGCCGATGGAGGCCGCGCTCTCCGGCCGCCGCGACGTCACCCGCATCGCCTTCGTCATCGCGCTGGCGGCGCTGGCCATCGTCGCCGGGCTCGATCTCGCCGGCATGCTGCCGGCCGCCGCCGCCGTGCCGACCGGCATCGGCCTGCGCGCCCTGGTGCCTTTCTTCGCCGTCGCCTACACCGGCGCCCTGGCGATGCGGATGGAGGCGCTGCACCGCGCCAGCGAGGAGATCGCCCGCCGGCGCGGCCTGCACTACCGCCTTCTCGCCGAGAACATCTCCGACATCGTCACCGGTCACACCGACAACGGCGACATCGTCTTCGTCACCCCGGCGGTCGAGCGCGTCCTCGGCGTCGTTCCCAACACCATCCGCGGCGACGGTCTCTTCCGCATGATCCACGTCGCCGATCGCCCGGCCTATCTGACCGCCATCGCCGATGCGGTCGGTCGCGGCCTGACCAGCGAGGTCGAGTTCCGTCTCAAGATCGAGACCGAGGATCGCCGCGGCCGTTGGCTGTGGCTCGAGATGCGTTGCCGCCCGCTCGCCGACACCGACCCGCTCGGCGGTGGCGCCCGGATCGTCGCTGTGACCCGCGACATCACCGAGCGCAAGGCGCAGGAGGCGGAAGTGTCTCGGGCGCGCGAGGCCGCCGAGGAGGCGAGCCACGCCAAGACGCGCTTCCTCGCCAACGTCAGCCACGAACTGCGCACGCCGCTCAACGCCATCATCGGCTTCTCCGAGATGCTCGGCGCCGAGGTCTTCGGCCCGCTCGCCGACGCCCGTCAGGCCGAATACGTCCGGCTGATCCACGAATCCGGCGCCCATCTCCTGCAGGTGGTCAACGACATCCTCGACATGTCGAAGATCGAGACCGGCACCTTCGACGTCCTCGCCGAGCCCTTCGACCTCGTCGCCCTGATGGACGGCGTTCGTCAGATGCTGGCGCCGCAAGCGGCGGAACGCGGCCTGACCATGGGGCTGGCCGGTGGCCTCGACCTGCCCGAACTGGTCGCCGACCGCCGCGCCTGCAAGCAGATCCTGATCAATCTGCTCTCCAACGCGGTCAAGTTCACCGATCGCGGCGGCACCGTCTCGCTCGGAGGCCGACGCGAAGGCCCCGTCATGGCGATCTTCGTCCGCGACACCGGCATCGGCATCTCCGACAAGGATCTGGCGCGGCTCGGCACCCCCTTCGTCCAGGCCGACTCGGGCTACGACCGCCGCCACGAGGGCACCGGCCTCGGCCTCTCGGTGGTCAAGGGGCTCGCCGAACTCCACGGCGGCACGCTCCACATCGAGAGCCGCCTCGGCGAGGGAACCTGCGTCACCGTCCGCCTGCCGCTCGACGGCAAGGGCGCCGCGCCCCGCTCGACGTCGGCGCGCGTCGTCGAACTGTTGCCGATCGTCGAGCCCCTGGAACCGAAGCAGAAGCGTGCATGACCATGTCGAAACCCAGCCGCTCGGGCGACCACGTGAGGGATGATCGCGACGCGCGCCTCGCCACGCCCGGCAGTCTGCCGATCCGCCTCGCCGAAGCCGCCCTGCGCAATCCGGTCACCACCGGCGGTATCCTCGTCTCGACCGTGATGGTCCTGGTCACCGTCGCCAACGCCGTCGCCAACCAACCGGCACGCCACCCCAGTCCCTGGTTCGCCACCCGGACGGCGGTCGAGACCCCCGCCCGCCCGGTGCCGCGCGCCATCGCCACGCCGACCCCGGCGAGCCCCGCCGTTCCCGCCGATCTGCCGACGGTCCTGCCGCGCCCCAAGCCGGTGAGCGAGGTCGAGGATCTGCTGGTGCGCGACCTCCGGGTCGCGCTGGTCGAACGCGGCTTCTACACCGGCCCGGTCGACGGCGTCGTCGGCCCCGCCACCACCGAGA
>JAFHCF010000164.1:0-5530 GCA_048497495.1 Prosthecomicrobium sp.
GAAGCGGCCGAGGTAGGGCTTGGCGAGCGGATGGGCCGAGCCGCCGATCTTCGAGGTGGCGAGGCCGAGGCGCACCAGACCCTCGACCAGGACGATCGCCGACGCCACGCCGTCGATCACCGGCACGCCGTGGATTCTCTCCAGGCGTCGCGCCAGATCGGTCATGCCGGCGCATCCGAGCACCACCGCCTCGGCGCGGTCCTCGGTGATCGCCCGGGCGATCTCCTCGGAGATCCGGTCGCAGGCGTCGGACCCCTCCTGCTCGAGCGCCAGCACCGGGATGTCGGCGGCCCGGACCCGGGCGCACCGGGTGGCGAGACCGTAGCGCGCCAGATTGGCCTCGATCCCCGCGATCGAGCGCGACAGGGTGGTGACGACGGAGAAGCGATCGGCGACCAGCGAGGCCATGTGGAAGGCCGCCTCGCCGATGCCGACGACCGGCGCGGGCGAGAGCGCGCGCGCCGCCTCGAGCCCGGTGTCGTCGAAACAGGCGATGACGTGACCGTCGGCGTTCGCCGCGATCGCGGCGCGGATGCGGCCGAGCATGCCGGGCACGGCGAAGGCGGCGTCGTAGGGACCCTCGATCGAGGCCGGACCATCGCTCGGCTGATCGGCGCGGATCACGGTGCCGGGTGCGGCGACCGCGCGGGCGACGGCGGCGGCCTTCTCGGTCATCGACGCGGTGGTGTTGGGATTGACCAGATGGATCAGCATGCATGCCTCATACACCATGCCCCGCGTCGCTGCCGTGGCGGCCGCGGCGCGCGCCGATCGTCCGGATGGTATGGAGCGCCAGGCCGATGACCAGGAAGGAGACCGCCGAGGTGACCGTGCCGAGGGCGTAGATGTCGGGCGTCGTCACCGTGGTCGTCAGGCCCTGGAGGTCGAGCGGCAGGGTGTTGACCGAACCGATCGCCTGCGAGGAGCGGGCGATCTCGTCCCACGACAGGGTGAAGCCGAAGAGGCCGATGCCGACGACGGAGGGCAGGATGATCGGCAGCACCACGTGGCGGAAGGTCTGCCAGCGCGTCGCCCCGAGATCGCGCGCCGCTTCCTCGTAGCGCGGGTCGAAGCGGTTGAAGATGGCGAACATGATGAGCAGGCCGAAGGGCAGCGTCCAGGTCAGATGGGCCCCGAGACCGGAGGTGTAGAGGCCCATCGAGGTGGTGTAGTGGCGCGCCACATAGGCCCAGCCCCAGGTGTCGGCGAGGCGTTTGACGAGATCGTCGACGAGGCGGAACTCGAGGCCGATGCCGAGCGAGGTGATGATCGAGGGCACGATCAGCGAGGCGATCGCCACGTAGAAGAGCGCTGCCGAGCCGGGGAAGCGGCGGCGGAAGGCGAGACCGGCGGCGACCGAGATCACCACCGTCAGGACCATGACGACGAAGCCGAGCCTCAGCGAGCGCAGGAAGGCGGCGCCGATGTCGACGATGCCGGTGCCTTCCCACAGTTTGGCGAACCAGGTGAGGGACCAGCCGTTCATCGGAAAGGTGAGGCCGCCGTCCGGACCCTGGAAGGAGAGGACGAAGATGGCGAACATCGGCCCGTAGAGGAACAGGACGTAGAGCCCGAAGAAGGCGGCGAGCAGGTAGAAGGCGCGCGGGCGATCCTCGCTCATGTCACAGCTCCTTGCGGATGTCGACGAGGCGCGACAGCGTCGCGATGATCATCAGGGTCACCCCGAGCAGGATCACGGCGTTGGCGGCGGCGACCGGGAACTGCAGGGCGTCGAGATGGGTCTGAATCATCTTGCCGGCGGAGGCGATCTGCTGGCCGCCCATGACGCCGACGGTGACGAAGTCGCCCATGACGATGGTGACGACGAAGATCGAGCCGATGACGATGCCGGGCTTCGACAGCGGCACGACGACGTTCCACAACGTCTGCCAACCGCTCGCGCCGGCGTCGCGCGCCGCTTCCAGGAGCGCGCGATCGATGCGGATCATCGAATTGAAGATCGGGATCACCATGAAGAAGGTGAAGAGGTGGGTCAGCGCCAGGACCACCGAGAACTGGGAATAGAGCAGCCATTCCACCGGGCGATCGACGACGCCGAGGCCGAGGAGGGTCTGGTTGACGAGACCGTGGCGGCCGAGAAGCGGGATCCAGGCGATCATGCGGATGACGTTCGAGGTCCAGAACGGGATGGTGCAGACCAGCGACAGGGCGATCTGCCAAGTCTTCGAGCGGACGTGGAAGGCGAGGAAATAGGCGACGGTGAAGCCGATGACGAGGGTCAGCGCCCACACCATCAGGCACAGCTTCAGCGTCTGGGCATAGGTCTTGAACACCGTGCACATCTCGGGCAGCCGGGTCAGGCAACCCTCGAAGGTCTCGGTGTAGCCGCGCCCGGAGAGGCTCGGGATCATCTCCCAGTCGTTGTAGTCCCAGAAGGAGACCATGACGACGAGGGCGAGCGGCACCAGGAAGAAGAACAGGAACACCGCCGCCATCGGCGTCGCCTGAGCCCAGGCGGTCATGTGACGGGTGATGGACGTCGGGGTCATGGGCGTCTTCCGGTTCGAGACGTCGGTCGGTGGAGCGGTTGTTAGTGGACACATGATCTTGCACTAAGGCGGGATTTCCCGGAAGAGCCCGTAAGGCTGTGGGAGGGGCGAAAAACAGCCGTTTTTGGGCGGGAGGCAATGTCTAATCGGAAAGGGCGTCCAGACACTTGATTCTGCAGTGGGGGGCCGATCGGACACTTGAATTTGCAGTAGGAGCGCCCGGCGGGAAACTCTTCGAAGAGGCTTCGAGGCGGCTTCGAAGATGCATCGAAGTGGCTGAAAACCGGCTTTTAGTCGATGCCGACGGGATGCCCGACGCGAGGAGAAAACGGGAGCCGAGGGGCGAAAGGCGGGCCGAGAAGTTGGAATCGCGATTCCATGTTCTACCTCGATGCGGCGAACGCTCAAACGGCGGCGGAAAACCGCCACACAAGAGGTGTCTGATCATCAATGGCCGCAGCAAAGAAGTTGGAACAAATAGCAGCGCTGATCGCCTCAACGAGAGCGCCCAATTGCGGGCTCACGAGCTGCCGCGGACATCAAATCTTCGATCGGTCCGTAGGGATCGACAGGAGTTGCCAACGACCGGGTTGCCGTCGTTGCCAATGAGGCGACATGGCCGGCAATCCTGGTTAGAAGAGCGGCAATCATGGAAAATCCCCAACCGACCAGAAATACCGCCTCGTGAGCGAAGGGTGGCGCGGTAACAGCGGCGTACACCGTCATAGCGATGGTTGCGACGATGCACCAGCCTGCCATCTGGCTGTATTCCCAGTCGGTCAACTTCAGCGCCGCATAGATGGCCATGATGCCGAAGGCGAGAGCCAGGACACCAAAGAAAATCTCGATCGTTTCACTGGTCGAGGAGGCCGGCTCGGCCCATGCGGGCTCCGATGCCGAGATGAGACCAGTTCCGACGAACATGACGAGCGCAATCGAACGAAATCTCATATCAGCCTCCAACGCGAGGCCGAGCGGCCTCATGTGAGCTTGCGGTCAACCCACTCGACCCGCCCGTGAACAGTCACCATACTGCCGGGCAGAATGGGCTCTTCCGGGTAGAGCGTTCGGTTGTCTGATACCATGATCCACCCGCTGAGCGAGCGACGCAACCGTTTGGCGAAGAGCGCGTCATCGACGCTTGTTGCGGCGCCCGGCGACGTATTTGTAGACGGCGTCGAGCTCGTCGTTGCTGAGGTCGGTCAGGCTCTCGGCCTTGAACTTGCGCGCCATATAGGTGGCGACAGCCTCGGCGTCGGCGGAATCCTTGGTGTTGATCTTGATGTAGGCGTAGTGACGTTTGCGCCAATTGTCGCCGTCCTTCACCGGGGCCGAGGCGGACGAGTTCAACCGACCGAGCCACTGGTGAAGGAACTTGCGGGCCTTCTCGAAGTCCGATGCCGCGATTAACGTGTAGGTGTTGACCCGACAATGGGCGTTCAACGATGCCCAAACGGCCCGGTGGCTCTTCGGGGCTTTCTTCAGGGTCGCCTCAGTCTCAACGATCTTATCGACGAGCTTGATCAAATCGGACCGTTGTTCGAGCGTGATGTGCTCGTCTCCCGGCTTGGTGATAGCCTTTGTAATGTTCTTCGGATTGATCTGGATCGGTCCATGATTTGAATTTATGTAACCAATACCGATGACGTTATCGATTTTGACGTTAGTTTCGTATCCAACCGCCCTTGATACAGCATCGGCGTTATTAGAACGAACGCCCGTCAAAATGTACTGAACATCAGCACCCATAGATGCGGCGTTTGCGAGCATGTCTGCGCGGCAAAAGCTTTTTCCGTTTTCAATCTTGCGTAGACCTTCAGTCGTAAGACCGAGAGCTCGCGCATAAGACACCTGGCTGTGGCCCAGGCGCTCTCTCTCTTCGACGAACCTCGCGGCGAAATCGGCAATTTCCATCTATATCCCATTGCATCCCAACAAAAGTTTGGATACCTTCATCTAGCTGATTTGCACTCCCGAAAAAGCCGGCCCTGCCAGGCCGGCCAGTCCGAGGTAACCGATGAAGAAGACCCGTCCCAAGCGGTGGGATCGCCATGAGATCATGGCCGAAATCCGCCGCAGAGGCACGACGTTGAGGGCCGTCGCCGTCAATGCCGGTCTTGAGAAGAACGGATGCAGCGTCGCGCTGATCCGGCCCTTCCCCGCCGCCGAAGTCGCGATCTCCGCGTTCCTGAAGGTTCCACTCCACGAACTCTGGCCGGATCGCTACTCCAGGTCTCCATCGTCACGCCGTGATCCTACGACGGAACACCCCGAGAAGAGAAGTCTGAACGGATCGACCGTTCAGACCGTCGAATCCATGAGGGGGGCGGCGTGATGAACATCCACATCCACCCCGATGATCGGGATTTGATTGCCGACAGGATTCGCGAAGAGAGGAGACGTCTCGGCTACAAGGAAGCGGCTTTTGCGAACGTTTTCCTCGGGAGGAAGCATTTCACCCTCACGAAGATCGAGTGTGGAATGGTTCCGATGGATGCCGACGACCTTCGTGTTGCCGCCTGCGTCGGAATGGATGTCCAGTATATCATCACCGGTATTCGGACCTCCGACGACTGCCTCGCGGCGATTGAGAACGCTATTGGCTACGCCACGATCGGCGCGCGGGTTGCGGCCGCGATGGCGCCGCCCGGCGGCGAGGCCCGTCATGGGTGACACGGCCACTCGCGACCCTTGGGGCGTCGCTGTCGACAGGACTCGCCCCCTCGCCGCCGAGCGCGGCGTGGCGATCGACGCCACCACGGCAATGCGTGCCCATCACATCGCCGCTTCTCCGGCCTGGAGCAACGGGCGTCGCCCCGACTTTTGGGGCGACCTCGAGGTCCGGTTGATTCTGACCGCCACCCACCGACAGACGACCCTCGATATGGCCCTCGCGCTCATCCGCGACCTCCTCGGCGCGTCGCGCCGCCCGTCGCGATCCGCCGTCCATCGCTATTGGCAGGTCCTCGACCGAGCCGCTTCCCCTCCCTCCCGCGCGAGCCTCCCCTGATCTCCCGAGC
>JAFHCF010000165.1:0-6366 GCA_048497495.1 Prosthecomicrobium sp.
CCCCGTCATTGCCGGGCTCGACCCGGCAACCCAGCGGAATCGCGGCTCACCCGTCGATGGGATCGGCGATGTCGTCCCAGAGATCGCGCCAGTGCGGATTGAAGCCGACGATGAGATCGAGCTTCCAGCGGCGAGGCCAATGTTTCATGGTCTTTTCCCGCTGGATGGCGACGCGCATGTCGTCGTGACGATCAAACCAGACGAGGCGCGTGCATCCGTATTTCGCGGAGAATCCGGGCAGTTCGTGAGTTCGGTGCTGCCAGACGCGATGTACGAGATTGCCCGTCACGCCGAGGTAGAGCGTGCCGTGGGGCTTTGACGCGACGATGTAGACCCAACTACCGTACATTGCGGGATGGTCGCGCACTACGCGCGTTCATGCAACCTAAGAGAGTATTGGATGTATGCGCGCCTCAGCGATCTGGGAGTCCGCCGGGTTGCCGGGCTCGACCCGGCAATCCAATGGACCCCAATGCGATCGAGGCGCTCCACCGAACTCGCGCCCGCCGGGTCTCCCTACCCGGGAGTCCGCGATCCTCGCACACCCCGTTCCATCGGCTTCTCACCCGCCGCCGCAATGGGTCCGGCTGGTCCCCGGCTGGTGGTGACACCGCGACCCGATGCCCCGACTGCCGGTGCCGCGACTACCGATGCCGCGACTGCCGATGCCGCGACTACCGATGCCCCGACTGCCGATACCGCGACTGCCGATGCCGCGCGTCGTCTTCGGCGTCACGTAGCGCGATCCGATCCCTCGCCCGGTGGAGACATAGCGGCTGCCGGAACCACGACCGGTCGTCACATAGCGCGAGCCGGAGCTACGGGTTTTCGGCGTGACGTAGCGGGTGCCGGTCGAGCGCGGGCCGATGGTGATCTTCTTGATCGGCTTCGACTTGGCCTTGGCCTGATCGACCCGCCTCTGACAAATACGCAGGAGCGTGGTGCTGCGCCGTTCGACGATCGGGCGTTCGGCCTCGAGACGGGCGATCTCGCGGCCCAGTTCGGTCCGTAAGGCGAGGAGCCCGGCGAGGGTCGGCTCATGGGGCAGCGCCCGTACCTGAACGGTTCGGATTTCGATCTCGTTATCGGCGAGTTCCGTCCGCACGTAGCCGATCTGGCGTTCGTACGACGCCAGACGCGCATCATGCGCCGCATAACAGGCGGGATATTTCGCCCGGTCGATGTCCTGCCAGCGATCGGCCGGCCGATATCCTTGAGCGAAGGCAGCGACCGGCAGAAGAATGGTTGCGAGAAACACGAAGAGCGCGAGGAATTTGTACCGCATTGCCGCCTCCCGAGTTCAAGAGGTCGTCCATGTTTCAATTTGTGTCGGCGATCTCGCGAAACAAGTCGGGGGACTTCTTACCCGGCTCACCATCGGCGACGCCATGCCACGACACGCGCGAGGCGGTCTCCGTCGGCGACCACCGAGCGTCTTTCCGCCGAGCCCCCCGTGACCCCGCCCTCGCCTGCCGCTATCCTCGCGGCTCGTCCTCATGCTGCGAGTCCCCATGAAGTTCGCCACCTGGAACATCAACGGCATCAAGGCCCGTATCGACGTCCTCCCCGCCTGGCTCGAGGAGGCGCGGCCCGACGTCGTCTGCCTGCAGGAGATCAAGAGCGTCGACGAGGGCTTTCCCCTCGCTCCCTTCGAGCGCCTCGGCTATCACGTCGCCACCCATGGCCAGAAGGGCTTCAACGGCGTCGCCATCCTGTCGAAGCACCGGCTCGAGGACGTGACGCGCGGCCTGCCCGGCGATCCCGATGACGCGCAGTCCCGCTATATCGAGGCGGTGATCTCGGTGCCCTGCGGCGTGGTGCGCGTCGGCGGCCTCTACCTGCCCAACGGCAATCCGCTCGGCTCCGAGAAGTTCCCCTACAAGCTCGGCTGGATGGAGCGGCTGGAAGCCCATGCCCGTGATCGCCTGACGCTCGAGGAGCCGTTCCTGCTGATGGGCGACTACAACGTCATCCCCGAACCCATCGACGCCAAGACGCCAGCCGCCTGGACCGGCGACGCGCTGTTCCAGCCGGAGAGCCGCGAGGCCTTCCGCCGCCTCCTCGGCCTCGGCCTGACCGACGCCTTGCGCGCCTCCACCGACGCCCAGGTCTTCACCTTCTGGGACTATCAGGCCGGCTGCTGGCCGAGGAACGAGGGCATCCGCATCGACCACGTCCTGGCGAGCCCGCAGGCCGCCGACAGGCTCCGCGCCGTCGGCGTCGACAGCCACGTGCGCGGCTGGGACAAGCCGTCGGACCACGTCCCCGTGTGGGTCGATCTCGACGTCGATTGAGGAGAGACGGGATGGCGAACCAGCCGATCGAGGGCGGCTGCCTGTGCGGCGGCGTGCGTTACTCCCTGGCGCGCCCGTCCGACGACGTCGCCCATTGCCATTGCAGCGTCTGCCGACGGGCGTCGGGCGCCGCCTTCGTCACCTGGGCGACGGTGGCGCGCGCCGATCTCGCCGTCGCCGGCGAGGTCCGCTGGTTCCGCTCCTCGACGCTCGCCGTGCGCGGGTTCTGCCCGGCCTGCGGCACGCAGCTGTTCTTCGCTCAGGAGATCGAGGAGGCCCCCGACGGCGCGCCACCGCTCGCCGAGGCCCCGCCGGCCGATCCGCGCGGCGCCGCCACCATCGACGTCACCGTCGCCTCGCTCGACGCCCCCGACGCGGTCGTCCCCACCCGCAACATCTGGGTCGGCTCCCGCCTCGCCTTTCTGCACGGCTTCGACGCGAGCCTGCCCGATCACGACGACGAGGGCCCGGCGCGCTGAGGGCCGGCGAATCGACAAAGAAAAATGCCGGCCGCGACCTCTCGCTGCCGGCATCGAATCGTCGCCGTCTCGTCGCGGCCCGACGGGCCGTCGATGTCACTGATTGCCGGACTTGGCGATCCAGTCCTGAGCCTGGGCGACGCCGACCCGGCGTTCCTGCTCGCTCGCCACCGAGAAGGCCTGCTCCTGGGCATCGAGGATCCAGTCGTCGCCGGTATGCGCGTTGGCGCGCGCCACGGTCAGCCACATCAGCCCCTGCGCCGGCCGGCGCGGCACGTCGTCGTCGCCGCTGAAGAGCAACTGGCCGAGCAGCGCCTGCGCCCCGGCATGGCCCTTGCGCGCCGCCACCCGGAGCCAACGCGCCGCCTGCTTGGGGTCGCGCTCGCTCGACTTGGGGTCGAGATAGAGCCGGCCGAGATTGAACTGGGCGTCGGCATCGCCGAAGTAGGAGGCGGCGTAGGTGTAGATCTCGCGCGCCTTCTGGACGTTGGGGCGAATCGCGGTGTTGTCGATGCCCTTCAGATAGTAGGTGCCGAGCGCCACGAAGGACGAGGCGACGAAGGCCGCGCGCGGGCTCGACGGACTGTCGTCGGCATGATTGTTGGCGACCTCGTTGTAGAACTCGAACGCCTTGACGTCGTTGACCGGCACGCCGTCGCCGGTCTGGTAGATGCGGCCGAGCTTCCACTGGGCGATCGGGTGGCCGTTGTCGGCGGCGCGACGCAGTTGTTCGATCGCGCCCTTGCGGTCGCCCTCGTAGTAGAGGCGAGTGCCGTTACGGAAGGCGTCGCTGGCGGTCAGCGGCGTCGGGACGGCGGGCGACACCAGCTTGGCGGAAATGCCCGGCGGCAGCGCCGTCGGCATGGTCGGCGCCGGCAGCGGCGCCAGTGCCTGAACCGACGGTGCCAACGCCCCGTCGGGCATGTCCTTGGCGTAGGGATCGAGCGCCATCGCGTTCGATCCCCCGTAGCCGATCATCGCCGTCAGGCAACCGATGCGTAGGGATGTTCCAGACCACATGGCGGTTCTCATCACAGATCCACCCCGCCGTCGACATGCGTCCTCTCCCGGCCGATGACGGCCGACGAGGAGGGCGACGGACACTGTACGGGCATCTCGCTCACGATCGTCCACCGCCCCGAGGAGGCGGCCCGACCCGAACTCTTCCGTCCCCGACGCCCCCCGAGGGACGCGCGAACGACATCTTGCTCACCGGGATAGCGGCGGTTTCCGGCGAAACTCGGGCCGGAAGCGGGCCATGTGTCGACGGCATCGCGGAATTCGTCGACGCGTCGGCCGCAGCCGTCGACGGCCTGCCCGGGGAGCCCCCCCGAAGCCGTCACGACGCGCCGATCCCCAGATCCGGCCGCGCCCACGCCACCCACCGACAAATTCACGTTCCGCGTCTCCCCGCTCCGGCCAACCCGCCGATCGTCGCACGCTGGGTCCCATTTGTGACCGGAAAGCGGCACGAGTTGCCTTGGAAAGCTCGCGGAAAATCATTGAAAATCGGTGTTGCGTTTTCGACACGGGGCTTTTCCCGCGGCCCCCGCCGCGACAGGGTGAACGAGGCCTTGCCGCGCCCCTCCCCTGGGTTGCGAGGACGCGTCACGCCCGGCGGCGGAGGCTCCGCCGCCGCTCGAGACCGACCGAAACCGATGGACGGCGGGCTCACCCCAGACGGGCGAGCGCCTCGCCGACCTTGGCGCGGCGCGCGACATATTCCTCGCGCTTCTCGCGATTCTCCTCGACCACCTCTTCCTTGGCCTTGGCCATGAACTGCGGGTTGGCGAACATCTTGTCGATGCGGCCGATCTCCTGGACCAGCTTCTCGACTTCCTTCTCCAGCCGCTTGCGCTCGGCGGCGACGTCGATGACGCCTTCGAGCGGCAGCGCGTAGGTCGCCTCGCCGACGACGATCTGGGCCGAGGCCTTGGGCGCGGCCTCGGCGATCGAGACGGCGGAGATGCGGGCGAGCCTGAGGATCGCCGCCTCATGGGTGCCGATCCAGCCCCGCGTGCGCTCCGACGCGCCGATCACCTCGAGCGGGATCTGCGCGCCGGCCGGCACGTTCATCTCCGAGCGCACCGAGCGCACCTCGGTGATCAGCCCGACCAGCCAGTCGATCTCGTCGGCCGCCTCGTCGTGGGTGACGCCGGCGCCCGGCCATTCGGTCAAGACCAGCAGGTTCGGCCGCCGGATTCCTGCCTCCGCCGCCGTCTTCGCCCACAACTCCTCGGTGATGAAGGGCATGAACGGGTGCAGCAGCTTGAGGATCTCGTCGAGCACATAGGCGCAGGTCGCCCGGGTCTCGTCCTTCAAGGCCTGGTCCTCGCCGAGGAAGATCGGCTTGGCGAGCTCGAGATACCAGTCGCAGAACGAGTTCCAGACGAATCGATAGGCGTGCGCGGCCGCGTCGTTGAAGCGATAGGCCTCGATCGCCTCGGTGACGCCGATGACGGCGCGCGCCAGTTCGGTGGCGATCCAGCGATTGAGCGTTCCTCGAGCCGCCGCCGGCTCGAAATCGCCGACGGTGACGCAGCCGTTCATCTCGGCGAAGCGGGCGGCGTTCCACAGCTTGGTGGCGAAGTTGCGATAGCCGGCGACCCGCGCCTTGGCGAGCTTGATGTCGCGGCCCTGCGCCGCCATGGCGGCCAGCGTGAAGCGCAGCGCGTCGGCGCCGAACTCGTCGATCAGCTCGAGCGGATCGATGACGTTGCCCTTCGACTTCGACATCTTCTGCCCCTTCTCGTCACGGACGAGGGCATGGATGTAGACGTCCTTGAAGGGCTCTACCGGGCGGCCCGCGTCGTCCTTCATGAAGTGCAACCCCATCATCATCATCCGGGCGACCCAGAAGAAGATGATGTCGAAGCCGGTGACCAGCACCGAGGTCGGGTAGTAGCGGGAAAGCTCGGGCGTCTGGTCCGGCCAGCCGAGGGTGGAGAACGGCCACAGGGCGGAGGAGAACCAGGTGTCGAGCACGTCCTCGTCGCGGGTGAGGAAGCCGGCGCCGTGGCTGGCGCGCAGGTCCGCCGCCTTCGCCGCGTCGATGATGCCGCGCGTCAGATAGTGCGGGATGGCGATGTCGAGCGCCTCGGCCTCGTCATGGGCGACGAAGACGTCACCGTCGGGCCCATACCACGCCGGGATCTGATGGCCCCACCACAGCTGGCGCGACACGCACCACGGCTGGATGTTCTCCATCCACTGGAAATAGGTGTTCTCCCAGTTCTTCGGCACGAAGGTCGTCCGCCCCTCGCGCACCGCGGCGATCGCCGGCTTCGCCAGTTCGGCGGCGTTGACGTACCACTGGTCGGTCAGGAACGGCTCGATCACCACGTTGGAGCGGTCGCCGTGCGGCACCATGTGGGTGTTGGCCTCGACCTTGTCGACAAGCCCGCGCCGCTCCATCGCCTCGACGACGATCCGGCGCGCCGCGTTGCGCTCCTTGCCGTCGAGCAGCGCCTCGAGCATCTCGGCGCCGAAGACGTAGGAGACCGCCGTCAGCGCCGCCTCGCCCTCCGCCGGCGTCGGCGCGCCCGACAGCTCGGCGCCGTGGCCGGTATCGGTCCAGAAGGCGTCGTTGCCGG
>JAFHCF010000166.1:0-8716 GCA_048497495.1 Prosthecomicrobium sp.
CACGATGACGGCCGTGCCTCTCGTGGGTGCGCCCGAAGGTCGCGAAACCCCACCTCCGGTCCCCTCCCCCCTTGTGGGGGAGGGACGGGGAGAGGGGTCCACGGCCTCGCCCCACCCAACCGCCGACGCGATTTCCACATCCCTTTCCTCCGCCTCGAAGACCGGACGACGCCCATGAAGTTCACCCTCTCCTGGCTCAAGGATCACCTCGACACCACCGCCTCGCTCGACACCATCGTCGAGACGCTGACGATGGTCGGGCTCGAGGTCGAAGGCGTCGAGGACAAGGCGAAGGCGTTGAAGCCCTTCGTCGTCGCCCATGTGGTCTCCGCCGTACAGCACCCCAACGCCGATCGCCTGCGGGTCTGCATGGTCGATTACGGCGGGCCGGCGCCGATCCAGGTGGTGTGCGGCGCGCCCAATGCCCGCGAGGGGCTGAAGACGGTGTTCGCTCCGGCGGGTACCTGGATTCCCGGCAAGAACATCACGCTCGGGGTCGGGCAGATCCGCGGCGTCGAGAGCCACGGCATGATGTGCTCGGCCGCCGAGCTGGAACTCTCCGAGGACCACACGGGGATCATCGAGCTCGCCGCCGACGCGCCGACCGGCAAGTCCTACGCCGACTATGCCGATCTCGACGACCCGGTGATCGACGTCTCGCTCACCCCCAACCGGGCCGACTGCACCGGCGTGCGCGGCATCGCCCGCGATCTCGCCGCCGCCGGCCTCGGCGAGCTCAAGACCGACACCACCCGCCGAACGACCGGCGCCTACGCGTCGCCGATCGCCGTCGACCTGCGCTTCGCAGAGGGCGAACTCGTCGCCTGCCCGGCCTTCCACGGCCGCCACGTGCGCGGCGTCAAGAACGGCCCGTCGCCGGAATGGCTGCAGCGCCGGCTGAAGAGCGTCGGCCTCAGGCCGATCTCGGCGCTGGTCGACATGACCAACTACGTCTCGATCGATCGCGGCCGGCCGCTGCACGTCTTCGACGCCGCCAAGATCACCGGCGCCATCCACGCCCGCTACGGCCGCGACGGCGAGAGCCTCGCCGCCCTCGACGGCAAGACCTACACGGTCGACGGCCGCATGTGCGTCATCGCCGACGACGCCGGCGTCCTCGGCCTCGGCGGCATCATGGGCGGCGAGGCCTCGGGCTGTACCGAGACCACCACCGACGTCTTCATCGAATGCGCCTGGTTCGATCCGGCCCGCACCGCCGAGACCGGCCGACGCACCGGCATCGTCTCGGACGCGCGCTACCGTTTCGAGCGCGGCGTCGATCCGGCCTATCTCGAGGGCGGACTCGATCTCGCCACCCAGATGGTGATCGACCTCACCGGCGGCGAGGCGTCGCGGCCGGTGGTCGCGGGCCGTGCCCCGGAGCTCGACCGGATCATCGACTTCCCGCTCTCGGAGGTGAAGCGGCTGACCGGCCTGTCGCTGCATCGCGCCGAGATCCGCGAGATTCTCGAGAAGCTCGGCTTCTTCGTCATGGGCAAGGACGAGACCTTCCGCGTCGCGGTGCCGTCGTGGCGCGCCGACGTCGAGGCCAAGGCCGACCTGGTCGAGGAGGTGATGCGCATCCACGGGCTCGAGAACGTCGTCTCGACACCGCTCGAGGGGCGCGGCACGGTCGGCGCCAAGGTGCTGACCACCCAGCAGATCCGCCGCTCCAAGGCGCGCCGGATGCTGGCCACCCGGGCGATGCTGGAGGCCGTCACCTGGTCCTTCGTGTCGAAGGCCCAGGCCGAGATGTTCGGCGGCGGCGGCGCCGATCTGGCGCTCGCCAACCCGATCGCCGCCGATCTCTCCGACATGCGTCCGAGCCTCTTGCCCGGGCTGATCACCGCCGCTCACCGCAACGTCGAGCGCGGCATCCCCGACGTCGCGCTGTTCGAGGTCGGCCAGGTCTTCGGCGACGACACGCCGGAAGGCCAGAAGCTGACCGCCGCCGGCGTGCGGCGCGGCACCGCCGGATCGAGCGGGGCGGGGCGCCACTGGCTCGGCAATGCCGGGGCGGTCTCCTGGACGGTGGCCAAGGGCGACTGCGTCGCGGTGCTGGAAGCGCTCGGCGTCTCGCTCGACCGCGTCCAGATCGTCCGCACCGCGCCCGGCTGGTATCACCCCGGTCGCTCGGCGACGATCCAGCAGGGGCCGCAGAACATCCTCGCCCGCTTCGGCGAGCTGCATCCCTCGACGCTCGAGGCGCTCGACGTCACCGGCCCGATGGTCGGCTTCGAGGTCTTTCTCGACGCCATCCCCGAGCCCAAGGCCCGGCCGACCAAGTCGAAGGGGGCGCTCGACGCCTCCGAACTGATGCCGCTGTCGCGTGACTTCGCCTTCGTCGTCGACGAGAAGGTGGACGCCGAGAAGATCCTCAAGGCGGTGAAGGGAGCCGACAAGGCGCTCATCACCGAGGTGGGCGTCTTCGACGTCTTCCGCGGTCCGGCGATCGGTGAGGGCAAGAAGTCGGTGGCGGTCGAGGTCTTCCTCCAACCGGTCCAGGCGACGCTGACCGACAAGGATCTCGAGGCGCTGGGCGCCAAGATCATCGCCGCGGTCACCAAGGCGACGGGCGCCAGCCTGCGCGCCTGAGCGACACGACGGCCCGGCCGACGGTGGCCGGGTCGTTGGACCTCTCCTCGCCCCCCGAGGCCCGCCATGACCCAGGCTCCGCTCTCCGGCATCAAGGTGCTCGAACTCGCCCGCATCCTCGCCGGCCCCTGGGTCGGCCAGACGCTGGCCGATCTCGGGGCGGAGGTGATCAAGGTCGAGCGCCCGGGCGCCGGCGACGACACCCGCCACTGGGGCCCGCCCTTCGTCGCCGGTCGCGACGGCGAGACCCTGGGGGCGGCCTATTTCCACGGCTGCAATCGGGGCAAGCGGTCGGTCGCGATCGATTTCGAGAAGCCGGAAGGGGCGGCGATCGTGGCGAAGCTGGCGAGTGAGGCCGACGTCGTCGTCGAGAACTTCAAGGTCGGCGGCCTGGCGAAATACGGCCTCGACCACGCGACGCTGTCGGCCGCCAATCCGCGCCTCGTGTGGTGCTCGATCACCGGCTTCGGCCAGACCGGCCCCTACGCGGCGCGCGCCGGCTACGACTTCATGATCCAGGGGCTCGGCGGCTACATGGATCTGACCGGCCGGGCCGACGGCGAGCCGACCAAGGTCGGCGTCGCGGTCGCCGATCTCTTCACCGGGCTCCACGCGGTGATCGGCATCCAGGCGGCGCTGATGGCGCGGCTGGTGACCGGACGGGGCCAGCTGGTCGACATGAGCCTGTTCGACACGATGGTGGCGATGCTCGCCAACCAGGGCATGAACTATCTGGTCTCGGGCATGGCGCCGCACCGGATGGGCAATGCCCATCCCAACATCGTGCCCTATCAGGTCTTCGCCGTCGCCGACGGCCACCTCATCATCGCCACCGGCAACGACCGCCAGTTCCGCGACACCTGCGCCATCCTCGATCTCGAGGGGCTGGCCTTCGATCCGCGCTTCGTCCACAACGCCGCCCGCGTCGCCGCCCGCGCCGAGCTGATCCCGTTGATGGAGGCCAAGACCCGGACCTGGCGGCGCGACGACCTCCTGGCGAAGCTCGAGGCGGCCAAGGTGCCGGCCGGGCCGATCAACACGGTGGCCGACGTCTTCGCCGACCCGCAGGCGCAGGCGCGGGGCCTGCGCCTCGATCTCGCCCACCCGGGCGCGGCGGCGGGCCACGTGCCGTCGATCCGCAACCCGATCGTGCTCTCCGACACGCCGCTGGTCCACGACCATCCCTCGCCCGAACTCGGCGCCGACACCGACGCGGTGCTGGCCGGCCTCGGCTATGGTGCCGAGGAGATCGCGACGCTGGCGGCCTCCGGGGTGATCGGCCGGCGCTGAGGCGGGAGGCGACGCCCGACCCGCCCTACTGCTCCTTGGGCACCATGGCGCCGCCGGCGAAGATGCCGGGCGCCCCGGTCATCATGTCGGGGCCGACCTGGACGACGACGCCCTCGATCCTCAGGCCCGGCAGGCCCTCGAGCAGCGACAGATCGACGTCCCGGCCGAGCGCCAGGATGACCGAATCGGCCTCCAGGGTCTCGAATTCGCCGGTCGGCCGCGGAAAGCCGCCGTCGTCGAGAACCATCTTCTCCACCGTGATCGAGCCGGCGTCGGCGTTCGGTTCGAGCGTCACGCCCATGGCGCCGGGGCGCTCCGAGCCGAGCTCGGGAAGGCCTGGGCGTGGCGTCCCTCCAGGACGGCGGCCACCGACAGAACCTCGGCGGCGGTCACGACGCCCTGGCCACCGCGCCCGTGAATGCGGATTTCGAACATGAACGGCCCCTCGATCGCGGTGCAACCGGCGCTTCGGCGCGGCACCATGGGTCAATCGAAGTTTCGTCACACCGAGAATTCTCGAGCCTACCATGCGAGCTCCTCCCCGGCGTCGGAACTGATGCCTCCGGTTCAGATCGCGAGCGT
Organism: Prosthecomicrobium sp.; assembly: GCA_048497495.1. Taxonomy (GTDB): domain Bacteria; phylum Pseudomonadota; class Alphaproteobacteria; order Rhizobiales; family Ancalomicrobiaceae; genus JAFHCF01. The sequence continues at coordinate 4,468 of JAFHCF010000166.1, forward strand.
CGGGAGGGGGCCGCCGAGGCGGGATCGGCGGCTTGCGGAGGCGCGCGGCGGTATCGACGATCGCGACGGTGCTGGACAGGACGGGTGGTCCGTGTACGTTTTCGCTCCTACTTGTTCGACATACGGACGAAAATCATGGTCTCGCGCATCGAAACCGTCGCCTCCTTCGCCAAGGGGCTCGACGTCATCCGCTCCTTCGGCGCCGACGCCCGTCGCCAGACCATCACCGACGTCGCCGGCCGCACCGGCATGACCCGGGCCGGCGCCCGGCGCTTTCTCCACACCCTGGTGGAGGAGGGCTATGCCCGCTCCGACGGCAAGCACTTCGAGTTGACCGCCCGCGTCCTCGAACTCGGCAACGCCTACATCTCCGGCATGAGCGAACTCGAGGCGGTGCGCGACATTCTCCAGGACCTGACCCGGGAACTCGGCGAATCGGCCTCCGCCGCCACGCTCGACGGACCCGACATCATCTATGTCGCACGCTCGCCGGCCCGCCATCGGCTGATGTCGATCGGGCTGGCGGTCGGCACCCGGCTGCCCGCCCACGCCACGTCGATGGGTCAGGCGCTCCTGGCGCAACTGTCGCAGAACGAGTTCGATCGCTTCATGAAGGAGAGCCGGCTGGAGAAGCTGACCGAGCGGACGTTGACCAACCGCGAGGCGATCCGCTCCCGCCTCGCCGAGATTCGCGAACAGGGCTTCGCGCTCGTCTCCGAGGAGCTCGAGGTCGGTGTCCGCTCGATCGCGGTGGCGATCCCCGGACGGCCGGCGAACCACCGCCTCGCCCTCAACCTCTCGGCCCAGGCGGCTCGCGTCTCCACCGAGGAGATGCTGGCGACCTTCCTGCCGCCGCTGAGGCGCGCCGCCGCCCAGGTCGCCATGGGGGCGTCGCGCTGAGGGGCCTCACGCCCGTTCCAGCACCACCGCGATGCCCTGGCCGACGCCGATGCACATGGTGGAGAGGGAATGGCGTCCGCCGACGAGGTCGAGCTCCAGCGCGGCCGTGCCGGTGATCCGCGCGCCCGACATGCCGAGCGGGTGACCCAGCGCGATGGCGCCGCCGTTGCGATTGACCCGGGCGTCGTCGTCGGCGATCCCTAGATCGCGCAGGGTGGCGAGGCCCTGGGCGGCGAAGGCCTCGTTGAGTTCGATCACCGCGAGGTCGTCGACCGAGAGCCCGAGCCGGGCGAGCAACTTCTTCGACGCCGGCGCCGGGCCGATGCCCATGATGCGCGGCGGCACCCCGGCGCTGGCGCCGCCGAGGACGCGGGCGATCGGGGTCAGGCCGTGCTTCCGCGCCGCCGCTTCCGAGGCGACGATCAGCGCCGCGGCGCCGTCGTTGACGCCCGAGGCGTTGCCGGCGGTGACCGAGCCGCCCTTGCGGAACGGCGTGGCGAGCCCGGCCAGCGTCTCGAGCGTGGTGGCGCGGGGGTGCTCGTCGCGGTCGACGACGACCGGATCGCCCTTGCGGCGGGGGATCGTCACCGGGACGATCTCGCGGGCGAGGCGACCGTTCGCCTGCGCTTCCGACGCCTTGGCCTGCGAGCGCAGGGCGAAGAGATCCTGGTCGGCGCGCGACACCGTGAACTCCTCGGCGACGTTCTCGGCGGTCTCCGGCATCGAGTCGATGCCGTATTGCGCCTTCATCAGCGGATTGACGAAGCGCCAGCCGATGGTGGTGTCGTGGATCTCGGCATGGCGGGAGAAGGGCCCTTCCGCCTTGGGCAGCACGAAGGGCGCCCGCGACATGCTCTCCACCCCGCCGGCGATCATCAGATCGGCGTCGCCGGCGCGGATCGCCCGCGCCGCCATGATCACCGCGTCCATGCCCGAGCCGCACAGGCGATTGACCGTGGTGCCGGAGACGGCGACCGGATAGCCGGCGAGCAACAGGCACATGCGCGCCACGTTGCGATTGTCCTCGCCGGCCTGGTTGGCACAGCCGTAGATCACGTCGTCGATGGCTTCCAGGTCGAGACCGGGGTTGCGCCCGGCGAGCGCCCGCAGCGGCACCGCGCCGAGATCGTCGGCCCGCACGCTCGACAGCGCGCCGCCGAAGCGGCCGATCGGGGTGCGGGCGTAATCGCAGATGTAGGCCTCGGCCATCGTCTCTCTCTTCCTCTCGTCGCGAACGGGGGATCGCGGCCGACACCGATCGCGAGGCGTCGCCGACCGGCCTCGGCCGGCAGGGGACCTGCCCATCCGCCGATCGGTGCGTCGCTGCCACGCCCTCGGGTCGGCGCGATCATCGCGGCAAGGCGGCCGTCCGACAATTCCGTGGGTTCGCCATCCGGTCCGGAGTTCACGATGCGAACACGATGTTCGCGGGCGCGGCGGGACGTCGAGGGCCGGAGGCTGAACGGCGGAACGGCTGAACGGCGGGAGACGGCGAGACGGCGAGACGGGACGGTGAGCGCTGCCGGAATCGGAGGGCAGGATCGCGGGACGCGTAGCGGGGGCGGGCGTGGGGCGATGGCAGTCGATCGGAAGGGGCGGAGGCGAGGGCGCGGCGCGGGGTCTCAGGCGCCGAGGGCGGGCTCCATGGCTTCGGTGCGCCCGCCGAGGGCGCCGAGCGGGGTCACGGTCGGGCGGGCGTGTTCGTCGAGGGTGACCCGCGCCTCCACCCCCCAGACCTCGGCGAGGAGGTCGCGGTCGATCACCACTTCCGGCACGCCGCAGCGATGCAGCCGTCCGTGCGCCAGCACCACCACGCGATCGGCGAAGCGAGCGGCGGCGTTGAGGTCGTGCAGGGTCACGAGGGTGGTCAGGCCCCGGGTCCGGGTCTCGCGGCGGACGAGATCGAGCAGGTGGAGCTGGTTCCTGAGGTCGAGGGCGCTGGTCGGCTCGTCGAGAAAGATCACCCGGGGTTCGCGCGCCAGCACCTGGGCGAACTGCACCAGTTGACGCTGGCCGCCGGAGAGGTCGCCGACATGAGCCTCGGCGAGATCGGCGATGCCGATCGCCGCGAGCGCCCGCGAGGCGGCGGCGAGGTCGCCCTGCGACACCTTGATCCCGAGCCGCGACAGGCGACCGAGCAGCACCACCTCGAAGACGGTGAGCACCGCCCGGGTGGCGACGTCCTGCGCCATGTAGCCGATCGCCTCGCGCGGGATCGACGCCGCCCCGCCCCACGTGACGCGTCCCGCATGGGGCACGATCCCGCCGAGCGCCCTGAGAAGGGTGGTCTTGCCGGCGCCGTTGGGACCGAGCAGCGCCGTCACCGTCCCCGGCTCGGCGACGAAGTCGAGCCCGTGGAGAATGGCGCGACCGCCGAGCCGGACGCCGAGACCCTGAACCGAGATCCTCACCAGAAGGCCCTCCGCGTGCGCATCACCAGGAAGAGGAAGAAGGGAACGCCGATCAGCGCCGTGACGATGCCGATGGGAAAGATCGCCCCCGGCACCACCGACTTGGAGAGGATCGAGGCGAGGGAGAGCAGCAGCGCGCCGATCAGCGCCGACCCCGGCAGGAAGTAGCGTTGATCCTCGCCGATGGTCATCCGCGCCACATGCGGGGCGACGAGGCCGACGAAGCCGATGGTGCCGACGAAGGCGACCGCGGCCGCCGTCAACACCGAGACCACCGCCAACGATCGCATCCGCAGCGCGGTGACCCCGACGCCGAGCGCCGCCGCCCGTTCGTCGCCGAGCTTCAGCGCGGTCAGCCGCCAGGCGTCGCGCGCCAGGATCGGCACCATCAGGAGGATCGCCACGGCGACGATCGTGAGCCGTCCCCAGGTCGCCTTGGTCAGGCTGCCGAACAGCCAGAAGACGATCTGCGACAGCGCCTCGGGCGAGGCGACGAACTGCAGCAGGGCGGTCAGCGCCTGGAACAGGAAGAGCAGCGCCACCCCGGCCAGAACCAGCCCCTCCGGCGTCGCGCCGCGTGCCCGCCCCAGCCCCCAGACGGCGGCCGAGGCGAGCGAGGCGAAGACGAAGGCGGCGAGCGGGATCGCCTCCGCCTCGTCGATCGGCAATGTCGTGCCGAGGACGATCACCAGCGAGGCGCCGAAACCGGCGCCCGAGGCGACGCCGAGCGTGTAGCCCGACGCCAGCGGGTTGGCGAGGATGGTCTGCATCACCGCCCCCGTCAGCCCCAGCCCGGCGCCGACGACCAGCGCCATCAGCGCCACCGGCAGGCGGATCGTCCACACGATGGTGTCGACGGTGCGATCCTCGGCCAACCGCAGGATCGAGCGCGCCACCGTCGCCGGCGCGAGGAACGCCGGGCCGGTGCCGACGTCGAC
>JAFHCF010000167.1:0-9758 GCA_048497495.1 Prosthecomicrobium sp.
CGTCGATCTGCACGGCGGCGAACGGCTGGGCAAGCTCTTCGCGACGGATCCGAAGGCGGCGCGCGACGCGGTGATCCAGGCCTGGGCGGTACTCGGCCCGGTGGTCGAGCCCCGCGCCCATCGCAAGGTGATGGCGGAGATTCTCAACGAGCCCCCGGTTTCGGACGCGACATGGGACGCGTTCCAGGCCCGCATCGTCACGATGGCGCGTCGCTCCATGCCGAAGACGACCTTCGTGATCTCGACCGGCGGCCCGCAGCGGGTCGAGCATCTCACCGCGGCCAAGCCGCTCGGCGACGCCAACACCGTCTATGCCGTCCACTACTACGACCCGATGGTGTTCACCCATCAGGGCGCCGACTGGATGCGGCCCGATCCGATCGCCTGGCTCCACGGCATTCCCTTCCCGATCGAGACGGCCGATCCGCGGCTGACGGCGCTGGTCGCGTCGCTGCGCGCCGGCGGTCTCGGCCGCGTCGCCGACTATGTGGCGAGCCTGCGCGACCGCTCCTTCGGCGGCGCCGACATCACCCGCGACATGAACGCGCTCGGCGCCTGGAGCAAGACCTGGGGCCGGCCGGTGGTGATCGGCGAGTTCGGCGTCTATCGCGCCGTCGCCAGCCCCGCCGATCGCCGTGCCTGGCTCGGCGCCGTCAGCCACGCGGCGAACGCGGTCTGCGTCGGCTGGACACATTGGGACTATCGCGACGGCTTCGGCCTCGTCGACACTGTGACGGAGCGGCCGGATGAGCCTACTCTGACGGCGCTCTTCGGCGTGAAGCCGGCGAGTTCGACACCATGATCACCACCCCGGCTCGGGAGACACTCGACGTGGCAGGAGGCAGGATGGAGCCGATCTCGCTCGATGGGATCGCCGGTTGGTTTCATCCGGCGGGCGGCGGACGCGGCGTCGTCATCGTCGGCGCCCACGGCTATGAGGATCTGTGCTCGCGCGTCACGCTCGGGGCGCTCGCCGACCGGCTGGCGGCCGCCGGACTGCCGACCGTCAGGATCGACCCGCGCGGCACCGGCGACAGCATCGATCCGGCGCCGGACGCCGACCGCATCGCCCTGTGGACCGCCGACGTGGTGGAGACCGCGCGCTGGCTGCGGCGGGCGACCGGCGTCGGCGAGATCGTACTGGTGGGCCTGCGCATCGGCGCGCTGCTCGCCACCGAAGCCGCTCTCGAACTCGGCGACGTCGATCGGTTGGTGCTGCTGGCGCCGCCGCCGAGCGGGCGCAGCCATCGCCGCGAACTCTCCATTCTCGCCCGACTGGTCGACGGCGGCGCGGCATCGACCACCGCCGACGGCGGCATCGAGATCGCCGGGTTCGGTCTCGACGGCGCCACCCTGACGCGACTGGCCGAAATCGATCTCGAGGCCCTGCCGCGCCGTCCGGCGCGCGCCATCACCATGGTCGGCGATGTCGCCTCGCCCGCCTTCCGCCGGCTCGCCGAGCGGCTCGGTGAAGGCGGGGCGCCGGTCGAGACCCTCGCCTTCGACGGCTACGCCCGCATGATGTGCGATCCGACCGCGTCCGAACCGGCGTTGGAGACGGTCGCGCGCGTGGCGGCGCATCTGGCGATCGACCTGCCGACCGCCGCCGCCGCGCCGACCGTCGCCCACGGCGTCGCCATCGCCGGCGACGGTTGGGGCGAGGACCGTCTCGTCTTCGGCCCCGGGCTCGCCGGGGTGCTGTGCCGACCCGACGGCCCGATCGATCCGAGCCGTTCGGCGATCTGGCTCAATTCCGGGCGCAATCACCACATCGGCTGGGCCCGCCAGAGCGTCGACCTGTCGCGGCGGTTGGCCAGGGCCGGGGTCGCGGTGCTGCGCATGGATCTCGCCGGCATCGGCGACAGCCCGGCGCGGCCGGGCCACCCCTCGACCGCGCTCTATCACGACGACGGCAAGGCCGACGTGGTGGCGGCGATCGACGAATTGGCGCGGCGCGGCTGGCATCGCCCGACGGTGATCGGCGCCTGCTCGGGTGCCTATCAGGCGTTCCACACCGCCGTCGAGGACAGCCGTATCGCCGGCCTGGTCCTGATCAACCAGCTGTGTTTCGTCTGGGACGCCAGCTATGCCGTCCACCTCTCGGCCTGGATGATGGCGCGGCCGCACCAGTTCGAGGCGGAGGCGCGGCGCGCCGAGGCGGACGACGGCGCCGATACCGCGCCGAGCCTGCTGGGCCGTCTCTACAAGGCGGCGCGACGCGCCGTGCGGGTCGGGCTGCATCTCCTGCGCAAACTCAAGAACAGCGGCTCGATCTTCCGTCCGGGCGCGATCGAGCGGAAATTCCGGGCCTTCTCGGCGCGCGGCATGAACGTTTCGATCGTCCTGTCGGAGGGCGACAAGGCGGTCGAGGAACTGGAGCTCCACACCGGGCCGGGGGCCGCCCGCATCGCCGGGCTGCCGGGCCTCGAGATCTTTCGCATCGCCGACGCCGACCATTCGCTGACGCCGGTGGCGGCACGCATCGCCCTCGGGGATCATCTCGTCGCCCGGCTCACCGCGATGGGCGAGGTCGCGCCGAGCCGACCGCGCGGCGGTGCCCCGGAGCGCGTCGTGTCGCGCCCCCTCCCCTACACGCTGAACCGTTCGGGCCGGACGCAGGAGATGGCATCTTGACCCTGCTCGGCGCCGACCAGTTTCATCGGGCGATGGAGGGCGTCGTCGCGCCCGCCGGTCCGCTGGGGCGGGCCGCCAAGGCCGGCCGCAGCCAGGTCCGCCCGCTCGAGCGGCGCGACCTCGAGGAGGTGGCGGACGTCTTCCTGCGCGTCTTCCGCGGCATCGACGACCCGGCGCGTCGGCGCGGCGCCCATCCCGGCCTGATCGCCTATCTCGACCAGCTCTATCTCGGCTGCCCGTGGTTGGAGCCGGAACTCGGTTCGCTGGTCTACCGCGACGCCGACGGCGATCTCGCCGGTTTCCTCGGCAGCGTGCAGATGCACATGATGTTCGAGGAGCGGCGGCTGACGGCGAGCGCCATGGGGACCTACATGGTGGCCCATCCGCGCCACGACAGCCGCGCCGCCCTGACCTTGCTGCGCCATCACCTGGCCAGCGATCTCGACATCCATTTCACCGACACCGCCAACCGGACCTCGCTCGAGTTCCGCAAGCCGCTGCATTTCGTCCTTCTGGCCCAGCACAGCCTCGAGTGGGTCTATCCCCTGCGGCCGGCGAGCCTGGTTCTGGCGCGCGCCGAAAGGCGGTGGCCGCGACTGCCCCTCGGGCTGATCGGCCCCGTGGCGCGGCGGGTCGACGCATCGATCCGGCGCCTGCTCCAGGGCGAGGAGCGCCCGCGCCGCGACGACGCCCCGCGTGTCGTCGACATGACCCGCGAGGCCTTCCTCGCCGCCGCTCCGACCCTGGTCGACGACCGCCGGCTGAAGCCCGACTGGCGGGGCGAGGAACTCGGCTGGCTGCTCGATCAGGCGAGCCTGCGGACCGGCAACGGGCCGTTGCGGATCCGCGCCGCGCTCGACGCCGACGGCGAGAGAGCGGGCTTCTGGCTGATCTGGGCGGAAGCCGGCGGGATCGCCGCGGTGCTCCAGGTCTTCGCCCGACCGGACCGCCAGCGTCGGGTGATCGAGGCGATGATCCGCGACGCCGAGGAGATCGGCTGCGTCGCGGTGCGCGGCACCACCGAGCCGCGCTCGATGGAGGCGCTCTACGCCATCCCCGGCCTGCTCTTCCACCACAAGGGCGCGACCAACCTGCGGGCGCGCGATCCGGAGGTCATGGCGGCGGTCGCCGCCGGCGAGGTGACGATCGGCGGGCTCACCGGCGAGAGCTGGACCCGCCTCGTCTCCGATCGCTTCTGATCCGCCCGGACGACCGACGGTCCACCGGGCGCCGCCGATCAGGTGCCGTTGCCGCCGCCCTTGGGGCGGGCCATGCGCAACAGGTTCTCGACATGGAGAAAGTCCGAATAGCCGCAGCGCGCCAACGTGCCGGCCCGGACCATGTCGAAGCGGCCGTCGACGAGACAGTCGTCGCGGATGTGGACGCCGACCACCTGCCCCATCACCATGTGATTGCCGGTGGCGTCGCCGGCCAGGGTCTTCGGGTTGAGGATCTGCAGCACCCGGCATTCGAGCGAGGCGGCGGCCTCCGCCACCCGAGGGGCGGCGACGAGGCGCGAGGGCGCCGGCGTCACCCCGACCCGGTCGAACTCGCTGTCGCCACGGGCGAAGGGCGCCGAACTCTCGTTCATCGCCTCGCGCAGGTCGAAACTCGCCAGATTGACGACGAATTCGCCGGTCTCGGCGCAGGCCGCGACGGTGTCCTTCCAGCCCTCGGAGGAGAACATCACCATCGGCGGGTCGCCGCAGACGGCGTTGAAGTAGCTGTAGGGCGCGAGATTGAGGGCTCCCGAAGCGGAGACCGTCGAGACCCAGGCGATCGGGCGCGGCGCGACGATCGCCTTGAAGGGATCGACGACGAGCTCGGCGGGGCGCTCGTGGGCGGCGTAGAACACCTCAGGCGCCCCATTCGGTGACGATGTCGTCATAGGCCGGGCGCGGGCGATCGACCGGCGGCACCGTCGGCGTGCCGATGGCGAGGAGGCCGGCGAAGCGCTCGCCCTCGCCGGCGCCGAGGATGGCCGCGGCCTCCGGATCGTAGCAGCACCAACCGGTCAGCCACTGGCCGGCATAGCCCAGCGCATGGACGGCGAGCAGCAGATTCATGCAGGCGGCGCCGGCGGAGAGCTCCTGCTCCCACGCGGGCACCTTGAAATGCTCCCGGGTGCGTGAGATCACGCCGATGGTGAGCGGCACGCGCTGAAAGCGGGTGGTCTCGAGGCGCGCCTTCTCCTCCGGCATGTCGGGGAAGCGGGCGGCGAAGAGCGGCGCCAGCCGCGCGTCGAGGGCGGCGCGGGCGGCGCCGCGATAGAGCACGAAACGCCAGGGCGTCAGCTTGCCGTGGTCGGGCACGCGGGCGGCGACGCCGACGAGGCGGCGGATCTCCGCCTCGCTCGGGCCGGGCTCGGCGAGCTGGACATTGGCGATGGTGCGGCGGGTCTCGAGCAGTTCGAGCGCGTCGGTCATGGGATCCTCGGGGCCTCTGGACGGGTGGCGAGAGGGAAGCCGGTCCGGCGGCGCCTGTCAACGCGGGGGGCCGCGGACCTGTTCGGCGGGGCCGAGATCGACCGCAAGACTTGAAATCGCCACCCTTCTCGGGTTCCAGTCGGATGTGGTCGAGTCGTCCCGGGGCCACCCCGCGTCGGACCACCCGAGAGGATCCATGAACTTCGCCCCGACGCCCCATCGCTCCACCCGCCGCAAGACGACCTCCGCCCGCCGAACGGCGTGGCGCATCGCCGTCGCGATGGCGATCGTGATCGCGCCGCCGGCGGCGAGCGCGGCGCGGGCGCAGGCCACCGGCGCGCCCTTGTCGATCGCCCCGCCGAGCGGACCGGCTCCGGCGAGCGCGCCGCTTCCCTACGCGCCCAATCCGCCACCGGTCGTGCCGCCTCTCGCCGCCCCCTCGGGCGGGCCGGCGCCGGCCGGCACCGGCGGGCTGGCGGGCGAGCCGGTGCGCAACCTCAAACCCACCCTGAGACTGGCGGCGCTGGTCACCGAGGACAGCCAGCCCATCCGCGCCGGTCTGGTGTGGCGGATCTTCAAGGAGACCGACAAGGCCGACGTCGACGAGCGGATGCAGCCGATCGCCACGGCGTCGGGAGGCGATGCCGAATTCCGTCTGCCGCCCGGGTCCTATCTGGTCCACGCCGCCTATGGCCGGGCCGGCGCCACCACCCGCGTCACGGTGGAGGCGGACAAGCTGCGCAAGGAGACGGTGATTCTCAACGCCGGCGGCCTGCGGCTGACGGCGCTCGGCGTCGGCGACCAACCCCTGCCGGTCGACAAGATCTCCTTCGACGTCTTTTCCCGCGACGTCGATCAGCGCGGCGAGCGCCAGGCGCTGGTGCTCGGCGCCAAGCCCGGCGCGATCATCCGCCTCAACGCCGACACCTACCGGGTGGTCGGCCACTACGGCGACCTCAACGCGGTGGTCAAGGCCGAGATCCACGTCAATCCCGGCAAGCTCACCGAGGCGACGGTCTATCACAAAGGGGCGCAGCTGACGCTGAAGCTGGTCAACGAGCCGGGCGGCGAGGCCTTGACCAACACCAATTGGATGGTGCTGACGCCGTCGGGCGACATGGTGACGGAAAGCGTCGGCGCCTTCCCCACGATCGTGCTGGGAGAGGGCGAATATTCGCTCGTGGCCAAGAACCAGGACCGCATCTTCACCCGCAACTTCACCGTTCAGGCGGGCTTCGATCGCGAGATCGAAGTGGTGGCGGAAGATCTGCCCGCCCGCCCGTGACGACCACGCCGGAGGAGACGATGACCGATCCCCGCCCCCTCGATCCACCCGAACAGTCGGTCTTCGCCCGGAGTTGGCGCTGGATTCTGCCGCTGGCGATCGCCACCATGGCCGTCGCGCTGGCGACCGCCGTCTTCGACACCGGCGCCACTTCGGCGTGGATCTTCGCCGGCGGCGCGGCGATCGGCATCGTCGGGCTCGCCAGCCTGGTGACCCGTCTCGTCGGGCTCGGCCGACGCCGGATGCGGGCGCTAGAGAAGCGCCTCGAGGATGAATTCGAAGACCACGGAGGGGGACGGCGATGAACCACGACGGCTATTCCGACGCCCATCTCGCCGAGATCCTGCGGTCGGTGAAGACCATCGCGGTGGTCGGCGCCAGCCCCAATCCGGCGCGCCCCTCCTACGACGTCACCCGGTTCCTGAAGGCCCGGGGTTACGACGTGGTGGCGATCAACCCCGGCCATGTCGGCGAGGAGATCGCCGGATGTCCGGTCTACGGCCGCCTCGCCGACGTGCCGCGACCGATCGACATGGTCGACGTCTTCCGCAATTCCAAAGCGGCCGGGCCGGTCTTCGACGAAGCGATCGCCGTCGGCGCCAAGGTGGTGTGGACCCAGCTCGGCGTGCGCGACGACGCGGCGGCGGCCCGCGCCGAGGCCGCCGGGCTGAAGGTGGTGATGAACCGCTGCCCGAAGATCGAGATGTCGCGCCTCGGGCCGTGATCCCTCAGCGATAGGGCGAGAAGATCTCCCGCAGCGTCCAACCCATATCGCCGCCGTGGTGGACGATGTCGGCGATGCGCCAGCCGCCGGCCTCGCGCACCAGCTTGAAGTCGAGCACGGTCTGGGGCTTCTCGCCGGTCTTGGGCTTGCGGTCGCGGAAGAGCGTGACGCGGAGCCTCGCCTTCTCGGCGGAAGTCTCGAGGCTCTTCACGGCGAAGCGGCGCACCTGCGGATCCTGCGAATCGGTGAAGGGATCGAACTCGATCGGGCCGATCTCGCCGGTCCTCTCGGCTTCCGCATCCGCCTTGTCCCAGACGTCGACCAGCGGCGCCACGAAGACGTCCGGCCGAGCCTCCTTGTCGTAGAACGGGGCACCGCCGGTGGTGCCGTCGCCGGCGGTGATCCTCGTATAGATCGAGGTGAGGAAGGCCTCCGGCGTATCCCCCTGGGGCCTCGCCGGCGCGGCGATGGCGAGGCTCGGCCCGGCAAAGGGCAGCACGGCGAGGACGGCGACGAAGGCGCGGCGTGAGATCATCAGGCTACTCCGGGAGGGATGGGGCCGAAGTGGCACACTAGCCGCTTCGCCGGTCCGGCGCGCCCGCCCTTCGGTTGCGCCACGACCGGCGAGGGCCGTGGTGACGCGGCAGGCGCATCGCGGCATCGATTTTGGGCGATCGGCGCAAAATCATTCCGCATCATGGGTCATCAGTGGGATCGATTGGTTTGCAAGACCGCTGTCTTTGGGCGAAAAGGAACACGGTTCCAGTAGCGGCCCGCACCAAACAGGGCTCGGAGGAGAACGTCATGAGCAACCCGAAGCCCGGATTCGCCACCCTCGCCGTCCATGCCGGCGCGCAAGCCGATCCCACCACCGGCGCGCGGGTGACGCCGATCTATCAGACCACGGCCTTCGTCTTCGAGGACGTCGATCACGCAGCCTCGCTGTTCGGGCTGCAGGCCTTCGGCAACATCTACACCCGCATCACCAACCCGACGACCGCCGTGCTCGAGGAGCGTGTCGCGGCGCTCGAGGGCGGCACGGCGGCGGTGGCGGTGGCCTCGGGCCACGCCGCGCAGCACCTGATCTTCCACACGCTGCTCCAGCCCGGCGACGAGTTCGTGGCGTCGAAGCGGCTCTACGGCGGCTCGATCAACCAGTTCAACCATGCCTTCAAGAACTACGGCTGGACGGTGAAGTGGGCCGATCCGGACGATCTCGCCGGTCTCGAGGCGGCGATCGGGCCGAAGACCAAGGCGATCTTCGTCGAGAGCCTGGCCAACCCCGGCGGCGTCGTCACCGATCTCGAGGGCGTCTCGGCGATCGCCAAGCGCGCCGGCATTCCGCTGATCGTCGACAACACGCTGGCGACGCCCTATCTGTGCCGGCCCTTCGAGCACGGTGCCGACATCATCGTCCATTCGGCGACCAAGTTCCTCGGCGGCCACGGCAATTCGATGGGCGGGGTGGTCGTCGACGGCGGCACCTTCGACTGGATGAAGCCGGGGCAGTTCCCGATGCTGTCGACGCCGCGCCCCGAATACCAGAACATGGTGATCGGCCAGGTCTTCGGCAATTTCGCCTTCGCCATCGCGGTCCGCGTGCTCGGGCTGCGCGACATCGGGCCGGCGATCTCGCCGTTCAATTCGTTCCAGATCATCACCGGCATCGAGACGCTGCCGCTCAGGATGGAAAAGCACTGCGCCAACGCGCTCGCCGTGGCGACATGGCTGAAGGCGCGGCCCGAGGTGAGCTGGGTCAACTACGCCGGACTTCCCGACGACAAGTACCATGCGCTCGCCCAGAAATACGTGCCGAAGGGCGCCGGGGCGGTGTTCACCTTCGGGCTGAAGGGCGGCTACGAGGCGGGCGTCGCGCTGGTGTCGAAGGTCGCGCTGATCAGCCATGTCGCCAACATCGGCGACACCCGCTCGCTGGTGATCCATCCCGCCTCGACCACCCATCGTCAGCTCGCCGACGATCAGAAGATCGCCGCCGGCGCCGGCCCCGACGTGGTGCGGCTGTCGATCGGCATCGAGGACGTCGCCGACATCATCGCCGACCTGGAGCAGGCGATCGCCGGGTGATCGACCGAGCCGGAAGACATGCGATCGGGCGTCGGGGCAACCTCGGCGCCCGTCGTCGTTTCGCGGGCGAGAGGTGGTGAGCGGGTGCCGCCCTCCCCCTCACCCGACCTCGGGCAATGCCTTCTCGATATGGCCGGGGGCGAAGACGGAGACGGCGTGGACGACCGCCGCGGTGAGCACCACCATGGCCATCGCCTGATGAACCAGCGCCAGCGAGATCGGCACCTGCATCAGCAGGGTGGCGATGCCGACGAGGAGCTGGAAGGCGACGGCGAGGCCGAGCAGGAAGGCGGAGACCCGCGCCGCCGTGGTGCGGGCGGTGACGACGATCACCACGAATTGGCCGATCACCAGGGCGAAGAGGACATAGGCGCCGAGACGGTGGATGAACTGCACCATGGCGTGGTTCTCGAAGAAGTTCCGCCACCACGGCTCCCAGGTCATCAGGTCGGGGGGCACGAAGTCGCCGTTCATCGACGGCCAGGTGTTGTAGACGAGGCCGGCGTGATTGCCGGCGACCAGCGCCCCGAGGCAGATCTGGAGGATGGTCCAGCCGAGCACCACGCCGGCGCCGATCCTCAAGATCGGCGAGCGGCGGCGCACC
>JAFHCF010000168.1:0-16824 GCA_048497495.1 Prosthecomicrobium sp.
GGAAACCGAGCCGATCGCCGCCGGCCTGCCCGAGACGCCCCCGCCTGCCGCCGCAACACCGTCCGCCGCCGCCCCGCCGCCGCCCGCGGCCGCCGCCACTACACCGCCGCCGCCCGCCGTGGCGCGGACGACCGCCGGCGATGCCGCGGTGCGCGTGACGGAGACCGCGTTGCCGATGGCCGGGACCGAAGCCGCCGCGCCGCAGCCGCAGCCGGTGGTGCCGACCCCCGTGGCCTCCGATGCCCCGGCGGGCGAGTTGCCGGCGTCCGCCGTGCCGAAGCGCTCGCCCGACGAGCGGTTGCCGGTGCGGGTCGAGGTCAAGCGCATCGGCAACATCGTGCGGATGAGTTTTCCCTTCCCCCAGAAGATCGCCGGCGCCGCCTTCAAGCGCGACGACACGCTCTGGGTGATCTTCGACACCGACGACGTCGTCGACATCGCGGCGGTCGCGCCCAACCTCGGCGCGCTCGCCGGCAAGGTCGAACTGGAGCGGGCCGGTGGCTGGCAGGCGCTCCGGGTGCGATTGACCGAACCGCTGCTCACCACCCTCGGCGCCGACGGCAACAGTTGGGTGCTGTCGATCGGCGAGATGGTGCTGGAGCCGTCACGGCCGTTGAAACTGCGCCGGGAGCTGCGCGGCGACGGCACTGCCTCGCTGCGCGTCGATCTGCCCGACGGCGGCACGGTGCACGAGATCACCGACCCGGTCGTCGGCGACCGCATCACCGTGGTCACCGCCCATGCGCCGGCGCGTGGGTTGCTCAAGGTGCAGCGCTTCGTCGACGTCGAGACGCTGCCCTCGGCCCACGGCATCGCGGTGATCCCGCACAGCGACGATCTGCACGTGACGCTCGAGAACGGGCAGGTGACGATCGGGCGCGAGCGCGGCCTCAGCCTGTCGCACGGCTCGGCGGACCAACCGGACGTGCCGGTGCCCAGGATGCAGACCGGGATTCATCGCATCCCCATCGATCCGAAGGCGTTCGAGCGCAGCGAGACGCCGGACTTCGAGGGGCGGGCGCGCGCGTTGCTCCAGGCGGTGATCGAGGCCAAGGACAAGCAGCGGCGGCAGGCGCGGATCGATCTGGCGGAGTTCTTCATCGGCCATCGCTTCGCGCCGGAGGCCTTGGCGCAGTTGCGCATTCTGGCGGGTGAGGAATCGGGGATCGAACAGGACCCCGGTTTCATCGTTCTCTACGGCGCGGCGCAGACGCTGGCCGGACGCAGCGCCTCGGCGCTCAAGGCGCTGGCCCATTCGGTGGTCCAGGACAATTCCGACGCGGCGCTGTGGCGCACCATCGCGTCCGCCGATCAGGCCAAATGGGACGAGGCGCGCGAGAATTCGCTCAAGGCGACGACGGCGATCGGAGCCTATCCGCGCCCGGTGCAGAACCTGTTCAATCTGGCGGCGGCCGACGCGGCGATCGAGCTCAACGACTTCGGCAACGGCGAGGCGCGGCTCGCCGAGATCGAGATGGAGACGCTGACGGCGGATCTCGCGGGGCGCTACGAGAACCTCCTCGCCCGGCTCGCCGACGCCGCCGGGCGGCCGGAGGACGCGACCATGCGTTGGGCGCGGGCGCGAGCCACCGGCGACCGCAAGGCGGAGGCGGAGGCCGACTACCGCGAGACCCGCCGGCTGATGCGCGACGGCAAGATCAGCCGCGAGGAGGCGATCGATCGAATGAAGTCGCTGGCCTTCGGCTGGCGTGGCGACGAGATCGAACTCAGGACCCTGCGGTTCCTCGCCGGTCTCGAGGCCGACGGCGGGCAGTATCGCGACGCCTTCCAGGCGATGCGCTCGGCCCTGATGGTGGCGCCCAATTCGGAGACGACGCGGCTCCTCCAGGACGAGATGGGGCAGCGCTTCCTGTCGCTCTATCTCGACGACGCCGACAAGGCGTTGCAGCCGGTCGAGGCGCTGGCGCTCTACTACGACTTCCGCGAACTGGTGCCGATCGGCCGGCGCGGCGACGAGGTGGTGCGCAAGCTCGCCGACCGGCTGGTCGCCGTCGACCTCTTGCCGCAGGCCGCCGAACTGCTCACCTATCAGGTCGACAACCGCCTGAAGGGCGCGGCGCGGGCGCAGATCGCCGCCGATCTCGCCGTGATCCATCTGCTCGACCGCAAGCCGGAGCGGGCGTTGGCGGTTCTCAACAAGACCCGTCAGTCGCAGTTGCCGCTCAGCCTCGACCGCCAGCGCCGGCTGGTCGAGGTGCGGGCGCTCTCCGATTCCGGCCGCAACGAATTGGCGCTCGAACTGCTGTCGTCGCTCTCCGGCCGCGACGCGGTGCGGCTCAAGGCCGACATCCTGTGGAAGGCCAAGCGTTGGCGCGAGGCCGGCGAACGGCTCGAGGTGATGCTCGGCGGGCGCTGGTCCGACACCACGCCGCTCGACGACCAGGAACGTCAGGACGTGTTGCGCACGGCGATCGCCTATGCGCTCGCCAACGACCAGCTCCAACTCGATCGGCTGCGCGGCAAGTTCATGACCAAGATGGCCGACAGCCCCAACGCCCACACATTCGACGTGGTGACCCGGCCGATCCAGTCCCAGGGCGGCGAATTCCGCGCCGTCGCCAAGGAGATCGCCTCGATCGACACGATGCGCCAGTTCCTTCAGGAATATCGGGCGCAGTATCTCGATCCGAAGGCGGCAACGGTGGTGCCGGACGCCCCGGCGACGCCGGAGCCGATGAAGCCGGAAGCCAAGGCGAAGGCGCCCGAGCCCGCCAAGATCGCGGCCGCCGACCCCGCCGCCACCGCCTCGCCCAAGGCGGGGGAGAAGACGGCGACGCATTGAGGGCGGCGGAATTCGAGAGCGTAGGGTGGAATAAGCGAAGCCGTATTCCGCCGGCCGAATCCGCGTGGAACCACCGCGCCGGAGCCAATGGGGCGCCGGCGGAATACGCCTCCGGCTATTTCGCCCGACGGTGCCTCACCCGAAGCTCTTGACCAGACTTCCCGCCACCAGGTTCCAGCCGTCGACCAGCACGAAGAAGATCAGCTTGAACGGCAGCGAGATGGTCGCCGGCGGCAGCATCATCATGCCCATCGACATCAGGATCGAGGCGACGACGAGGTCGATCACCAGGAAGGGCAGGTAGAGCAGGAAGCCGATCTCGAAGGCGCGGCGCAGTTCGGAGATCATGAAGGCGGGGATGAGGACGCGCAGGCTGAGATCCTCGGGCGCCTCGGGGCGCTCCTCGCGGGCGAGCTCGAGGAACAGGGCGACGTCCTTCTCGCGCACGTGGGTGCGCATGAACTCGTGGAACGGTGGGGTGCCGCGCTCGAAGGCCTGCTGGAGTTCGATGGTGCCGTCGGTCAGCGGCTTGATCGCCTCGTCGTAGGCACGATTGAAGGTCGGCGCCATGACGAAGGCGGTGAGGAAGACGGCGAGCGACACCATCACCGAGTTGGGCGGCGCGGTCTGCAGGCCGATGGCCGAGCGCAGCAGCGACAGCACCACGACGATGCGGGTGAAGCTCGTCACCATGACGACGATCGACGGAGCGATCGACAGGAGGGTGATCAACGCGACCAGTTGCACCGCGCGTTCGGAAACGCTGGTCGAGGTGCCGAAATTGACCGAGATGTCCTGAGCCGAGACCGGCCCGATGCCCGCCAGCAGGCCGACGAGGGCGAACGCCAGCGCGAGCAGCACCGTCGCCGCGGCGGCGCGAAGCGCCACGCCGAGATCGCCTCGCGCCGCGCCCGCCGCCGGGTGGCGCGACGAAGGCTGCGCGACCTCGGCGTCGGCGGTCGTCCGGGTCATCGACGTTGCTGTCCGGAAATCTCGGCGAGAAGCCGCGCCATTTCTTCCTCGAGTTCGTCGAGCGGGGCATGGGGGGCCTCGACCGGCGGCGGCGCCACCGGCGGGGCGGCGGCGGCCGGCTCGTCGTGCGGCGCGGGCTCGGCGAATCGCGGCTCGATCCGCTCGGTGGCGGGCTCCGGCTTCGGAGCCGGCGGGGCCTCTTGCGCGACGGCGGTCTCGACGGCCTTCGGCCGGTCGGCGGACGCGGCGACGACGAGATCGAGTTCGCTGAGCAGGTCGACCTCCAACTGCGTCGGCTCGGGCGCCGGTCCGGCGGCGAGATTGGACAGCGCGCGTTCGATCTCGCCGGCGATGTCGGCGTGTTCCATGCGAGCCGCCGCCGACGACGGCGCCGGAGTGAGCGGCGGCGGGACGGGAGCCGGCATCGGCATCGGAGCGGGAGCCGGCATCGGAGCCGGCGGCGGCACCGGCTTCGGAGCGGTCACGACGTCCACGGCGGCGGCGGCGACCATCGGCGGGATCAGCGGGGCGATCACCACCACCGGCTCGGGCTTCGGCGCGGGCCTCGGCGCGGGCGGGACCGGAGCGGGTACGACCTCGGTCGCGGCTCTCTGCACCGGCTTCGCTCCGACCGGGGCGGGGACCGGCTTCGGCGCGGCGCCGTCGTCGGCGGCCTGGGGCGGCGCGGGCGGGCGCGGACGGATGGGCGGTTGCGGCGGGACGGCGGGTTCGGCGCCGGCGCGAGGCGCGCCATCCTGGGGGGCGCCGGGGCGCGGGGCCTGTCGGAGCGGGGCATCTTGGGCGTTCTGGGGCGGGCGGGGTCCGCGCGGCGGCTGGGGGGCGGCGACCGGCGCCGCGCCGACGGGCTCGCCGATCGGCTTGGGGCGCGGCGGCGGCGGCGGCGGGGCGGTCTCGGCGCGGCCGAGCGGCGCGTCGAAGAGCGTGTCGTCGTCGATCGGCGATTCGATCGGCCGATGGCCCTCCGGCTCGGCCGGCGACCGGTTCATGCGCGAGCGGACGAAGGCGCCGGCGCTGGCGACGGCGGAGGCGAGGGCCGCCGCGCCCGGAAGGGATCTGGCGCGCGTCTCCTCCTCGGAGGGGGCGGGCACGGCCGTCGGCACGGATGTGACCACGGGGCCGGCGGGGCGCGCGGCGACGGTCGGGGGGCCGCGCAGGATGCGGCTCTCCACCAGGAGATCGTTGGGGCCGCCGATCATCACCAGATGCTCGACGTCGTCGCGGCGGACGAGGAGCAGGCGGCGGCGACCGTCGACCGGGGCGGCGTCGACCACCGAGAGGCGGTGTCCGCGACCGCCGAAATGGGTGCTCCCCGAGAATCGTCGGAAGAGCCAGGCGAGGGCGACGAGCAGGACGACGACGACGATCAGCGCCAGGATCATCTGAACGGCGCGACCGCCGTCGGATCCGAGTTGGGTGTTCAACCAATCCCGCAAGGCGTTCATCCGTCATTCTCCGCGTGGGTCCGATCCGCGCGCGCCTCGTCCGAAGCCGTGCGCGAATCTGCCCTGACGTCCAGATGTTAAACAAGATCGGCGAAATTTGCCGATCGTACCCCTCGCGGTTTACCGAAAGTTCACACAAAAGGCGAGCCTTGCCGGCAGTCGGCCGCGCCTCGACCCGTTTTGGGATGGGGTCTTAACCTCTCGTTAACCATGGACTGGGAAAATCTTGCCGAGTGCGACGTCTCGATCGAGGCGGGCCTCGGATGGAGACGGACATGGCGATCGGCGATCTCAGGCTCATGGACACGCTGCGGACCAAGATGCAGTGGCATCAGGCGCGCCAGAGGGTGCTCGCCGAGAACGTCGCCAATTCCGATACGCCGCGTTATCGCGGCAAGGACCTGAAGGCGCCGGATCTGCCGGGCGCGCGCGGCGCCACCGCGGACGGCGCGGCGAAGTCGACGCTCGGCGCGCGGGTCGCCTCGGTCTCGCTGGCGGTCACCCAGCCCGGCCACGTCGTCGGACGAAACGGCTCCCATGGCTTCAAGTCCGATGCGGCGGCGCGTTTCGAGGTGACGCCCAACGGCAACGCGGTCGATCTCGAGGAGGAGATGGCCAAGTCGGCGGAGAACCAACTCGACTACCAGACCGCCGCCTCACTCTATCAACAGTCGATGTCGCTGATCCGCACCGCGCTCGGGCGCAAGTGACGCCGCCGCGCCCGAACCAGACGCTTCTCACGAGGGAAGACGCTCATGTCGATGGAATTCAACCAATCACTCAAGATCGCCGCGTCGGGCCTCAGGGCCCAGTCGGGGCGGATGCGGATCATCGCCGAGAACGTCGCCAACGCCGATTCGACGGCGCGCATGCCCGACGGTGACCCCTATCGACGCAAGGTGCCGACCTTCTCGGCGAAGTTCGACAAGGAACTCGGCGCCCAGCGGGTCGATCTCGGACGGGTCGAGCGCGACCGGTCGGACTTCAAGACCCGTTACGAGCCGGGCCATCCGGCGGCCGACGCCAACGGCTACGTCAAATATCCCAATGTCGAGCCGCTGATCGAGTCGGTCGACATGCGGGCGGCGCAGCGCTCCTACGAGGCCAATCTCAACATCGTCACCGCGACGCGGCGGATGATCCTGAAGACCCTCGACATCCTGAAAGTCTGAACCGGGCGCGGCATCGCGCCGCGCCGCGCCCTCTCTCGTGGAGAAGCCTCATGTCGACCGCCGCCATCGCCGCCAATGCCTATCGTGTCGCCCAGGGGCTCGCGAATCGATCCGAACCGCGTCAGATTGCCGAGGTCGGCAAGCCGGACTTCGGCCAGATGGTCAAGGCGGCGCTCGGCGACGTGGTCGACCAGGGACGATCGGCGGAGAACAAGACGCTGGCCTACGCCAACGGCAAGGCCGACGTGGTCGACGTGGTGACGGCGGTCGCCGAGACGCAGGCGGCCTTCGAGACGATGGTGACGCTGCGCGACAAGGTGATCTCGGCCTACGAGGACATCATGAAGATGCCGATCTGAGGCGATGAGCCGCGATCGGCTCGCGGGCGGAGGGTGACCGGACCCGAAAGGTCCGGTCGAACGATCCTCGCTCCATCGAGACACGAGAGCGGCCCGCGACCCGACGCGATCGGATCGAAAGCCGCTCGCCAACCGAGGGGACGGGCCGGTGACCGGTGCGGAAGTTATCGACATCGCGCGCGACGGGATCTTCACCCTGGTGTTGGTGGCGGCCCCGGTGATGGTCGTCGGCCTCGTCGTCGGCGTGATCATCGGCCTCCTGCAGGCGGTGACGCAGGTCCAGGAAGCCACCCTGGTCTACGTCCCCAAGATCCTCGCCATCTTCGCCACCATGCTCCTCGCCTTTCCCTTCATGGGGGCGGTGATGTCCTCCTACATGGAGCGGATCATGACGCGGATCGCCGGCGGTGGCTGAGCGAACGGGGGCGCGAGGATGACGATCCGACTGCTGCCCGAAGTGGCCGTGCTCTTCATGTTGGCCTTCGCGCGGATCGGCGCCATCGTCATGCTGTTGCCCGGTTTCGGCGAAACCTCGGTGCCGCCGCGCATCCGTCTGTCGATCGCCGTCCTCCTCGCCTTCGTGCTCTATCCGATCACCTCGCGTCTCTACCCGGACGGGCTGTCGACCAACGCGACGGCGCTGACGGTGATGCTCGCCGGCGAACTGACGATCGGGCTCTTCCTCGGCATGGCGACGCGCCTGGTTCTGGCGGCGGCGCAGGTGGCGGGCACCACCATCGCCAACCAGATGGGCCTCGGCTTCGCCATGACGGTCGACCCGACCCAGGGCCAGCAGGGGGTGATCTTCGGCAACTTCCTGTCGCTGATGGCGGTGACGCTGATCTTCGTCACCGATCTGCACATACCGGCGCTCTCGGCGGTGTCGTCGAGCTTCACGCTGTTTCCGCCGGGCGGGTGGGTGCCGGTGGGCGATTTCGCCCAGGTGACGGTGCTGCTCGTCGCCGAGTCGTTCAAAGTGGGGCTGCAGATCTCTGCGCCGTTCCTCGCCTTCGGCCTGATCTTCAACCTCGGGGTCGGCATGCTGCAGAAGATGATGCCGCAGTTCCAGATCTTCTTCGTCACCATGCCGCTGACGATCGGCCTGGGGCTGCTACTGTTCGGCCTCGTCCTGTCGACGATGATGCTGTGGTATCTCGACCACGTGCGCGACGGCTTCGCCCGTCTGGTCGTGGGGTGAGCCATGGCCGACGACAAGGACGACGACGACAAGACGGAAGAACCATCACCCAAGAAGCTCGACGAGGCGATCAAGCGCGGCGACGTGGTGAAGAGCCAGGAACTCTCCACCTTCTTCGTGCTCTCCGCCGCCACCGTCTTCGTCGCCTTCCTGAGTCCGGGGCTGACGCGCGATCTTTCGAAGTCGCTCTCCGGCTTCTTCGATCATGCCGGCGACATTTCCCTCGACGGGCGGACGCTCGGCGACATCTACGTCCATATCGGCGCTCTCCTCGCCGGGGTGCTGGTTCTGCCGGCGCTGCTGTTTCTCGCCGCCGGCATCGCCGGATCGGCGGTCCAGCATCGGCTGCTCTTCACCTTCGAGCCGCTCATTCCGAAGTTGTCGAAAGTCTCGCCGATCGCCGGGTTGAAGCGGATCTTCTCGATGGAGGGCGCGGTCAACGGCCTCAAGGGGGTGGTGAAGATCGTCGTCGTCGGCTTCGCCATGGGGCTCGCCCTGCAGCCGGAATTGCGGCGGCTCGACACCATCGTCGCCACCGACACGATCGGGCTCGCCGCCACCATCCGCGACGTCGCCCTCAAGATGATGGCGGCGGTGTTGATCGTCATGGCCTTCGTCGCCGGGCTCGACTACTTCTTCCAATACCGGCGTTGGATCCGAAAACTGCGCATGACGCGCGAGGAATTGAAGGAAGAGTACAAGCAGACCGAGGGTAGCCCGGAGATCAAGGGCAAGATCCGCCAGATGCGCCAGGCGCGGGCCCGCAAGCGCATGATGGCGGCGGTGCCGAGCGCCACGGTGGTGGTCACCAACCCGACCCACTACGCGGTGGCGCTCAAATACGAGGACGGCATGGGGGCGCCGCTGCTGGTCGCCAAGGGCATCGATTCGATCGCCTTGAAGATCCGCGAGATCGCCGGCGAGAACGATATTCCGATCGTCGAGAACCCGCCGCTCGCCCGCGCCCTGCACGCCTCGGTCGACATCGACAAGGAGGTTCCCGAGGAACACTACAAGGCGGTGGCCGAGGTGATCGGCTTCGTCATGCGGCTGAAGAAGAAACAGGGCGGCGGCAGGCGGTGACGGTGTCGCGCCCTCTTGTTCGGCGGGGCGGTTCGCGCAACCTTCGGCGATCGGGAGGAGCGAGGGATTCGCACGACTCGGCGATCGGACCGCAGGGGCATTCCGCGGCCGGTGGGCGAGGCTCGGACGACCGGCTCCGGGACGGGTGAGATGGCTGAAGACGACGAGATGAACGACGGCACGGCCCCGGTGATCGAGCGACAGGCGAGGACCGGCAGCATCGGCCTCCTGGTCGGATTGGCGCTGTCCTTCGTGGCGGCCGCGGCGGTGCTGGCGCTGGTCAAGCCCGAGCAGGCGGCGCCCTACGTCCAGATCATCCTCGGCCTCCTGGCGGTGGTCGGCGTCTTCGCGCTGTTCGCCGGCGCCATCGGCCTCGTCCGCTTCGGCGTGCGGCCGCAGGGGCGGTCGCTGACCGGGGCGGTGGTCGAAGGATTCGACGAGGGTCTGCTGATCACCGACGATCAGGGCCGCATCACCTATTCCAACATCGCCTACGGGTTGATGACGCGGGCGGTGAACGCCAACGATCTGCGCACCATCGAGCGCATCTTCGCCGCCAACCAGGACGCGGCGGAATCGATGTTCCGCCTGTCGGAGGCGGCGCGTTCGAGGATGGCGGCGGAAGCGGAGATCCGCACGGCGCTGCCGATCGGGGCGACCGATGGCGGCCCGCGCTGGTATCGGGTCAAGGTGCGCCCGCTCGCCTTCGTCGCCGATCGCGGCGCCGAGGGCCATCGGCTGACGGTGTGGCGCATCGCCGACGTGACCCGGGAACGCGATCAGCAGGAATCGAGCTTCCAGGAACTGCAACAGGTCGTCACCTTCCTCGATCACGCGCCGGCGGGCTTCTTCTCCGCCGACGCCGGCGGCCGCATCACCTATCTCAACGCCACCCTGGCCGATTGGCTCGGCTACGATCTCGCCAAGTTCGAGGCCGGCGGCATTCGCCTCAAGGACATCGTCCAGGGGCAGGGCATGGCGTTGATCGGTGACGTGCCGGCGGACGGCCGCACCTCGATCGTCGATCTCGATCTGGTCAAGCGCAACGGCCAGTCGCTGCCGGTGCGCCTGCTCCACAAGGTGCCGGTGTCGGCGACCGGCAAGCCCGGCGACAGCCGCACCCTGGTGATCAACCGTTCGGCCGGCGAGGACGTCTCCGAGACGCTGCGGGCGGCGGAGGTGCGCTTCCAGCGGTTCTTCAACAACACCCCGATCGCCATCGCCGAGGTCGGCCGGGGCGGCGCCATCGGGCGCACCAACGCGCCGTTCCTCAAGCTCTTCGGCGGCACGGCGCGGGCCGACGCCGACGGGGCGCGCGGCAATCTGGTCGACACCGTGATCGAGGCCGATCGCGGCCGGCTCGCCGAGGCGCTCGCCGCCGCGGTCGAGGGCCAGGGCGACATCGAGCCGGTCGACGCCCAGCTCCTCGGCGAGATGAGCCAGAAGCGTTCGGCGCGCTTCTTCGTCTCCTCGGTCGCCGACGGGTCGGATGCCGGGGAGGCGGCGATCGTCTACGCGCTGGAGACCACCCAGCAGCAGGAACTCGAGCAGCGCTTCGCCCAGAGCCAGAAGATGCAGGCGATCGGTCAGCTCGCCGGCGGCATCGCCCACGACTTCAACAACGTGCTGACCGCCATCATCGGCTTCTCCGACCTGCTCCTGTCGAGCCACCGGCCGAGCGACCCGGCGTTCCAGGACATCATGAACATCAAGCAGAACGCCAATCGGGCGGCGGCGCTGGTGCGCCAGCTGCTGGCGTTCTCGCGGCGTCAGACGCTCAGGCCCGAGGTCGTCCAGTTCGGCGACACGCTGGCCGATCTGCACATGCTGCTCGGCCGGTTGCTCGGCGAGAAGGTCGGGCTCGAGGTGGTGCATGGCCGCGACCTGTGGCCGGTCAAGGCCGACACCAGCCAGCTCGAGCAGGTGATCGTCAATCTCGCGGTCAATGCCCGCGACGCCATGCCGAACGGCGGCAAACTCACCATCGCCACCCGCAACGCGCCCGCCGACGAGAAGTTCCCCTACGCGACCATGGGCATGCCGACGGCCGACTACGTGCTGGTCGAGGTCGCCGATACCGGCACCGGCATCCCCCAGGAGATCATCGAGAACATCTTCGAGCCGTTCTTCACCACCAAGCCGGTGGGGCAGGGGACCGGCCTTGGTCTGTCGACCGTCTACGGCATCGTCAAGCAGACCGGCGGCTTCGTCTATTGCGACAGCGAGATGGGTCGGGGCACGACCTTCCGCATCTTCCTGCCGCGCCACGTCGAGAGCGCGGAGGCGGCACGAGCGGCGGCGGAGGCGCCCAATCTCGTCGCGCCGCCGCCGCCGGTCACCGATCTCACCGGATCGGCGACGATCCTGCTGGTCGAGGACGAGGAGGCGGTCCGGGCCTTCGCCAGCCGGGCCCTCGCCTCGCGCGGCTATACCGTGCACGAGGCCGGCACGGGCCAAGAGGCGCTCGAGGTGATGGAGGAGGTCGGCGGCGAGATCGATCTCGTCGTCTCCGACGTGGTGATGCCGGAGATGGACGGGCCGTCGCTCCTGCGCGAATTGCGCAAGCAACGGCCGGATCTGAAGATCATCTTCGTCTCGGGCTACGCCGAGGACGCCTTCGCCCGCAACCTGCCGGAGGGCGAGAGTTTCTCGTTCCTGCCCAAACCCTTCAGCCTCAAGGCCCTGGCCACGGCGGTGAAGGAGGCGTTGGGGCGTTAGTGTCGATTCCGAACCGACGCGATCGGATCGGAAGTCGCGACGGAAGCTCGTCCCGGCCGTCAGAGGACGGCCAACGTGCTCCTCCGGTCGGGGCGCGCGAAGACCGGGGTCGGCGTCGGCCTCAGGCGTTCGGCGAAGGCTTCGGCCGGCATCGGGCGGCCGAAGAGCCAGCCTTGCGAGAAACGACAGCCGACGGCATCGACCAGCGCGCGTTCGGCCTCGGTTTCGACCCCTTCGGCGACGATCTGCAGGTTCAGCGAGGCGGCGAGACCGGCGACCGCCTCGATGATGGCGCGGCATTGCGGGCGGCCGTCGGCTCCGGAGACGAAGGAGCGATCGATCTTGATGCGATCGAAGGGGAAGCGCACCAGATAGGCGAGCGAGGCGTAACCGGTGCCGAAGTCGTCGAGGGCGAGGCGGACGCCGATGGCGCGCATGGCTTGCATGGTCGAGGCCGATTCGGTCTCGCACAGCATGGTCTCGGTGACCTCGAGCTCCAGGCGACGAGCGTCGACCCCGGAGCGCAGCAGGGCGCGCGTCACCATGCCGACGATCTCCTCGCTGCGGAACTGCCGGGCGGAGAGATTGACCGAGATGCCGACATGGATCGGCCAGGTGGCCGCGGCGGTGAGGGCGGTTTCCAGGATCCATTCGCCGAGCGGATGGATCAGGCCACTCTCCTCGGCGACGGCGATGACGTGTTCGGGCGAGATCCACCCGAGCTTCGGGTGGTTCCAGCGCAGCAGCGCCTCGGCGCCCTGGATGGCGCCGTCGCCGGTGCGCACGATCGGCTGGAAGGCGAGTTCGAGCCGGCCTTCGGCGATGGCGTGGCCGAGATCGCGGACGAGATCGCGCCGCGCCGTCTCGCGGGCATCGAGGGCCGGGGAGTAGACCTCGACCACGCCGCCGCCGCCGGCCTTGGCGGCGAGGAGGGCGCGGTCGGCGCGGGCGAGGAGACGGCTCGGCTCGCAGCCGTGATCGGGGGCGCGGGCGATGCCGGCGGACACGCCGACTTCCGCCGCGATGTGGCCGAAGACATAGGGGCGGGAGAGGGCACGCACCAATTTCTCGGCGAAGCGGTTCAGCGCTTCCTCGTCGAGGGTCGGCATCAGGATGGCGAACTCGTCGCAGCCGAGCCGGGCGACGCGGCCGGCGGGACCGACCATGTCGACGGCGCGGGCGGCGACGGCGACCAGAAGCGCGTCGCCGACCGTATGACCGAAGAGGTCGTTGACCTTCTTGAAGCGATCGAGATCGAGGAGGATCACCGCTTGCGGCGGGGCGTCGTGCGACATCCGTCCGGCGGCGAGCGGGGCGAGGCGCAATGCCAGTTCCTCGTCGAAGGTGTGGCGGTTGAGCAGGCCGGTCAGCGCGTCGCTGCGGGCGAGGAGATGGGCCTTCTCCTCGTTGCGCCGGCGTTCGGTGATGTCCTCGTGGGTGGCGACCCAGCCGCCTTCGGGGAAGGGATGCTCGTTGAGCTCGATGATACGGCCGTCGCGCATCGGGATTTCGATGCGCAGGGGTCCGTCGGCGACGGAGGCCGCGACCCGCTTGCGGCGGTTGTCGGCGCCGTCGAGCAGGCCGATGCCGTTCCAATAGTCGAGCAGAGTGTCGAAGGGCGTGCCGACGCGCGCCAGTTCCGGCGGCAGTCGATAGATCTCGACATAGCGGCGATTGCACATCACCAGCCGCTCTCGTTCGTCGTACATGACCAGCCCTTCGCTCATGTTGTCGAGCGCGGCATGGATGGCGGCGGCGGGAATGGCGGAGAGATCGTGGAGAATGACGGCGCCGGCGTCGCGTCGGCCGCGCGGCAGGCGGAAGCGGCGGCGCTCGTGGTCGCGCAGCAGCGAAAGGCCGAGGGTGGTCAAGGCGAAGACGACGAGGAGAAGGGTGAGGTTGCCGGGATCGCCCCAGGGCGGCATGGCGACATCGAAGGTCCGATCGGCGGCGCGGGCGGGAGACGCGGCGCCGATCGAAAGGCAGGCCGTCACGAACGGCAGCGTGGCGATGCGCGATGCGCCGGCGATGTGTGTACCGCTTCCGAATCTCGCCATCGGCATCCCTGCTCTCCGTCTCGGGGCGTCTTCTTCGATCCACCGGAGGTCGAGTGGGAGTATGCTCAGCAATCCTCAACAAATTATTCAGATCAAACTGATCACCACTGGTTGTGTACACCCGATTGCGGCTCATCGCTGAAATTTCGTCTTCCCCTAGGGAAGATATTCGAAAGTAACCGTGCGTCCTCTATTGCGCCGCGGCGGCGAGCGCGGCGGCGACCTCGGCGGCGAGGCGGGCATTGGCGAGGACGAGCGCGCGGTTGGTGGCGAGGCTGCGGCCCTCGGTCAGATCGACGATGCGGGCGAGGAGGCGCGGCGTGAGGTCCTTGGCGCGGATCCCCGCCGCCGCGACCTCGGCGACCGCGCGGGCGATCGCGTCCTCGATCTCCTCGCGGGCGATCTCGGCCTCGGCCGGTACCGGATTGGCGAGCAGCAGGCCGCCGTCGAGGCCGAGGGCGCGGCGGGCGCGCCAGAAACGGGCGAGGTCGTCCGCTCGATCGAGGCGGAGCGGAACGGGGAGGCCCGAGGATCGCGACCAGAAGGCGGGGAAATCGTCGGTCCGCCAGCCGACGACCGGCACGCCGTGGGTCTCCAGCACCTCGAGCGTCTTGGGCAGATCGAGGATCGCCTTGGCGCCGGCGGAGACGACGACGACGGGGGTGCGGGCGAGTTCGAGGAGATCGGCGGAGACGTCGAAGGAGGTCTCGGCGCCACGGTGGACGCCGCCGATGCCGCCGGTGGCGAAGACCTCGATACGCGCGAGCCGGGCGGCGATCATGGTGGCGGCGACGGTGGTCGAGCCGGTCCGGCCGGTCGCCACCGCGAAGGCGAGGTCGGCGCGCGACAGTTTCATCACGTCGGGGGCGCGGGCGAGCTGCTCGAGCGCCGCCGCGTCGAGGCCGACGCGGATCGCGCCGTCGAGCACGGCGATGGTCGCCGGCACCGCGCCGCCGGCCGCGACCGCCGCCTCGACGGCGCGCGCCGTCTCGAGGTTCTGCGGCCACGGCAGGCCATGGGTGAGGATGGTGCTCTCGAGGGCGACGACCGGGCGCCCCTCGGCGAGCGCGGCGGCGACGGGCGGGGCGACGGCGAGCAGGGACTGGAGCATCTGGACCTCCGACGCGGACGATGCCCCAGCATAGCGACGCGGGGCCTTGGCGGGGAGGGCGGATGAGGCACGGTCGGGGCTACGGCCGAGGAGGTCCGGCGGACACGATCGTTCGACGAAAGCCGGGCGCGTCGGCGCGGGGCCCCGTGTGGGTACGGCCGTCGCCGGCGCGCATGTTGCCGGCGATGTCATAGGCGTGGGTGTCGTCGCCGATGGCGATCGGGGCATGGGGGTGGGCGGCGCCATAGCTGTAGGCGCCGTTGCCGCCGCCGGCGGTGAAGCGCGAGCCGAGGTCGTGGACGAAGGCCTGGGTGCGGCCGGCGAGGTCGAGGTTGGTCGCCTTGGTCAGGCGATCGAGGCGGTCGTAGGTGTCGTGCCTGCTTTCGGCTCGGGTGGTCGAGGCGATAGAGGTGATGCGGGCGGCGGGGTCGTGGAGGCGAGCGGGGAGGTCGGAAGTTAGGAATTAATGCCTAGGAATATATTCCTATCGTTGATACG
The DNA here is from genome assembly GCA_048497495.1 of Prosthecomicrobium sp. Classification (GTDB taxonomy): domain Bacteria; phylum Pseudomonadota; class Alphaproteobacteria; order Rhizobiales; family Ancalomicrobiaceae; genus JAFHCF01. Next base: position 15,435 of record JAFHCF010000168.1, read on the forward strand.
GAAGCGCCGCCCCGGAGGGCGGCGCTCTGATTTGTGGTAGGGGCGAATTCGTTCATTTTGAATGCGTCACCGTATGTTCCGGTCTGTCTGGCGAGTGCGCCAAAGTCGACAATAATAGGAATATTTTCCTATCATCGGATGTTTGAGCACCGCCCAAAAAGGGGCGACGCTCCTTTGTCTCTGTGGGCCATGCCCGTTCATTCGACCATCCTCTTGGTTGGCGACCTCTCGGCACGGGCGGCGATCACCCTCGTCTGCGTCTTTGTGAAGGCGATCGAGGCAGCTACCGGCATTCTCAATCCAGCTTCACCGAAAGCTTGCTGGAGTGTCGTTCGCCGGTCCTGACCATCCCCAATCACGGAACATGTCCAAAGTCGCCTCCAAATCGAAGTCGTTTTCACTGCGATGCTCGCTCAACACCGAGAAGCCGTATCCGGCCTCGTCGAGTTGATCGACGTAGTCTCTCACGGCATCGAAATCGAGAAACACCAACATTCCCTTCTCCGCCCCGAGATTCCGAATGCGCGCGATGGATTGGATCTCTTTGCCGTCTTTGAGGCGGGCGGCATAGTCGAGGTCGATCTGTAGTCCGATGGCATCACACGCCCTCGAAAGATGTTGCGCAAGTATCGTCATGGTGTCGGGTCCTTGACAGGAATGTGACCTACCGGGCCAACATGGCCATGGAACTCTTGAGAAATTGGAGCACCATGATTGTGCTTTTCCGGCCCCCGTACCATATCACCCGGGAAGGGGTCCGGGAGTTCTTTGTTCAATTCTTTGTATGCCTGCATATCTTGAGAGGTAATGCCAGTTTTTTTGTCCATCTTAGCCATTTCGACAAATGATTGCTTTTCCTTGCTAAACATCTTCGAGGCGGCCAGAGCGGTATTGGTGAGTTTTTCAGCCTCTTCTACTGCTTTGGAGAAAGATATGGCGGTCTTTGCTGCGGAAAGCTTTCCTGAAATCAAAGGGCTGACAACGGTAGCTGCCACTCCAAAGCCAAAGCCAACTGTGCCTGCAGTAGAATTTGGATGCGGAATTGATACCGGAGGCTCAAGAATAGGCATCGGTATTCCATCGTAAGAAAATGGAACATTTACCATTCCTCCAATATTTTCTAAAATAGCTGCGCCAAATCCAAGCAATCCGTCACCAATGCCACCAAATATGTCTGCAGACTGACCTTTATGAGCGCCGGCTGCGTGGCTACTTGCGCTGGGTCCGAGGTCTGAGGCCTCTTTTCCGTCCTCTTCTTCATGCCCATTGCGATCCGCCTTCCCCACCGGATCATTCCCGGCATAGCCATACCGATTGGTCCCCACGCCTTCCTTCAGCGGATCCCAAGTATCCGGAGAGACGAAGATCCCGATCCTCGGGTCGTAATACC
>JAFHCF010000169.1:0-8035 GCA_048497495.1 Prosthecomicrobium sp.
ACACATGGGCGGCGCCGGTGACGGGCGCGCCGTCGTAGTGGCCGCTCAGCGCCACGTCGCCGTCGAAGGCGGAGCCGCGCCCGAGAAACCCGGTGATCGTGGCGCGGCCGTCGTCGAGCCGGCGGTTCTGCAGACGCAGCGCCGGCGCGGCGACGGTCGCCGTCAGCCGCCGCCGATCGCTCGGCCCGTCGATCCGCGCCGAGAGCGTCAGGGCTCCACCGGCACGATCCGTCAGGACGGCGGCATCCTTCAACGACGCCTCGGCCCGCAGCGCCGAGGTCGCGCCGCCGAAGGTGCCGTCGGCGGTGGCGTGGATCCGGGCATTGGCGAGATCGATCGCCTCGAGGCGCCATTCGCCACCGCTGCGGGCGAGCCGTCCGCGCAAGATGCTCTTGCCCGCCATCACGGCGGACAGCGGCGTGCCGGCGACGTCGAGGTTGTCCGATGTCGCCTTCAGCATGAGGGAGAAGTCGCCGGTGACCGGCGACACCTGTCCGGTGGCGTCGAGATCGATCGCGCCGGCGAGGTCGGTGCCGATCACCCCGGAGAGGGTCGAGAGATCCTTCGCCTGGAGCCCATAGGCGCCGGTCGCCCCGGCGACGTCGACGTCGCCGATGAAGGAGACCTCGGCGGCGGCGGCCGAAAGCTTCGCCATGTCGACGCTCACGGCGCGGCCGGCCCGCCACACCCCCGCCGCCTTCAGGGCCGGCGTCACGCCGAGCGCCCGCGCCAATCCCGCGTCCTTCGAGGTCGGACGATCGACCGACCCGTCGAGGGTGAAGCTGAGCATGCGCCGCGCCGGATCCTCGAGCGCCTCGGCGCGGCCCCGGGCGGCGAGCCTCATGGCGGCCGCGGCGAACTTCGCGGTGGTCGGGCGGGTGATCTCGAGGGCGGCCTTCCAGGCCCCTTCGGCGAAATCGGCGGTCAGCGTCGCGCCCTCGACCGTCGCCGTGGTGCCGGGCAGCGCCGTCACGCGTCCGTCGGCGGCCTTCAGCCGGCCGTCGATCCCGAGGGCTGCGGGAAATCCGTCGGCGAGGACGCGGGCGCTCGCCCGGAGCGCCAGATTACCGGTCGTGAGGTCGAAGGTGTCGAGGGTCACGCCGCCGTCGCGGGTCTGATGGGCGGCGATCGTCAGGTTCGACCCGCCGCGCAGGAAGTCGTTGCCGTCGGGAGCGGCGCTCATCGCCTCGAGGCTTCCGGCGACCTTCGCCGCGAAGGCGAGACCCTCCTCGGCGCCCGAGATCGTCGCCTTGCCGGAGAGCAGCGTGTGGCCGTCGGCGGCGAGAACGATGTCGGCGCCATAGGCGTCGATCGGGCCGGTGCCCTCGATCGAGAAGTCGATCGCCGGCTCGCCCGGCAGCGCCATCAGGCTCGACACCAATCCGCCGCGCGGTTCGGAGAAGGCGAGATCGAGCGCGAGGCGGCGTCCGGTCCCGTCGTAGTCGGCCTTCAGCGTCAAGGATCCGCCGGCCGGCCGGCGTCGCACCGCTTGCAGATCGAGATGCAGCAGCTTGTCGTCGATCTTCGCCGTCGCCTCGAGCGACAATTCGGTCTCTTGTCCCGCCACTTCCGCCGCGAGGACGACGCGCGGCACGGTGAGACGACCGATGTCGACGGCGACGGGCAGTTGCGGCAGCGAGAAGCCCCTGCGATCGGTGGCGGTGGACTCCTCCGCCGGCGGATCGGGTGGACGGGTCACCACGATCGACTTCGCCTCGAGCAACTCGATCGAGAGATTGCCGCGCAGGAGCTGCGCCCGGCTCCACACCAGATGGGCGTCCTCCAGCGTCAGCCAGACGCCGCGCCGGTCGGCGATGGTGATCGAGGCGACGCGCACGTCCGACGCCAGGACGCCGTCGATGCGGCCGAGGGTGATCCGGCGATCCGGCGTCGAGATCGTCCGCTCGACCCAGTCGATCAGCCACGAGCGGTCGGCGGCGTCGTCGGCGCGCGCGCCGGCCGGAAAGACCGACAGGGTGGCGGCGACGCAGAGCGCGGCGAGGATCCGGGTCCAGCGCATCAGAAGCTCTCCCCCAGGCCGATGTAGACCGCGAAGCGCGGATCGCCGCGCACCGGATCGACCGGCACCGCCGCGTCGAAGCGGATCGCTCCGAGCCCGGTGTAGTAACGCAGGCCCAGGCCGGCCCCGACCTTGGGCCTCTGCGAGAAGTCGGGAACCCGGCCGGCTTGGGCGCTGCCGACATCGACGAAGGGCACGACGCCGATGGTGTCGGTGAGCTTCATCCGGAGCTCGAGCGAGCCCTCGATCAACGACCTTCCGCCGACGACCGCCCCGCCCGGGCCGGTCGGCCCCAGGCTGCGGTAGCCGTAGCCGCGCACCGATTGGCCGCCACCGGCGAAGAACAGCCGATCGGGCGGCAGTTCGCGCGCCCGCGCGCCGATGATCGTCCCGACGCCGATCCGGCCGGCGAGAACGAAGCGGCGGCCCGGATCGAGGGCGCGATAGGCGGAGGCATCGAGCCGCATGATCGCCCCGGAATTGCCGAACCTGGCCTCGTAGAAGGGCTCGATCGCCGCCTTGGCGCGGAACCCGCGGCTCGGCGCGCGCTTGTCGTCGCTGCCGTCCCAGGCGAGTTCGGAGGGCAGACTGGTGAGGACGAGGTCGCGCTTGCCGAAGGCGTCGTCGGCCCGATCGAATTCGACGTTGAAGGCGGTCTTGGCGATCAGCCGCGTGGTGATCTCGTGGGCGAGGCCGATGCGGGCGCGGATCGTGTCCTGGGTATAGGGGTCGAGAACCTCGCGCGAGGCGAGGATCTGCGCCGTGAGATCGGTATGGGGGGTGAAGACGCCGGGCTTCAGGGTGGTGGCGGCGGCCTTGTAGGAGAAGTCGCGCGGGTCGACGCCGGCGATCCCCGAGACCTGGCCCTCGAGCTTCAGGTTCTCGGCGGCGCCGAAGAGATTGCGGTGCTGCCAGTAGCCCTCGATCCCGGTGCCGTCGACCGTCGAATAGGAGGCGCCGCCGCCGAAGACGTGGAGCGGGCGCTCCGCCACCTGGACCGTCATGCCGAGTGCCCCGAGACGGTCGATCGCCGGATCCTCGACGATGCGCGTCGAGGAGAACACCTGGAGCCGGCGCAGCCGCTTCCGCGCCTCCTCGATCTCGGCCGGATTCCACGGCCGCCCGGGCTCGAGCCCGGTCTGGCGGGCGACGAAGTCGGGATCCATGTCCCGGGTGCCGGAGACGCCGACCCGGCCATAGACCGCCGCCGGCCCGGAGGCGGCGCCGATCTCGACGTCGAGGCGGCCGGTCGCGTGGTGGGCGACCAGCGCCCGCGGCAGGGCTTGCGCCTTGGGGTGGCCGGCCCGCTTCCAGGCTTCGACCAGGGCGGTTTCCGAATTCAGCACGACGTCGGCCCGCGCCGGTCGGCCGCTGATCAGGCCGAGGCCTTCGGGCGTGGCGGCGCGCCCGTCACGGTCCGCGTTCGGCGGCGCGCGCCCCTTCATCGCCACCGATCCGAAGACGAAACGCCGGCCGCTGTCGACGGTGATCGCCACGACGGCGGGGTCGGCGAGACCGGCGTCGGGGGCGAGACCCTCGACCGGCCGGCCGTCGACGGTGATGGCGATGGCGCCGCCGTAGTAGCCGGCGGTTCTGAGGCTCGCCTGCAGCCGGCCATAGTCGCCGGTGGCGCGCGACAGCAGGGCAGGGGTGCTCGGCGGCGGCTTGCCCGCGCGCTCCGACCACAGGGTTGAGGCGGCCTTCAGCGCCTCCTCGAGGTCCGGATCGGTGGTCGTGACCCGAAAGGCGACGGTGTAGCGCCGGGCATCGGGCGAGGGCACCTCGTCGCCTTTGTCGGCCTCGAGGAAACGCATGCCGAAGAGGTCGAAGGCCGAGGCCGGAGCACTGCCGAGAAGGGTCGCGAGCGCGACCGGGAGGAAGGCGATCCGGACGAGCATCGACCTCGGGCGCGCCAAGTCCGGCGCCCGGTTCGATCCTGCCGACGGCGTGACCCGTCCGGCTCGGTCGTCCGGTTCGATCCGCGACGACTTCATTCCGGCACCTCGACCAAGCCTCATTCCTCGTTTCGGAACTCGCGCGCGTCGGACCGTCCGACGCGCTTCGGTTCGCTCGAACCCGCAAGGGGAGGTCGCAGCCCACCTCGTCGTCGATCTCACGCTGCCCTCGATCATACCGGGATCGGGCGGACAATTCACCCCCCGGTGGGCGGAGGCGGCATCCGACCCCGCCGCCGACCTCGCGCCTCGCGGCGACGATCCCACGCCGTCGAGACACGGCGCCGGGGCGTTCGAGCTCTTTTCAGCCTCGCGTCGACCTTCACCGAGGAACTCGGCGGCGATGAAATGGTTCCCGGGTCTTCCGGGAAACCCTCGCGGTACACGCCGAGACCGCCGTTCCGATCGCATGCGGCGAGATCACGACCATGCCCCCCGGACGAGCCGACGGACGAGCCGAGGGTCGCGCCGACCGCCGGCGGATGGCTCACGTCTTCTGGCGCCCCGACGTCGTCGTCCAGATCACCCGCGCGTCGTCGTCGAGCGCCGGGTTCCAATAGCGGTGCGGCAGCAGGCTCGAGAACCGGAACGCATCGCCGATCTCCAATTCCCAGATGTCGCCACCGACTTCCAACACGAGGCGACCGGCGAGGACGAGGCCACATTCCTCGCCCGAATGCGTCATGGTCTCGTCGCCCGACCGTCCACCCGGCGCCAACACCATCTCGTAGGAATTGAGCAGGCCCTCACCGCTCTTGTCGGTGAGCGCTTCCTTGTGGATCCCGGTCATCGGCAGATCGAGAAGGCTTCGCTCGGATCGCCGCACGACGATTCGTCGCCCGTCGCCCGTCGGTTTCGGCCCGTCGGCGAACAGTGTCGCCAGTTCGATGCCGTAGACCTCGGCGAGGGCCACCATCGTCCGCAGCGACGGCGAGGAGAGCCCGCGCTCGATCTGGCTGAGATAGCCGACCGAGCAGCCGATGCGACGGCCGAGCTCGGTCAGGGAGAACTTGTGCGCCTTGCGGGCGGCGCGGAGCCGACGGCACAGTGCCTCTTCCGACGCCACCATTTCCTCGTCCGGCGGAGTGGTGTTTGTGCGTAGTGCCTTTTTCATCATCATGAAAATTTATTGCCCATGTGGTGGCTTTCATATATATGAAAATCAGTAGCCGACACAACCGATCACCGGAATCCGTCCCCCCGAGGAGTTCACCATGATCAAGCGTGCGTCCCTGATTTCATGTCTCGCTCTCGCCTTGGGAATGGCGGCGACGCCGTTCGCAGCGGCCGATGCCCTCAAGGTCGGCTCGACCCCGACCGGCGTTCCCTTCACCTTCCTCGACACCAAGACCAACACCATCCAGGGTGTGATGGTGGACATCATGGCCGAGGTGGCGAAGGAGAGCGGTGACACCGTCACCGTCGAGCCGCTGGCCTTCTCCGCCCTCATCGCCTCGCTGACCTCCGGCAAGATCGACGTGATCTCCGCCGCCATGTTCGCCACCGCGTCCCGCAAGGAAGTCATCGACTTCACCGACACGGTCTACGGCTATGGCGAAGGCCTGATCGTCGCCGAGACCGACACCAAGGACTACAAGAGCTTCGACGACCTGAAGGGCGAGGTCGTCGGCGTGCAGGGCGGCACCGCCTTCTACGACGCCTTGAAGAAGGCCGGCGTCTTCGCCGAGGTGAAGGTCTACGACACCATCGCCGACATCGTCCGCGACGTCGGCGCCGGCCGCATCAAGGCGGGCTTCGCCGACTATCCGATCGCCGCCTACCACATCGGCAAGGGCAGTTTCCCGGGCGTGCGCGCCGCGACGACCTACGTGCCGGTGGTCATGGGCGAGATCGCCATCGGCCTCAAGAAGGGCGACGATGGCCGCCGCGCCAAGTTCAACGTGGCGATCGCCAAGATCAAGGCCGACGGCCGCCTCGCCGCCATCTTGAAGAAGTGGGGCCTGTGATCGGGTCCTTCGTTCCACCGATGCGTTGAAGTCTTCGATGGCCGGGCGCTCGGTTCGCTCCGGGAGTCCGGCCGCACGGGGGATCCGAGCTTGCAGAACTTCTTCAATGACGCGGTGGAGTTCACGCCGATCCTGATGGAAGGCGTCTGGGCGACCATTCTCGTCACCCTCGGATCGCTGGTTCTGTCGACGCTGTTCGGTCTGGTCTGGGCGCTGATGCGCATCTCCGGCAACCGCTGGCTCGACGGCATCGCGGTCGTCTTCATCAACTTCATCCGTGGCGTGCCGATCATCGTCCAGCTCTTCTACATCTACTTCGTCATGCCCGAGTTCGGCGTGACGTTGACGGCGATGCAGGCGGCGATCATCGGCCTCGGCATCGCCTATTCGGCCTATCAGGCGGAGAACTTCCGCGCCGGCATCGAGGCGATCGACCATGGCCAGGTCGAAGCCGCCCAGTCGATCGGCATGGGCTGGTGGATGACCCTGCGCCGGGTGATCCTGCCTCAGGCCTTCCGCATCGTCGTGCCGCCCTACGGCAACACCATGATCATGATGCTGAAGGACTCGTCGCAGGCCTCGACCATCACGGTCGCCGAGCTCGCCCTCCAGGGCAAGCTCCTGGCCTCCTCCACCTTCAAGAACACGACGATCTTCTCGCTGGTCGCGATCCTCTACCTGGTGATGTGCATCCCGCTGATCCTCCTGGTGGCGCGGCTGGAGAAGGCGAACTCGGGGGGGCGGCGATGATCGAGCTGCGCGACGTCCACAAGAGCTACGGCCCGCTCGAGGTCATCAAGGGCATCGACGCCACCGTGAGCAAGGGCGAGGTGGTCTGTCTGATCGGTCCCTCGGGGTCCGGCAAATCCACCATCCTGCGCTGCATCAACGGGTTGGAATCCCATCAGAAGGGCACGATCACCTTCGACGGGATCCGGGTCGATCGCGCGGCTCGCTCGATCGTCGACGTGCGCACCCATGTCTCGATGGTGTTCCAACGGTTCAATCTGTTCCCGCACCGAACCGTGCTCGAGAACGTGACCGAGGGGCCGATCTGGGTGAAGAAGGAGCCGCGCGCCGAGGCTCGCGAGCGCGCTCTGGCATTGCTCGACCGCGTCGGCCTCGCCGAAAAGGCCTCCGTCCACCCCGCCCAACTGTCGGGTGGCCAGCAACAGCGCGTCGCCATCGCCCGGGCTCTCGCCATGCAGCCCAAGGCGATCCTGTTCGACGAACCCACCTCGGCGCTCGACCCCGAACTGGTCGGCGAAGTGTTGGCGGTCATCCGCGGGCTCGCCGAGGAGCACATGACCATGATGGTGGTCACCCACGAGATCGCCTTCGCCCGCGACGTCGCCGATCGCGTTCTCTTCCTCGACGGCGGCCGCATCGTCGAGGAGGGCCGGGCCGACGAGGTCCTGGTCCGGCCGCAGAATATCCGCACCCAGGATTTCCTGCGTCGCGTGATCGATCACGTCTGATCGGCCGCGGCGCCATCGCTCCGTCCCCGCGAGGTCTCCGCGCATGTCCGCTCCCCTGTTCCCGCTCGACCCGTCGCTCTGGTACGCCACCGCGCGTCGGACGCCCCTCTATCCGCCCCTCGACGGCGACACGGTCGCCGACGTGGTGATCGTCGGCGCCGGCTTCGCCGGCTCCACCGCGGCCCTCGAACTGGCGTCCGCCGGTGTCCGGGTGGTGGTACTCGAGGCGCGCGAACCGGGATGGGGCGGCTCGGGCCGCAACGGTGGTCAGGTCATCCCGGGGCTCAAGTACGATCCCGACGAGATGGACGCGATGTTCGGCGTCGAAGGCGGGCGGGCGCTGACCGGCTTCGCCGGTTCCACCGCCGACGCCGTCTTCGATCGCATCGCCCGTTTCGGTCTCGACGTGCCGCACCGGCGCGAGGGCTGGATCCAGGGCGCCTACGATGCCGCCGCGGTCGAGACGGTGAAGCGCCGCTGCGGCCAGTGGCAGAAGCGCGGGGTCACCGGCGCCCGCCCGCTCGATCGGAGCGAGGCGGCGGAGGCGATCGGCAGCGAGGCCTATTTCGGCGGTTGGCTCGACCCGCGCGGCGGCGCGGTCCAGCCGCTCGACTA
>JAFHCF010000170.1:0-12446 GCA_048497495.1 Prosthecomicrobium sp.
CAGACGACGGGAGCGATCAGCCGCACTTCTTGGTGACGGTGTTGTAGTTGCCGCACTTGAGCTTGACCCAGTCGGACTCGAGATCCTTGGAGCCGGGCAGGAAGTCGGTCCAGGCGTCGCCGGGAACGAGGTCCTTGGTCTTCCACACCACGTCGAACTGGCCGTCGGCCTTGATCTCGCCGATCAGCACCGGCTTGGTGATGTGGTGGTTGGGAAGCATGATCGACATGCCACCGGTCAGGTTCGGCGCCTGGATGCCGGGGAGCGCGTCGATGACCTTGTCGGGATCGACGGAGCCGGCCTTCTCGACCGCCTTGACCCACATGGCGAAGCCGATGACATGGGCTTCCATCGGGTCGTTGGTGACGCGCTTCGGGTTCTTGGTGAATTCCTTCCACTTGGCGATGAAGGCGTCGTTCGCCGGGTCCTTGACGGACTGGAAGTAGTTCCACGCGGCGAGATGGCCGAGCAGCGGCTTGGTGTCGATGCCGGCGAGTTCCTCTTCGCCGACCGAGAAGGCCACCACCGGGATGTCGGTCGCCTTGACGCCCTGGTTGCCGAGTTCCTTGTAGAAGGGCACGTTGGCGTCGCCGTTGATGGTCGACACCACGGCGGTCTTCTTGCCGGCGGAGCCGAACTTCTTGATGTCGGAGACGATGGTCTGCCAGTCGGAGTGACCGAACGGCGTGTAGTTGATCATGATGTCTTCCGCCGCGACGCCCTTGGCCTTGAGGTAGGCCTCGAGGATCTTGTTGGTGGTGCGCGGATAGACGTAGTCGGTGCCGGCGAGCACCCAACGCTTCACTTCGCCACCGTCCTTCGACATCAGGTAGTCGACGGCCGGGATCGCCTGCTGGTTCGGCGCGGCGCCGGTGTAGAAGACGTTGCGCTCGGATTCCTCACCCTCGTATTGGACGGGGTAGAAGAGGATGTTGTTGAGTTCCTTGAACACCGGCAGAACGGACTTGCGCGACACCGAGGTCCAGCAGCCGAACACGGCCGAGACCTTGTCCTTGGTGATCAGCTCGCGGGCCTTCTCGGCGAACAGCGGCCAGTTCGACGCCGGGTCGACGACCACCGCCTCGAGCTGCTTGCCGAGGACGCCGCCCTTCTTGTTCTGCTCGGCGATGAGGAACAGCATGGTGTCCTTCAGCGTCGTCTCGGAGATCGCCATGGTGCCCGAGAGCGAATGCAGGATGCCCACCTTGATGGTGTCGGCGGCCGCGGCCGGACCGGCGAAGGTGCCGGAAGCGATGGTGGCCCCGACGAGGGCGCCGAAGGCGCGGCGGGTCATCACATCGGAATGGGTCTTCGACATATTCACACTCCCCCAGAGCGTTGAACTCGATCCACGAGCCCGGTCGTCGTGCTCGTTGGACCCGAGTGTGGGGGCCATGTTGCGCCGCGCCATATACGTCGTCTGACGTAGGTTCTGCGCAGGATCTCGACATGCTCGAGGATTAGGCGATGTGATGCCCAAAAACTAGGCGACACGTAGGGCGGAATAGGCGAAGCCGTATTCCGCCGGGGGCGTCTCGGCCGCAGGTGCGAGACGTCGGACGCAGCGGCGCCCCGCCATTCCGAACTCACGATTCTATCATGCAGACAATCGCTTCGGATCGAGGCGAGAGGGCTGCGGGTTCGGAAGGACCACGCCTGGAGCCTGCATGGGGCACGGCGCAATACGGCTTCGCCTATTGCGCCCTACGGCCGGCGAACCCGCCCGGGGGCGTTTGCACGGAACTTGCTCCCGGTTCGGCGCAACGTGCGGGAACGATACGGAAATCCGATGGCAGGCCAGCAGCGCATTCTTCCCGTCCGGCGCGAGTACAATCGCTGGGTCGCCGATCAGACGCTCGAGGATTACGCGCTGCGCTTCACCGCCAAGAGCGCCCGGCGGTGGTCGGCGCCGCGCGTCGCCCAGACCGCCATCGGGGCGATCTCGTTCCTGGCGCTGGAGGCGATCGGCGGGGCGATCACGCTCGCCCACGGCTTCGTCAACGCGGCGGCGGCGATCGTCGCGGTGTCGATCATTCTCCTCGTCACCGGCCTGCCGATCGCCCGCTACGCGGCGCGCCATGGCGTCGACATCGATCTTCTGACGCGCGGCGCCGGCTTCGGCTACATCGGCTCGACGGTGACGTCGCTGATCTACGCCAGCTTCACCTTCATCCTCTTCGCCATCGAGGCGTCGATCATGTCGTCGGCGCTGGAACTCGCCTTCGGCATCCCGCTGTGGGCCTCCTACATCCTGTCGGCGCTCGCCGTCATCCCGTTGGTGGTCTACGGCATCACCGCGATCTCGCGCTTCCAGTTGTGGACGCAGCCGTTCTGGATCGTCCTCAACATCGCGCCCTTCGTCTTCATCGCCTGGAAGGATCCGGCCCAGTTTTCCGCCTGGTGGCAATTCGGCGGGACGGTGCGCGGCGGCCTGCCCGGCAGTTTCCTCGAGGAGTTCGATGTCGTCCGCTTCGGCCTCGCCTCCTCGGTGATCCTGGCCTTGATGCCGCAGATCGGCGAGCAGGTCGATTTCCTGCGCTTCCTGCCGGCGGAGGTCGGGGGCAAGACCGGGGGCCGCGGAATCGCGGCGGGTCTGGCGCGGGCGGCGCATCGGCTCGGCGTCTTCTTCGCCGGAGCGGGGTGGATCGTCCTCGGGCTGCCCAAGCTCTTCGCCGGGTCGTTGCTCGCGGTGATCGCGCTCAGATGGGGGGTGGCCGAAAGCCACGCCGGCGAGCCGGCCTACATGTATCAGGTGGCGTTCCAGTACATGCTGCCGTCGACGCAGGCGGCGACCGTGCTCACCGCCGCCTTCGTGGTGGTGTCGCAGCTCAAGATCAACGTGATGAACGCCTATGCCGGGTCGCTCGCCTGGTCGAACTTCTTCTCGCGCGTCACCCATTCCCACCCCGGGCGGGTGGTGTGGCTGGTGTTCAACGTCGCCATCGCGCTGCTCTTGATGGAACTCGGTATCTACGAGGCGCTGGAGAAGACGCTCGGGCTCTTCGCCATCGTCGCGGTCGCCTGGCTCGGCGCCATCACCGCCGATCTCGCCATCAACAAGCCCCTGGGCCTGGCGCCGCCGGGCATCGAGTTCATGCGGGCCCATCTCTACGACATCAACCCGGTCGGGGTCGGGTCGATGGTGGTCGCCACCGGGCTGGCGCTCGTCGCCGCCACCGGCCAGTTCGGCGAGATCGCCCGCGCCTTCGCCCCCTTCGTGGCACTGGTCACGGCGCTGGTCACGGCCCCCGCCATCGCCTGGGCGACCGGCGGGCGGTGGTATCTGGCGCGGCGGCCGAAGAGCGAATGGAAGAACCTCGCCACCATCCGCTGTTCGGTGTGCGAGCACGCGTTCGAACCGGAGGACAGCGCCCATTGCCCGGCCTACGACGCGCCGATCTGCTCGCTGTGCTGCTCGCTCGACGCCCGCTGCCACGACCTGTGCAAGCCGCAGGCGCGGATGTCGGCGCAGGCGCGCGGCGCCATCGAGGCGCTGTTGCCGAAGCGGATCGGGCGGCTGGTGGGGCCGCGCTTCGTCGAATATCTCGCCATCCTGACGCTGATCACCGCGGCGATCGGGCTCGTCCTGCTGGTCATCCACTTCCAGTCGGCGGTGGGCACGCCGGAGGTCGAGGCGGCGCTGACGCGCGCCCTTTGGGCGGCCTTCTTCGTGCTGCTGATCGTCGCCGGCGTGGTGGCGTGGTTCTTCGTCCTGGCGCACGAGAGCCGGCGGGTGGCGCAGGAGGAATCGGCGCGCCAGACCGGCCTGCTGCTCGACGAGATCGCCGCCCACGAGCGCACCGACGCGGCATTGCAGAAGGCCAAGGAAGCGGCGGAAGCCGCCAATTCCGCCAAGAGCCGCTACCTCGTCGGCCTCTCGCACGAACTCCGGACGCCGCTCAACGCGGTGCTCGGCTATGCCCAGGTGCTGGAGCGCGACGCCGGTCTGTCACCGACCCGGGCCAATTCGGTCAAGGTGATCCGGCGCTCGGCCGAGCATCTGTCGGGCCTGATCGACGGGCTCCTCGACATCAGCCGCATCGAGGCGGGGCGGCTGGAGCTCGCCCGCAACGAGATCCGGCTCGCCGACTTCCTCGACCAACTGGTCGAGATGGTCCGCTTCCAGGCCGAGGCCAAGGGGCTCGAGTTCCGCTTCACCCGGCCGACCCGACTGCCGGAGGTGGTGGTCTGCGACGAGAAGCGGCTGAGGCAGGTGTTGGTCAACCTGCTCTCCAACGCCATCAAGTTCACCGACAAGGGGGCGGTCACCCTCGACGTCAACATGCGGCACGAGATCGCCACCTTCACCGTCACCGACACCGGGCGCGGCATACCGGAAGGCGAGATCGGCCTGATCTTCGAGCCCTTCGAGCGCGGCCGGGCGGCCAAGGGGGCGCCGGGGCTCGGGCTCGGGCTGACCATCTCGAAGATGCTCGCCACCCTGATGGGCGGCGACATCCGGGTCGACAGCGTCCCCGGCGAGGGCAGCCGCTTCCGCGTCCGCATGCATCTCGGCGTGCGGTCGCACGCGGCGGCGCCGGCGGCGATCCCGCTGCCGCGCTGGGGCTACGAGGGGCGGCGGCGCACCGTCATGGTGGTCGACGATCACGCCGAGCACCGCGATCTGGTGCGCGAGGTGCTGGAGCCGCTCGGCTTCGCCGTGCTGGAGGCCGAGGACGGGCCGGCGGCGCTGCGGCTGGCGGCGGAGATCCGGCCGGATCTCTTCCTTCTCGACATCTCGATGCCCGGCATGGACGGCTGGGAGGTGGCCCGACGGCTGCGCGCGGGCGGCTTCGCCGAGGCGCGGATCGTCATCCTGTCGGCCAATGTCGGCGAGACCCAGCCGCCGTCGGGGGAGGAGGCGCCGCACGACGACGCGCTCGCCAAGCCCTTCGACCTGCGCCGGCTGTTCGATATTCTCCAGGTTCAACTCGACCTCGAATGGCGCGACGCGCCGCCTCCCGTCGCCCCCCTCGCCACGGCGCCGACGGTGGCGGCGGCGGCGCCGACGCGGGGCGAGATCGAGGAGATGCTGCGGCTCGCCCACATCGGCTATGCTCGCGGCCTCGAGCAGAAGCTGACGGCGATCGAGACGCGCCTCGGCGAGGGCGGGGCTCGGCTCCATCCGCGTGTCGTCGAGGCGCGGCGGGCGCTCGCCGATTTCGACATGGCCCGGGTGGTGGCCGAATTGGAGGGGTTCGACAACGATGCGTGATGCCTCCGCCACCCGCGACATCGTCCTCGTGGTCGACGACAATCCCGACACGCTCGGCTTCCTCACCGAGGCGCTGGAGGCGGGCGGCGCCATGGTGCTGGTGGCGACGGGCGGTGAACAGGCGCTGTCGATCGTCGAGCGCATCACCCCCGACGTGGTGCTGATGGACGCGGTGATGCCGGGGATGGACGGGTTCGAGACCTGTCGGCGCTTGAAGCGGCTCTCGGCGACCGCCGACGTGCCGATCCTGTTCATGACCGGTCTTTCGGAGACCGAGCACATCGTCGAGGGGCTGGAGGCCGGTGGCGTCGACTACGTCACCAAGCCGATCATTCTCGACGAACTGACGGCACGCATCCGCGTCCATCTCGCCAATGCCCGGCGCGAACGCTCCGCCCGGATGGCGCTCGACACCGCCGGGCGCTTCCTGCTCGCCACCGACGCGACCGGGGCGGTCGCCTGGGCGACGCCGCAGGCGGCGCGGCTCCTGGCGGAAGTGGCGCCCTCCGACGGCGGCGCGGTGGTCTTGCCCGACGCGGTGCGCGCCGAGATCGCCCGGCGGGCGACCGGCGCGGGCGAGGGCGCGATCGCGATGGGGGCGGGCGAGGGGCGCCGCGTCAGTCTGGCGATGCTCGGGCGCACCGGCGAGGACGAATTCCTCTTCCGCCTGACCTCCGACGAGGTCGGCGGCGAGGAGGCGGCGCTGCGCCGGCGCTTCGCGCTCACCGGCCGCGAGGCGGAGGTGCTGCTGTGGATCGCGCGCGGCAAGTCGAACCGCGACATCGGCGACATCCTCGGCCTCTCCCCACGCACCGTGAACAAACACCTCGAGCAGGTCTATGCCAAGCTCGGCGTGGAGAACCGCGCTTCCGCGGCGGTCTTGGCCCTGAAGACGATCGGATGATGCGGCAGATTCGTGGCGATCACCACGCGTCTGCCGCAAAGTCAGCTCTCACGGCTCGTATGGAAACTTCAGAAACAATTCGAAAACTGGAGAAACCTGGTTTCTGTGGCACGGGCCCGGAGTCCGTGTTTCGGTCTTCTCATGAAGAGCCGATTGTTCTTGTCCACCGCCGGGGACCTGGCCTATGCCGAGATCCCCAAATGCGGTTGCAGCACGCTGAAGCAATACCTCTATCGGGTCGGCACCGGCGCGTTCTACGACGGCATCATCCATCGCGCCGACGACGGCATCGTCAACGCGCGCAAGCGCGGGCTCGCCGCTCGCCTCAGGCTGATGTGTCGGCCGCACCATCGCTTCACCTTCGTGCGCAATCCCTATGCGCGGGTGCTCTCCGCCTTCTTCGACAAGATCGCCAATCCGCAGCCGGACGGCGTGATGTATGGCAAGCCGGCGCTGCGGGCGGCGGTCGCGGCCCATGGCATCGATCCGGCGGACGATCCGCTCGCCGCCTTCCGTCGCTTCGCCGTCCTGGTGCGCGACACCATCCGGCTGGGGACGCCGATCGAGCCCGACATCCACTGGATGCCGATGGCCTGGCACGCGGCGGCGCCGCTCGGCCGGGGCTTCGACTATGACGAGATCCTCCACATGGAGACCTTCGAGGCGGATCTGCGCGGCCTGCTGACCGCGCGGTTTCCGGCGCGGGCGGCGGAATGGGCCGAGATCCAGGCGTTCAACGAAGGCTCGGGCGAGGGGCTCCGGCGGACGCTGCCGGTCGCCGAATATTACGACGCCACGGCGCGACTGTTGATGGAGGAGGCCTTCGCCGACGACTTCGACTGTTTCGGCTATTCGCGCGATCCGGCGATCTCGGTCGCCGCGCCGATGGCGATCGGCGAGATCAACGGGCGCCTGCGGGAGCTGCGGGCGCGCCTGCGCTGACGGGGGCGGAGGGTCCGGGCCTCAGTTCACCGCCTGATGGCGGGCCACCAGATGGCCGTCGGGGGTGCGCACGAAGGTCTCGTCGATCTGGGGATGGCGCAGCGGCGCGCCGGTGTCGTCGGCGACGAGGTTCTGCTCGGAGACGTAGGCGACGTATTCGCTTTCGGCGTTCTCGGCGTAGAGATGGTAGAAGGGCTGGTCCCGGGTCGGACGCACGTCCTCGGGGATCGCCTGCCACCATTCCTCGGTGTTGGAGAAGACCGGGTCGACGTCGAAGATCACGCCCCGGAACGGATAGACCCGGTGCCGCACGACCTGCCCGATGCCGAACTTGGCGTTGCGGATCCGTTTTTCGCTCGTCGAATGCTCGAACGTCACTCGGCTCTCCCGTTCTTCGGCCTCGACGGCCGCGAAGACCGGCCATCCAAAAGCCACGGGGCCGTGTCGCGAGTCAAGTTCGCACTGCAGCAAAAATACGGATTCGCGCATCGATGAAGCGAAATTCGTGTCTCGAAGCACTCGAATTGCGGGTTTGACCGACGATTTACCACGGAGAAGGGCAATCCGATGCCCATTATGCGCGGACGGACATATTGCATCGACGGTGCCGCGCCGGGCGCGAAGGCCCGGCGACGATGTCGAGTACGGGCTCAAAGACCATAGACGGCGGCGAGTTCGGGGTCCTTGGAGGCGACGAGGCGGGCGAGGTCGACGATGACCTTGGCCTGTTTCCAGGTGGCGTCGTCCTGCATCTTGCCGTCGATCATCACCGCGCCGGAGCCGTCGGGCATGGCGTCGAGGATCTTCGCGGCGAAGGCGACCTCCTTGGGGTCGGGCGAGAACACCCGCTTGGCGATGTCGATCTGGGTCGGGTGCAGCGACCAGGCGCCCAGGCACCCCATCAGGAAGGCGTTGCGGAACTGCGCCTCGCAGGCGGCGAGATCGGAGAAGTCGCCGAACGGGCCGTAGAAGGCCTTGATGCCGGCCGACTGGCAGGCGTCGACCATCTTGGCGACGGTGTAGTGCCAGAGATCCTGCTGGAAGCGGGTGCGCGGCGCGTCGCCGTCGGCGTCCTGGAGCACCTGATACTCGGGGTGGCCGCCGCCGACACGGGTGGTCTTCATGCCGCGCGAGGCGGCGAGATCGGCGGGGCCGAGGCTCATGCCGTGCATGCGCGGGGAGGCCGTGGCGATCGCCTCGACGTTCTTGACGCCTTCCGCCGTCTCGAGAATCGCGTGGATGAGGATCGGCTTCTTCACCCCGTGCTTGGCCTCGAGCTGGGCCAGCAACTGGTCGAGATAGTGGACGTCCCAGGGGCCTTCGACCTTGGGCAGCATGATGACGTCGAGCTTGTCGCCGAGTTCGGCGACGATCTCGCCGACGTCGTCGAGCACCCAGGGCGAGTTGAGGCAGTTGATGCGGGTCCACAGGCCGGTGCCCAGGCCTGCGAAGTCGGTCGCCTTGCCCATCTCGATGAAGCCCTTGCGGGCATTGAGCTTCTGGTCGGCGGGGATGGCGTCCTCGAGATTGCCGAGGACGACGTCGACGCGCCCCGCCAGCTCCGGCACCTTGGCGCGGACCTTCTCCATGTGCGGCGGCACGAAATGGATCATCCGCTCCAGCGTCACCGGCAGATCGCGGAAGGGCTCCGGGGCGCCGATGGCGAGCGGCTTGAAGAAGGCGCGGGGGGTCTTGGTGGTCATGGGAGCCTCCGGACGAGGGCGCGCGCGGCCTCGATCGCTGCACTGCAAAACGGTTGAAACGGTCTAGGCCGGGGTGAGGGGAAGCGCAAGTCGACGGAGGTCGGAGACGGAGGGGGGCGACCGGCCACCCCCGTGGTCGGCTCGGCTTCGCGCATGGGCGCCCTGCGTGGTCTTCCGGTTGACGGGAGGGGGGGCGTTGCTCCTAGATTTCGGCGATCTTCAATCGATTGGCGATACCGACGCGGTGCGATTCGCCTCGTCTGGTCAGAAGGGCGCGGGGGCCGGCCCCGCCGAGGCGCGAACGACGTTTCATGGCACAGGTCCTCTCCCTCGCGCTGCCCTTCTTCGGGTTGATCTTCATCGGCTGGGGCTGCGGCAAATGGCGCAGATTGCCGGCGGAGGGGCTCGCCTGGCTCAACTTCTTCATCGTCTACGTGTCGTTGCCGGCGCTGTTCTTCCAGCTCCTGTCGAAGACGCCGATCGAGCAACTGTCGAAATGGTCCTTCGTCGCCGGGACGACGTTCTCGACCTACGCGGTCTTCGCCGTCGCGCTGTTCGCCGGCATCCTGTTCAACAAGGGCGACCTGCGCGCCGGCACCATCGTGGCGGTGGCGGGGGCCTATTCCAACATCGGCTACATGGGGCCGGGGCTGACGCTCGCCGCGCTCGGGCCGGAGGCGACGGTGCCGACGGCGCTGGTCTTCTGCTTCGACAACGCGCTGCTGTTCACCCTGGCGCCGCTCCTGATGGCGCTCGCCGGCGAGAAGCAGAGCCCGTGGTCGACGGCGATCGTCATCCTCAAGCGGATCTTCCTCCACCCGTTCATCCTGGCGACCATCGTCGGGGTGGCGGCGGCGGCGCTGCAGGTGCGCCCGCCGGTGATCATCGACAAGATGCTGACGTCCCTGATGCAGGCGGCGGCGCCTTGCGCGCTCTTCGCCATGGGGGTGACGGTGGGGCTCAGGCCGGTCGAGCGGATCACGCTCGAGATCCCGGTGGTGCTGATCCTCAAGCTCGTCGTCCACCCGGTGCTGGTCTTCGTCATCCTGACCTGGATCGGCGGCTTCGACCGGGTTTGGCTGATGACCGCCGTGCTGATGGCCTGCCTGCCGCCGGCGCTCAACGTCTACGTCATCGCCCAGCAGTATCATTCGCACGTCAGCCAGGCCTCGACCATCGTGCTGATCGGCACGCTGGTGTCGGTGGTCACCGTCACCGGGTTCCTCTATCTGGTGACCAACGACCTGTTGCCCTACGCCCCGTGAGGGGGCGGGCGGCGGCGGCGCGGGTGGCGGCCACGGGCCTGACACGACGGTGCCCGATCGGCGCCGTTCTTCTGGTCCAATTCAGCGTTCAGGTGGTCCCGACCAGACCTTTCTCGGAGCTTTCATGACCGCGTCCTCGAACAAGATCCGCATCGCCGTGCTCTTCGGCGGACGTTCGTCCGAGCACGAGGTCTCCGTGCTCTCGGCGACGAACGTCATGAACGCGCTGGACCCGACGAAATACGACGTCGTTCCGATCTTCGTCACCCGCGACGGACGATGGCTGGAGAGCCGCTTCGCCGACGGCGTGCTGGCGGCGCCCACGACCGGGCCGGACATCTGCCTCGTACCGGGTGGACGGGGACGGATGGTGGCGATCCCGGGGCAAGGCGCGCCGCGCGAACTGGCGACGATCGACGCCCTCTTCCCCATGCTGCACGGCCTGCCCGGCGAGGACGGATCGGTGCAGGGGCTCGCCGAGGTGGCGGGTGTTCCGCTCGTCGGTTGCGGCATCCTCGGCTCGGCGGTGGCGCTCGACAAGGATGTCGCCAAGCGGCTGTTGCGCGAGGCGGGCCTGCCGGTGGCGCGTTCCCTCACCCTCCTCGACGGCGCCGCGCCGAGCTTCGCGGCGCTGCGGAGCACCCTGGGGCTGCCGTTCTTCGTCAAGCCGGCCCGGCAGGGCTCCTCTGTCGGCGTCAGCAAGGTGGCGGCCGAGGCGGATTTCGAGGCGGCGCTCGCGGAGGGCTTCCGCTACGACCGCAAGCTCTTGGCGGAAGAGTTCGTCGAGGGCCGCGAGATCGAATGCGGGGTGCTGGAGGCGGTGGGGGGCGCGCTCTTCGTCTCCCGCCCCGGCGAGATCGTGCCGGCCGCGAGCCACGGTTTCTATTCCTATGACGCAAAGTATGTCGACGAGAACGGCGCGGCGCTGAAGGTTCCGGCCGAACTGCCGGACGCGGTCGAGGCGCGGATCCGGGCGATGGCGGCGGAGGCCTTCGTCGCGCTCGGCTGCGACGCCATGGCGCGGGTCGATTTCTTCGTGACGCCGGACATGCGCATCCTGATCAACGAGCTCAACACGATTCCCGGGTTCACCGACATCAGCATGTATTCCAAGGTGATGGCGGCGAGCGGGGTGAGCGGGGCGGAGGTCGTCGACCGGTTGGTGGCGCATGGGTTGGCGCGCGCCGCCGCGTTACCGGCCTGAGCGCCGACCGCATCCGAGCGAAGAGACGAGACCAACCGAGGAGCCGCCCATGACCACCGCCGCGTCCGATCGGCGCCCGCTCGCGGGCGTCACCGTCCTCGACTTCTCCACCCTGCTGCCGGGTCCGCTCGCCACCTTGATGTTGGCGGAGGCCGGGGCGCGGGTGATCAAGATCGAGCGGCCGGAGGGCGAGGACATGCGCCATCACGGGCCGATCCTCGGCGAGGGGCGGAGCGCGATGTCGGCCTATTACGCGGTGCTCAATCGCGGCAAGGAGATCGTCACCGCCGATCTCAAGAGCGCCGACGCCTTCGCGCGGCTGCGGCCGCTGATCGAGAGCGCCGACGTGGTGGTCGAGCAGTTCCGCCCCGGCGTGATGGAGCGCCTCGGCTTCGGCTACGAGGCGCTCGCGGCGATCAATCCGCGGCTGATCTACTGCGCCGTCACCGGCTATGGGGCGAAAGGGCCGCGCGCCGCCGCCCCCGGCCACGACCTCAACTACCAGGCGACGACGGGTGCGCTGGCGATCGGGCGGCTGCCCCTGGTCGATCCGCCGCCGCCGGGCACGCTCACCGCCGACATCGCCGGCGGAACCTTCCCGGCGGTGATCAACATCCTCTTGGCGCTGATCGGACGCGAGCGGACGGGCAGGGGCACCCGCATCGACGTCGCCATGGCGGACGCGATGTTCACCTTCGGCTTCTTCGCCCAGGCGCAAGGGGCGGCGACCGGACGCTATCCCGATCCGGGCGAACCGATCTTCGTCGGCTCGCTGCCGCGCTATTCGCTCTATCGGACGAAGGACGAGCGGCTCCTGGCGGTGGGGGCGCTCGAGGAGAAGTTCTGGCGCGCCTTCTGCGACCTGATCGACCTGCCCGAGGCGCTGCGCGACGACCATGCGACGGCGGAGGCGACGCGGGGCGCGGTGGCGGCGAAGGTGGCCGCGCGAACCCACGCGGAATGGGCGCTGGCGCTCGCCGGCACCGAGTTCTGCGTCACGCCGGTGGCGACGCTCGAGGAGGCGCTGGCCGATCCGCACTACGTGGCGCGCGGCCTCTTCGCCCACAAGGTGTCGACGCCGTCGGGGGCGGAACTGCCGGCCTGCGTCGTGCCGATCGCCCCGCAGTTCCGGAGCGAGCCGGGGACGGTCGCCGCGCCGGAATTGTGAGGGGAGATAGGCGCTTTTTCGCTTGGTACCGGGCGGAATAGCCGC